>CAISOH010000019.1 GCA_903887005.1 uncultured Bacteroidota bacterium | reverse complement strand
TCTTAGTCAATTTACGTCCGGGGGTACCCCCGGACGTAAATTGACTAAGCGTGTAGCATTTGGTACTTGAACTTAGGAGGTGTTATTATGTATTTTATGAGAAAGTAAATAAAAATATGGGCCCACTACAATGTCATTAACCTAAGCCCTCCTGAAAGAGCAAATTATGAATAGCGGTGGGCAACGCCTATCGGTTAAATGAAAAACGCCCTAAGCCCTGAAAGGGCGAAATATGTTAGCGATGGGCAACGCCCATCGGAACTTCACCATGGTTAAAAATGATGAGGTACTCCAGGCCTCCTTCATATTGTGGATATTTTTTATAATTAATTGATTTATAAATGGTTGGCCCGACAATGACACATTGTTTTTTAATGCCTGCATGCTTTATTAAAAAATATATTTAATTAAAAATTAGTAAATTCTGTGGTTTTAGTTAAATATTTCATTAAATTGCTGGACATTAATCAACTAAATCTTTAAAAATCCAAATAAAAATGAAACTGAAATCTATTCTCTTATGCGCCACAGCAACGCTGCTGGTTAGCAATTCCTTCGGGCAATACAATGTCTCGACCTACGGAAAAAAATATACACTTGTAGAAGAAGCAACCGGACCTGGCTGTGGTTATTGCCCTGACGGAGCACAGGATATTGAAGAAACTATTGCAACGAATTATCCTCATGCTGTTATCGCTTCCTGGCATGGTTCATCTTATGATGGTACTGACATGGTTGTAACCGGAGACCCATATTGTGCTGGTACGGGGTATATTTCGGGATTCCCTATGGGATCAGTTGACCGTTATCCAGTTTTAGGAGGTGCAGTAGGGAAGAGCCGTCCCTGGGACAGTTACGTGAGCAACCGTGATGCACTCACTCCTAATTTTGATGTAACAATGCATTGTCTTTACGATCCTGCTACAAAAGTAATTACCATTACTATTATAGGAAAAGCTTTATCTGCTCAAACAGGCACCTGGAATGTCAATGCGCTCATAACTGAAGATAGTATTTCAAGTGCAGCTGCAGCCTTCCAGCAACATAGTTATTTAAATTCATCTACAACTGCATGTAATGGTCAGCCTTGCTGGTTTACCGGTTTGGGAAGCGTTTTACCTGCTGCAAAATATTCGCACATGAATGTAGTAAGAGCATCTCTTGGCGCCAATATATTTGGTGATTTGGCATTTACTAATCCTGCGGCTGGCGCCACATTCACCAAGACTTACAGTTACACGATCCCTGCTATTTCAAATCCCACTTATGTAAAGGTAATAGGTATGTTTCAAAAACCTGGCCCTGCAAATAGTTCTGCCGGTAATGCAATTGAAAATGTAATCCAGTCGAGAGTAAGACTCATGCCCAAGAACGCTCCTCTGTCAGTAAATGAAGTTTCTAAGGCAATGGCAGAAGTTACTCTTTTTCCTAATCCTGCAAAAAACAGGATTACTGTAAAAGGCGTATTAAGCGCACCTTCTGATACTAAGATTGAAATTTGCAATTCTATAGGACAGGTTGTTTTAGCCAAAGAATATCCATCAGGCGGCAGTCTTTTCGGTGAAGTCATTGAAATGAATAATTTCGCAAACGGTGAATATTTTATGAATATCTATAACGGTGGTGAAAAAGTAACTAAATCATTTACAGTTAGTAAGTAGTAGCTGAATATTTTACAAAAAAGGGAAGGGGCTATATGGTTCCTTCTTTTTTTTGCCTGGCAGGGGATATGCTATTGGGTGTAAGTCACGAAAATGCTTTACAGCAGGGAGTATCAGCCAGATTTAGCATAGCTGTTCCACACCGAAAAGGTGTGGGACACCCCCCAAGACCTCAACAAATATCATTATTATTCTCCTCGCCTGATAAAATTGTGCATGGTAATCATCTTATAAATGATGCAGAATGCCCGATAGGGCATTAATTTGAATAGCCACCGGTGAAACCGGTGGGAATATGATCCGATATTTCAACCCCGGATATCAGTTATTATACTGTGATCGGGGTAGATTAGAGCATATTTTAATTGAGGGCTTTGCGGTCTTGACTTTTATATAATTTACTAACAATCAAATAATTATACTTTTCGTATTTGCGCCTTTGCGAGAGATATTTATTGTACTGTTTTACCCCGTGAGAAGTATAGCCAGGCCTTTTCTATATTTTGAAGTATAATAATGATATTTGTTGAGGTCTTGAGTTGTCCCACACCTTTTCGGTGTGGGACAACTATGCTAAATAGGGTAACGATTGATTGCCATATTAATAATTGTCGGGATCTCGTTACTTTTAGTTATTACGTTCTATTCATTCTTTATTTCTTCGTTCCAGATGAGACGCTCCAGATCTTTGCGGTTTGCAATAATGCTGGCGCGATATTGGGGCATTAATGTCCATTTTCCTTTTTTCTCATCCCATTTTTCAGGTAATGCGCTCCACAATACTTTCTTTTCCCTGCTGACAATGAACAGTTTGCTATCCGGAACACCCATACTCACAAACATGGAATTATCAGGCAGTTCTGCTACGTTTCCCCCGGCATTAAATGAAAATCCCGGCTTAATTTTCTCATCCAGGTCCTTCGCAGGGAAATCATACTCCCATATTTTTTTAAGGCGCTCCTTGCCCGGTGAACGTTCCTTCAGGATCGTGATCTTAGGAAGACAATTTGAGTCGCGCATATTATTGTTGAACACGTACAAATAGCCATTGTCTGAATGATTGCAACTGTGCTGGCCGTAAAAAAATTCATTCCCTTTCGGCAAACCCCCCGGCTTATAGATCTCACCATAGGTGCTCAGTATTTCCCCCTCAGGATATTTAATTTTAAGTATCCTGCTGATAGTTCTGAAGCCCAGGTAAACAACCTTATTCTTTTCATCAAAATAAAATGAGTTCTCGTGTATATCATAATCGGGGAAGGGGCCCGGCAACATGCGGTAATAATCGTAAATATCGGACGACAGAATGTAAGAGGAAGATTTCCAGGACCAGACCAGATTGCCTTTTTCATCGTACTCTTCTATTGTTCCAAAGGGCGCTTCGAAGTAGGTCGTGTCTATCTGGCCTGTTTTTGAACTGTCATTGATAGAAAAAAATGGATATTTACCGCTCATGAGTGGCTGCTTTCGCAGCACTTTAAGATGTTCAGTACCAAGTACCATATAATGACCGTTAGCCAACCGCGTAAGCTGATGGTGGAACTGTTCCTTGCTTAACCCCGTTACATTCCCTGTAACCGGATTTTCCCATAAGATATCCCCGTTATAATTTATTTCGTATGCATGGGGCTTGGAAATAAAAGTAATGGTCCCTTTTGCTGAAAGTTTCAGATCAATCGGTTCCGGTTTCTTTCCTTCTATCTGCGGCAGGAACCATATGGGGCGCCCGCTGACGTCATACAAAACTCCGTTACCATCTAAAAACACAAAGGCGTCGCCATATTTTTCTGCAGGTTTACAGATCCGCAATCTCATATTATTTGTATCCACAGCCGGGATCATTGCAGTGCTGAAGTGAAAAAGTCTGCCGGCGGGCGTTTCAACCGGAGTGCCGGCCGGGTAAATAATCCGCCATGTATATTGGCTGCCAAAAGCAGGAACCTCCGCGATTATTTTATTTTTCGCTGCAGATTGTGATACAATAATATTTTTCTTAAAAGAATCTTCTCCGGTAAAATATCCCCTCGCTATTTCAATTTTATAATCAATTATGTCTTCCTTTCCCGGAAATGAAAAACCAATTAACCTGTAATTGAGAACTGCATTTTCTTTGGGCAGCATTTGTGAGTAACCAATACATGAAATACCTGATAAGAACACAATTAAACTTGAAAGCAGGCGCACGGCAACTTGTTTTAAACCTAAATGTAAACAAAATAAGTTGCTTCAAAGCATAGTTGTCAACCGGTTTTTTTTTAGAAATTAGTTAATAAACGTAAAAAAATAACCTTGAGAATTAAAATTCTCTTAATTTCGTAGATCGGAAAACTTTATACTTAACTTAAAAACAAGAAAATGAAGAAGATTTTACTCAGTTTTACACTTGCGTGCTTTGGCTTGGCAAGCAATGCGCAGGTAATATTAACGCAGGATTTTGAAAGTGTCACAGCCCCGGCATTACCAGCTGGTTGGGTTTTGGATACAGCAACACCCGGTCCTGTTTCACATGTTGCATGGTTTACAAGTTCCGCTGCCGGAACCAATTGGGGTACGCTTACAGGGAAATACAATATTCCTACATCTTCGCAGTATGTGGTAGTAGATGATGCTGCAAATCCCGGGCAATTACATGATACATTGAAATCTCCGGTATTCAGTTTAGTAGGGAAGACAACACCATGGCTGAATTTCGACTGTTTTTTTTATGGTGCTACTCAAACATCAACCAGCATTACTGAACATGCTTACGTATTAGGTTCTATTAATGGCGGTACTACCTGGAGTGTGATAGATTCTGTTCTGCCTTATGCATGGAATGGCGCTGTCTGGACGAGGCAGCATATCAACCTCACAACTACTTTAAGCGGGGCGAATTGTATGATCGCATTTACCTATTCCGATGGCGGCGGCGCTATTCTTGGCGTTGCATTGGATAATATTGAAGTGAAAAACCTCAATACCAGTGAAGCCGGGCTGCTATCACTTAATTATAACAGCATTGCCAATGGTATTTCCGCTAACGGAACTCCATTATCATTTACTGTTCAGAATGATGGCATAACACTTACTTCATTAGACGCTTACTATACCATTAATGGCGGAGCGCAGGTTACCCAAAGCTTTACCGGCTTAAGCCTTGCACCCTATGCAACACAGACATTGACATTTACAACAGCGATGTCAGGCGCTATTACCGGTACCAATGCATTAAGAGTAGGTGCAACACAGGCTAATGGAATAGCCAATGTGAATAAAGATTCTGTATTAAAGTCCTCATTTTTACTGGCTTCCGCAACTACAACACGCGAGGGCCTTGTTGAAGAGTTCTCCTCTTCTACCTGCGCACCATGTAAAGCATTTAACTTTTCTTATGACCCCTTGTGCCTGACATTGAATGCAGATGTGATCGGCTCAAATTTCAATGTTATTCATTACCAGATGAACTGGCCAAGCCCCGGTACCGACAAAAGCTATAATAATGACGGATTGACCCGCAGGACCTTTTATGGCTGTAACAGTATCCCCGAGCATTGGGTAAATGGTGTAATGAGCAATGTAGGCTGGACCAGCCCATTCTCAACAACCAACACTACAGATTTTACCAATGAAGCAAACAGCTCTCATGCTGATATGTCATTTATTGACATTACAGCTACCTACAATGTTGATACATTCAAGAAAAAGGTTGGCGTGATATTAACTGTTACACCACACTTTACAAAAACAGGCACTTTCCATGTTTATACCGCATTGTGCGACAAGCATTACACGAATACAACAAATACAACAGGGCAGCTTGATTATTATAATGTAATGCGTAAAATGCTGCCATCCGCTAATGGTCATGCCGTGACTTCCTGGACTGATGGTGTTTCTCAGACATTTGCAGATACTGCAATATCGTATGTTAACGACAATTATTACATTGGGGCATCTTCCTATCCGCTTCAGATGAGCAGTGATTTCTGGAGCAATCCATTATTAGGCAGTGAGATGATCGCCTTTGTACAGGAAGATGCAAGTCATTCCATTATGCAGTCATTTGTAGCTATTCCTACTAATACGACTACTATAAACGGAGTTAGTACTATATCTAATGTAACCGGCATCAGTATTTATCCTAATCCGGCAAAAGATGAAGCAACACTAAGTTTTTATCTTGGAAAATCGGGCAATGTGCATGTCAAATTAGTTGATTATACAGGCCGCCTTATTGCTGATGTAATGAATGACAACAGGAGTGAAGGCGCACAGAAGGTAACTATACCAACTACCAATGTTGCTCCGGGAAATTATATAGTTTTAATAGAAGCTAATGGTGGTACTAATGCACAACGTATCACAGTAGAGAAATAATAAATAGTTTGTATTGCATAAATAAAGCGGTTGCCTTTTTTCAGGGCAGCCGCTTTATTGTTCTGTAATACCATTTAAACGTCAAAAATCTGTACTACTATACCTTTGCGAACTTGAAAACGTTAATTGGAAACAGCGCCTTTGCCGCTTTGCGAGAAACTCTTTCGTGCCGTAATTTGATATACAATTGGATTTAGTATTATCAGACCATTGGGCAAATGTATTTTTAACAAGATTTTCATGCGGAAACCAACTGCCTTCTTGGAAAACAGGTCTTTAATTACTAAATTGCATTGTAAAATAGTGTGAATATGAAAAAAATCCTACTTATTTTGTTGTGTGCTTTAGGTTTTATCTCACCGGGTGTTTTGTGGTCGCAAGTATTTACTGTTGCTTCAGATACTGTATATTTCACTATACCGGGTACTCCCGGAATAACTGATAAAACTGCCGCTGTATTTGATAATATTACAATTCCGGGCTCAAGCGCAGTGAATATCAAATGGCATGTGATTGATTCCAATTTTCCTGTTGACTGGCTTAAGAATGAAGCCTTTGGAATTTGTGATGCGAGTTTGTGCAGAAATAATACAAATGATTCATTGTTATGGTATAAGCCCACCTCTACAGGTACTTATTTTACATGTAATTATGCAGGAGGTGCTACCAATGCATTTGACCTTTCCCTTAACCTGGCAAATGCGACCAGTACAGGCTGTTTTTATGTTACGGTAATGCTGGCAGAAGCGGTTCCAGGTGGTTATTCCAAACCTATTACATTTATTATTTGTAAATCGCCATTAAATGTGACTAATGTTACAAATGCCGGAGACAACATAATCTTGTACCCTAACCCGGCGCGGGATGAGGTTAATGTTGTTTATGATGCGAATGCGGATGTAAAGAATATTGTGGTGTACAATACCATAGGCAAAGTGATGAATGTGTATAAAGTAACCGGGAACAGCGCTAACCTGAATATTGAAAGCGTACCCCCCGGTATCTATTTTGTAAGGTTATTCAACTCGAACGGGAATGTGGTGGTTACGAGGAAATTTACCAGGCAATAAATTTATTTTCTTTTTAATATAATGCCTTTTCATAAAATGTCACAAAATATAAAATATATTTAATGACATTTTTAACAATGATTTTTTTGCTATTAGTGAATTAATGCTTAATTTGCAAGGTAAATTAGTGTAAGATGAAAAAAGCTTTATTTATTATAATATGTTGTTTAAGTATGTTTTCGGCAGTAATGTTGAAGGCGCAGACATTTACAGTTGTTTCAGATACAGTTGTCTGTTCACTTAACAGCGGCGGTACACCATCCGATAATATCACAAATACCAGTGCTACCGGCGGTTTAAGAATTGTATGGCATGTGGTTACCGGTGACTTTCCTGCTGACTGGCGTACTGCAGCCTGTTTCGGTATTTGCGATAATAACACATGTTATGGAAATGATGGAGGCACCGCTTTATGGAACGGATCAACACCAGGCCCTAATCATTACTCTATGCCATATACTTATAACACTCCGGGTGGTTTTAATCTTTCACTTAGCTATGCCACTGTCACAACAGGCACACACTATATTACCATTGAGCTTAAAGATACATCAGGCGCCACCTATACAAAGAACATTACTTTTCTGGTTACCAAAGCTCCAACATCTGTTCCTATTGTAACTAACGGGGAAGAAAAAGTGATGCTATACCCCAATCCTGCAACCGATGAACTGAATGTAGTTTATGATGCAAATGCTGATGTAAAAAACATTGCGGTGTACAATATCATTGGTAAGGTCATGAATGTTTATAAGGTAACAGGAAACAGCGCTAACCTGAACCTTGACAATATTCCATCGGGTATCTATTTTGTCCGGTTATTCAACTCAAACGGGAATGTAGTAGTTACAAGGAAATTTACAAAGCAGTAAACCCCTGACCCCTCCCGCTGAAAAAGGCGGGACCTTGTTCCGGGGAACCTGCTATTAAGCTGCACAAAAGGTTATTAAACGATTGAATTCCATCTGACAATTTTTGATTGGTATTGAAGGATTTGTAAGTAATCCTTCTTTGCCTGTAAAAGCATATAAGGTTGCTGTGCATATTATTTTTTGAATAGTAGTAATTGGGCAATTATACTGTAATCGGGATAGATTAGTGCATATATTAATTGAGGGCTTTGCGGTCTTGACCTTTTATATAATTTACTAACAATCAAATAATTATACTTTGCGTCTCTGCGCCTTTGCGAGAGATATTTATTGCACTGTTTTACCCCTGAGAAGTATTCATAACAATTATTATTTACCGTATTTACCCCCTTTAGGGTTGGGGTATAAAATACCTGATCACACATTCTTTGAGCATACGCTCCTGTTCGCTGATACCTTTTACGGAGACCTGCGATAGCTCATTGAAATGTGGCCAGCCATCTTCATCCCTGCCTACAAACTCATAGTAGCCAAGCTGGCATAATAAGGTACATACTGCAATGTGCATGAGATCCTGTTTTTGCTCTTTTGAGAATTTTTTGGCTGGCTGGCCACTAAGCTCATTAATTCCTATTAAAAATAAAATGCCCTCCATGTCGGGCACCTTGCCAAAGCGTTCTTTAAGGAGCATTTGTGTATCTAACCATCTTTGTTCGAAGTTGTCCATGTTACTTTTCCCCGGAGATATCAATTTAAAACACGAAAATAAGGTATTAGCTCAATAAGGCTTCCGGATATACTTTTACCTCATATTGCCTGCTAAGAGAAGTTGAATAAAAACAACAGGAAAACATAATTTTTTGATGTAAAAAAAGGTAATTATACCATTTAAACGTCAAAAATCTGTATTACTATATGCCTTTGCGAACTTAAAAACATTAATTGGTAACAGCGCCTTTGCGGCTTTGCGAGAAATTCTTTCGTGCCGTAATTTGATACCCAATTGGTATTACATTAGGGATGGTTTATGTGTTTGTATATACGAGGAATGTTGGTTAAACGCTCTTCTCCATCATAAAATGCGGTATTCCCACCTCAGTAAATTCATCTCCGGAAACAGTATAGCCCATACCGGCATAAAAACCCATAGCTACTTTCCGGGCGTGAAGAATTATTTTATCATAGCCTTTTTCCGCTGCAAATTTTTCTCCTGTAGTCACCAGCATTCTTCCTACACCCTTTCCCTGCCAGTCATTATAAACAGCCATTGCCCGCAACTGGACCTGTGCAGTATCCAAATGATGAAAAAATACACAGCCAATTACTTTGCCATTATGCGCTGCCACGAAAATGGTGTCTATATAATCCCTGCTAAGATCATCATTTTTCAACGACAAGCCAATTGGCTTACGAAGCACTTCTTCGCGCAGGTCCCATACCTGCCCGAATTGCGGAGATTCCGGGTTGATTTGAGAAACAACTATATCTTCTGGTTTAACCATAAACAATTAATGAAGCAATTAATGAATTACGGATTTATATTGAGGACACTTTTTGATTTTAACTTTTAACTTTTGACTTACTTTAAAATTACTTCAGTTTCCTCGGTAGCTTTTATCAGAAAAGTCACCACTTTCTCAGCCATGCCCCTTTGCCCCGGGCCTTTCTGGTAATGTACCTGGTATTCGCCGGGTTGTATTGGTAAATGCTGGCTCACAGGACTTTTAATATCCAAACGGTAAAATTGAAGGAATTTATCTCCAAGTCTTCTCCATAGTGTTATATCATGCGCTTTCCCGTCTAAATTGTTGAACTTTGCAAAGCCCGGCTGCGGTATTCCTATTTCAGTTTGATTAAAGTCAAGGTCCACATTCCGTATATCTACAGGGAAAGTGTTTATTTCAATATGATAATTGCCCGGCTCATATTCTACGATGTCACTGCATTTCTGGTTATTTATCCTGCCTTGCGCTTTATTCCGTTCCGTAACTATTGCTGAGAATTCCTTTATCTGTCGCGGGCTTTCAGCCAAACTTCCGGGAGTATAATAATAAAAACTCAGGCTGGTATTTTTGATAACAACATAAATTTTATTCTTTTTACCAGCCACTACTTCCACATTTTTGCTCGCTACCCCTCTTGTTTCCGTAAAAGCAATATCATACCTGCCCGGTAGTATGTGCAACTGGGGGTCGGGATTGCCGTTTTCATCTATAGTACGGTAAAATTTCTTCACCATCTGGTTGGTTCCGGGATCCAGTAATTGTACCTGTGGAGTGGAATTAAAAAATTTCCCTTTGCCATTGGTAAAGTATATTTCCAGGGTTGTTTCTTTAGCATCTTCAGTTTCCACCTTATACTCAGCTTTCGTTGGTTCTTTTTCCGGCTTTTTAGCTGGTTTTACAGGTTCCGGAGCTTTCTTCACAACCGGTTCCGGCTTTACCTCGGGCAGATCAATTTTAAATTGTGGCGGTGGCGGCAATGCACGCGGCTGGAATATATGATCTTCAATTACAAAGATCACATTAAACTGTTTTGGGTGGGCAAGTGTTAACCGGGCTATCTTATCTGCTGTTTTGGGAGTAACCGGGGTATCAATTACTAATTTTATCGGTGGCAACCCGGCATCTGCAGCGCTTAGTTTAGCAGCAGTTGGAATATGGATGGTCAACTCTTTCGGGCGACCGGGCTGTATGCGTCCTATATTATCCGCTACCCGTTTCGGTATTACAACGGGGGTATCAATAACAATGGGTTGCAGCGTAAATACCGGCAGCTCTTCTGTGTTTAACTTCCCGGCTTTGGGAATACTGATTGTAAATAATTTCAGACGTTCTGATGGTAATTCGGATATCTTTTCACCCGGTGGTATGGGAGGTGGTTTGGTAAAAACCACTTTTTCTTTTTCAGGGATTTTTGGCGTTGTATCCTTGGGCGGTTCAATAACTTTTATTTCCGGTACAGGCACTTTTAAGATGCTTGGAACAACCACAGGCGTTTTTTGCAATTCTTTGTAATCCGAAACAGATATTTTCAGAATTGGCCGGAAGGCTTCAACAATAACGCCAACCGCCGGCGACATATCACCTGCTTTCAATACCTGCAGATAATCGCCCATGCAGGAATATAAGGTTTTGAGGGGTGGATTATCTTCAAGGCTCACAATATATGGCCTGAAGTGAACTTTGTTTTTCAAAAATTTGGTCATCACATCGCATATATTGCCGCCGCAGCTTTCGCCTCCATCTGTAACCAATACAATGCAATAGGCATTGCGGTTCTCGTTTATGAGATCATATTTGGCAGCCTGCTCTAAGGAATAGGCAATAGGAGTAACTCCAAGCGGGTGCAGATCATTAAGCCTTAATGCGATCTGCGTTCTGTTATCCTTGCTGAACAGCACCTCCATTTTACTGTCATAACAGTTATTTTCGGCTGTTGGGTACTGGTGGCCGAATACCCTTAGCCCGATCTCCACTTCCGGGTTTACCGCGTAAATACTATCCACAAGCCTGCGGATAAATTCATCCGCCGCTTTGGATTTTTCCTTACCCCCCGACCATGATTCTGTCATGCTCGACGACCGGTCGAGTAATATCAGAACACGCGATTGTATCAGATCACCCTGTACCTGACCGGATGACTGATAAGTGCAAAAAATACCTAATAAGAATACTATAAATTTCTTTAACGACATGATACACACTAAGATGGCAAACGTACACTAAATGAACGAAATCAAAATCGAAACGATAAAATTAATAACAATTATTGACGCTAAGCAAACTGTTCCGATTTTTAATTTTTAAGTGATAAATATCTTACCTTTGGCGACATTTTAAATTATGGCAGCACCTATTCAGATTATTGATGATGTAGTGATAAAATTTGCCGGCGACAGCGGCGATGGTATGCAGCTTACAGGAAGCCAGTTTACCAATAACAGCGCGCTTATAGGCAATGACCTTTCCACTTTTCCCGATTTTCCGGCAGAGATCCGCGCCCCGCAGGGAACGGTTCCCGGAGTCAGTGGTTACCAATTGCATTTCTCCAGCCAGAAGATATATACGCCCGGAGATAATTGCGACGTACTGGTTGCCATGAACGCCGCCGCACTCAAAGTAAATCTTAAAAGCTTAAAACCGGGTGGTATTATACTGGTTGATATTAATGGTTTTGACATAAAAAACCTGCGGCTGGCAAAATACCCTGATGGCGTTAATCCGATCGAAGATGGATCGCTTAGCGGGTATGAGCTGCACAAAATGGATATTACCAAGCTCACGCGCGAAGCGCTGAAGGAGATCACAATGGGCGTAAAGGAAAAAGACCGTGCCAAAAATATGTTCGTGCTGGGTTTCCTATACTGGCTTTATAGCCGCGATTTAAACAGCACCTATTCCTTCCTTCAGGATAAATTCAGTAAGAAGCCTGAAATACTGGAGAGCAATATTAAAGCGCTGCAGGCCGGCTATAATTACGGAGATACAGTAGAGGCTTTCTCATCCCGTTACAAGGTGGAAAAAGCAAAGCTTCCAAAAGGAACATATCGTAGCATTACCGGAAATGTTGCCCTTACTTACGGACTTGTTGCTGCAGCTGAAAAAAGCGCATTGCCCATGTTCTTAGGTTCTTACCCTATTACACCCGCATCAGATATACTGCATGAACTATCAAAGCTTAAGAACTTTGGTGTGCGCACTTTCCAGGCTGAAGACGAAATTGCGGCCATAGCATCAGCAATAGGTGCGGCTTATGGCGGCAGTTTAGGCGTTACCACTACCTCAGGGCCGGGAATGGCGCTAAAAACGGAGGCGATGGGCCTGGCAGTAATGCTGGAAATTCCATTGATCATTGTAAACATTCAACGGGGTGGCCCATCTACAGGGTTACCTACCAAAACGGAGCAGAGCGACCTCTTGCAGGCCTATTATGGCAGGAATGGCGAATGTCCTATGCCGGTAATCTCAGCATCCACTCCAAGTGATTGCTTTGACGCGGCATTTGAAGCAGTTCGTATTGCTGTTCAGCATATGACACCGGTAATATTACTCAGCGATGGGTACATTGCCAATGGCGCTGAGCCATGGCTTTATCCGAAAAGCAGCGATTTGCCGGATATTTCAGTAAGCTTTAAGAAAGAACTAAAGCCTGATGAGCCAAACTTCCTGCCCTACCTGCGTGATGAGAAATTAGTAAGGCCATGGGTGATACCCGGCACCGCAGGACTGGAGCACCGCATTGGCGGGTTGGAAAAAGAAGATCTTACCGGCAATATTTCTTACGAAGCCGAAAACCACCAGCACATGGTAAAGATCCGTGAAGCAAAAGTGGAAAAAATAGCTGATTATATACCATTGCAAACCTTGGACAGCGGCCCTGAAAAAGGAGATGTTTTAGTGTTGGGATGGGGATCAACTTATGGTTCTATAAAAAGCGCAGTATTAGAATTGCAGGCGCAGGGAAAACAGGTTGCACATGCTCATCTCCGCCACATGCGGCCTTTCCCGCGTAACCTCGGAGAAATGCTCCATAATTATAAAAAAGTATTGATACCGGAAATAAATAACGGGCAGTTGATAAAAATTATCCGTGATAAGTATTTCATAGATGCAGTTGCTTATAACAAAATCAAAGGCGTTCCTATTACCAGGACTGAGTTGGTGACTGCTATCGGGGATTTGCTTTAGTAACCCCCTGCAATATTAAAATAAACAAGCCTTTTACCCAATTATCTACGCACTGCGTAGATAATTGGGTTTTCATTTTATATATGAAAAATATATGTTTAATAATATAGTCTTTCCCGCGTTTATCAAACATTCAAAATTTCTCAAAGCCAGATGGAATTATATTGCGCTGGCTGGCCAAACACGAACAGCAGCCCCATGAACAATCTCCGATAGGGCTAATACTTTGTACAGATAAAAGCGAGGAACTGATACAACTATTAGAAGTGGATAAACAAGGAATTCATGTAGCTGCTTACTATACAGAACTACCGCCAATAGAACTATTGCAACGCAAACTGAAGGAAGCAATTGAATATGCCAGTAATAAAATATATAGTAATGAATGATAACGGTTTGAACAGTAATAGTTCGGGTGTATTTTATTGAGAAAAATATTTTCTTCTTGTTGTACTTTACAGCGATCCTGATGATAAATAATTTCCCCCGTTTTTGGGCGTTATAATCACCAAAATGTATTTTTATGAAAGCCGCTACTATATTGTTTTTATTCGCAATAAGCATAATAACCTGCCTTTCCTGCTCTAAGGGCAGGCAAGTTAGTGGCCCGGCAGATTTTATTATAGTTGGCCAGGTAGGAGGCTTTGTGATGTACACTCCGCCTTTTTATAAACTCACAGCTAATCAATTACTGGAAGACTCCACCCGGTACAATTACACTTTGCCTGTACCAACCGACGTAAATAAATTCAATTTTAATTATACCCTTCCTGCTGCCAGGTTCGATACTGTTAAATACTTGCTCTCATCAATACCCGAAGAACTATTCACGCAAAACAATGCTGATATTGGGATGTATTGCCCTGATTTTGGATATACGGATGTCCGGGCTTCTGTGAATGGAGTATTATACAAATGGTCTTTTGAATGCAATCTGAGTAACACCAGTATTGCCGTTCAGCAATTTGTTCAACATTTGAGAGCGGACTTTTAAATAGGGTCTGCTGAAAAAGTAAGGTAACGATAGAAAAGCCCTGAATGGGGCGCAATTTGAATAGCCGGGGGTATCACCCCCGGAAAATGATGATAAAAACACCAACCCGGTAGGGTTGAATAAAAACGAGGTGCAGGGTTTGAAGGTCAAGCCTCAAATTCCATGCACTTCAGGAATAAATACTTCGCTAAAATTCAAGCTGAATAAGCGTTTGGGTATTTAACAGCAGACCCTAATTAGTTGTTTTCCTTATTGCTTTCAATATTTTTTTGTGCAAGGACAGAAGTCATCTATCATTGGACTCCATACCAGAGTTTTAAATAATTAACATTCACATAATCCTTATTCACTAATTTTGCCCACCAAATAAAGGCACCATTTTGAACACACAGGAATTTATAGAAGCCGCATTACTGGAAGACGTAGGCGATGGCGATTATTCTACACTTGCAAGTATTCCTGCTGATGCAAGAGGCAAAGCTGTTCTGAAGATAAAGGAGAATGGAATAATCGCTGGTATAGGTCTTGCTGAGGAAATATTCTGTTTTTTAGAGCCTGGCGCGGCTTTTACGCTTTTAAAAAATGATGGCGATCAGGTAAGCAATGGTGAAATAGCCTTTGAAGTTTCGGCAAGTGTGCATACTATATTGAAGGCCGAACGGCTGGCGCTGAATTGCATGCAGCGTATGAGTGGCATCGCTACGCTTACCCGTCAATATGTGGACGCCATTAAAGGGTACCCTGCAAAAATTCTTGATACGCGCAAAACCACTCCGCTGTTCCGTATGCATGAAAAAGAAGCGGTGCGGATAGGTGGGGGAGTGAACCATCGTATGGGGTTATATGATATGGTAATGCTCAAGGATAACCATATAGACTTTTGCGGGGGTATTGAAAATGCGATAGAACAAACCAATATTTACCTGCGCAGGAATACCCTTAATCTGAAAATAGAAGTAGAGACGCGAAGTATGGAAGATGTTCGCCGGGTATTGGCAGTGGGAAATGTGGACCGCATTATGCTCGATAATTTCACACCTGATCAGGTTGAAGAAGCCATTGGCCTGATTGGCAATAGGTATGAAACCGAGGCTTCCGGTGGGATTAACTTAGATAATGTTATTGCTTATGCCCGCACCGGGGTTGATTTCATATCTGTTGGCGCGATTATTCATCATGCTGTAAGTATGGACTTAAGTCTCAAAGCGGAAATATTATGAGCAAAAAACACCTTGTATTTATCATTAACCCGAAATCGGGTGTAGAAAGACAAAAAGAGATAAGGCAGGGTATAGATTCGTATCTTGATAAAGAAAAGTATTCGTTTGAGATCCGGCATACTGAATTTGCAAAACACGGTACTATACTGGCTCACGAAGCGTCGAAAAACGGCGCTTATGCGGTAGTGGCTGTTGGAGGCGACGGCTCGGTGAATGATGTGGTACAAGGGCTTTTAGGCACGGGAACATTGCTGGCTATAATTCCAAAGGGTTCGGGAAATGGTATGGCGCGTACTATGGGCATACCGCTGGATACCAATGAAGCCATTAAAGTGATCAATAAAGGAAATGTAGTAGCCATGGATGTGGGCTTCGCCAACGAGCGCGCTTTTATCAGCAATGCAGGTGTAGCATTTGACGCGCTCGTCTCTAAAAAATTCGCCAAAAGTGAGCGGCGCGGATTTATGATGTATAGCTGGCTGGTTACAAAATATATGTGGTTGTATAAAAGCTGGGATTGGGAAATAACCATTGACGGCAGGAAAATTACCGAACAGGCTTTCATGGTAAATGTGGCAAACGGGCAACAGTTCGGCTATAATTTTAAAATAGCCCCGATGGCCAGTTATACGGATGGCTTGCTGGACCTCATCATCATCCGCAGGTTTCCCAAAATATTGGGCGGTACATTAGTAGTCCGGGCCATGAACGGGACCATTGTAAATAGTCCTTATGTAACACATTTGAAAGGCAGGGAGATTACAATCTCCAACCCGGCTTTGCGGCTTATGCAAACTGATGGAGATGCGCATGTTTGTGAAAACATTATCAGTTTCAGGATAGAACAGGGGGCACAGAAAGTTATAATACCTTAGCATCTATGCATATATATTAGCATTAAACTGTAATAGCGTTGATATGTGCATTTTTTTCTGTATTATGAAACACAACCATAAATCCATTGTGCATTTGAGGAGTCATTATTTTCACATTTCCACATTATCACATTTCCACATTAAATTGAGCCATTAGATTATGTACCTTTGCGCCCATGCGCCGTTTTGCAGCCATATTATTAAGGTCATTTTTACAAGGGCTCCTGTTGCTGAGCCCCATAGCGCTTACCGGTTTCTTATTATATTCAATATTTGATAAGATTGATAGCCTCGTACCTGTGGATAAAATGCCCCGTGGCCTTGGCTTTATCGTCATTATTGTCACTGTAACCGTAATCGGGTTCCTTGGCACGAGGTTTTTTATAGGTAAGTGGGTTTTTGATTCATTTGCTAATCTCCTTGAACACACGCCCGGAGTAAAGTATATTTATTCATCTATAAGAGATTTGGTCAAATCATTTGTAGGAGATAAAAAAAGATTTAACAAACCTGTTTGGGTATGTGTAAACTATAATCCTGAAGTTTGGCGAATCGGGTTTATGACGCAGGGAGATATGACCCATTTAGGTATGGGTAACAAAGTTGCCGTTTATATGCCTCATGCCTATGCCATTTCCGGCTGGGTGATTATTACGGAAAGTAAAAATGTAAAACCAGTAACAACAATGACCTCTGGCGAAGCGATGAAATTCGCAGTCAGCGGTGGTATCACAATAGTAGAAGACGTAGAGATAAATGGAACAAAAGATCAACTTTAATGCAGGACCGGCAGCGTTGCCTCCTGAGGTGCTTCATGAGGCTTCAATAGCCGTGAAAAAATACAAAAAAACAGGACTATCCATACTGGAGCTGCCTCACCGGGGCAAGGAATTCCTTGAAATTATGGAAGAAAGCAAGACGCTCGTAAAAGAGTTATGCGGGCTTGATGACAGCTACGAAATCCTTTGGCTGCACGGCGGCGGCAGGATGCAGTTTTGCATGATTCCCATGAATTTTTTATCAGAACAAAGCTCCGCCGGATATATTGACAGCGGGCATTGGTCGGCAGAAGCGCTTGAATACGCTACTCATTACGGGGATGTGCAGATACTGGCGACTTCAAAAGAAAGTAAGTACAGTCACCTCCCTGAATGGCCATCGTCCATACCCAAACAACTCGCCTATCTGCACTTCACTACCAATAATACCATTTGCGGTACCCAGAGGCACCATATCCCTAAGACAAATGTGCCATTGATTGCCGATATGAGCAGCGATATTTTTAGCGGCAAGCACGACTTTACAAAGTATGCCATGTTTTACGCTGCTGCGCAAAAAAACCTGGGGATCGCAGGTGTGGCGCTGGCGGTTATCCGGAAGGATATGCTGGAAAATATTGCCCGTCCGTTGCCTCCGATGCTTGATTACAAACAGCAGGTAAAGGAAAATTCGATACTGAATACCGCCAATGTTTTTGGTGTATATGTGTCGCTGCTGATGCTGCGCTGGATAAAGGCCAGGGGAATAGACGCTATTGAAAAAGAAAATAAACAAAAAGCGGATTTATTATACCACGCGCTTGATAACAGCGTTATTTTTAAGCCTCATGTAACTGAAAAGGCCCACAGGAGCCTGATGAATGTATGCTTTAGCGCAAATACGGAGGAGGACGAAAAAACCTTCCTCGCCCTTTGCGAAAAAAATAATATTACAGGAATAGAGGGACATCGCTCGGTGGGCGGGTTCAGGGCTTCTTTGTATAATGCTGTCAGGCTGGAAGATGTTATGAGGCTTGCGCAATTAATAAGCCCGAATGCGTAAAACACACCCCAAACCCTTCCCGCTCGTAGAGCGGGACAAGTGCCTGGGCTTCTTTTGCTGGAATAAATCAGTGAATTTAATTAAAATAACGCAAATTCGATGATAAATATCAATTTATTAACCAAGCATTTATATATTATTATCAATAATTGTATTTGTTGAGATCTTGGAGGTGTCCCACACCTTTTCGGTGTGGAACACCTGTGCTAAATATAGTTAACTAATTAATTGCCAGATCAATAATCGCTGAACTGAGGTCAAAATATAAAAATAGATAATTTGTCAGGATGGATTGTCAAGGTGAGCTACGCCGAACCTCGCGCCGAACCATGACATGCTGCAATCTGAACAAAAGCATGCACAAAGTTCTTTGCTGACAGATTTATTTCATGTGCAGCATTATGGGTTTATTCCCGCCAATGACAATTGAACAAATGAAAATAAAGTAATAACTTGACGGCAGAAAAATAATATTTAGTAAAAGTCTTTTAAAGCTCCGCTGAGGCGGATTGGGGTTTATTATGGCAAAGATCACACCTTTCAAGGGCTTGAGGCCCACCAAATCATTAGCGGCACAAGTAGCTACATTACCTTACGATGTGGTAAGTGTGGCCGAAGCGCGTGAGTTTAAAAAAGAACGTTACAATTTTTACCATATTACACGTTCAGAAATAGACCTTCCCGACAATGTGGATGTCCATAGCCCGCTTGTATATGAAAGGGCTAAAGAAAACCTGGACTTTTTTGTGCAAAAAAAAATATTGGTGCAGGATGCAGAACCTTCTTATTACATCTATGAACTGGTAATGAATGGTCGTTCGCAAACAGGTCTTGTATGCGGCTCCTCTATTGACGATTACAACAATGGCATTATAAAGAAACATGAATTTACACGCCCTGAAAAAGAACAGGACCGGATAAATCACATCACCGCTACCGGCGCGCAAACGGGTATTGTATTCCTTGCTTATAATGATTGCGACAGTGTGCAGCAAATCATTGATGAATGGAAGAAGGAGCATCAGCCGGAATATGATTTTACAGCAGGCGATGGCATAAGGCATATATTCTGGGTTATCAATGATTATTCAAAAGTGGCGTCCATATCGCACTATTTTGAACAGGATGTACCCTGCACTTATATTGCTGATGGCCACCACCGCGCTGCCTCTGCGGCAAAGGTGTGCAAAGACATGCGTGAAAATGGCTATTCCATTGACGGCGATGAAGCGTTTAATTATTTTGTTACCTGCATTTTCCCGGCCAGCCAGTTGCAGATCATGGACTATAATCGTGTAGTCAAAGACCTTTATGGTAAGACGAACGAAGAATTCATTCAGGCGCTTGAAAACGATTTTGAAATATCCAGGTTAGGAAACCAGGCCTGCAAGCCGGAGCACCCTCATGAATTTGGCATGTACCTCAGTGGCTCCTGGTACAAGCTGGCAGCAAAGCCCGGCACATGGTCCGACGACCCGATTGGCGTATTGGATGTTACCATTCTATCGGAAAACGTACTTGATAAATTATTAGGTATAAAAGACCAGCGGGTGGACAAACGCATAGATTTTGTGGGTGGCATACGAGGTATGGAAGCCCTGGAAAAAAGAGTGGACAGTGAAGAAATGGAAGTCGCATTTTCTTTGTACCCCGTAACTATTCAGCAGCTGTTCGCTATTGCAGACAGTGGTAATGTAATGCCGCCAAAAAGCACCTGGTTCGAGCCTAAGCTGAGGGACGGGCTGGTAGTGTATATGATATAAGTTGGGTAAAGGGTTAAAAGGTTAATTAGTTAAAAGGCAATGTCATTATTTTAAGCCCTGAAAGGGCAGAATATGATAGCGATGGGCAACGCCCATCTGGTAAATGAAAAAAACACCGTTAAGCCCTGAAAGGGCGGAATATGTTAGCGATGGGCATCGCCCATCTTGTAAATGAAAAAAACACCGTTAAGCCCTGAAAGGGCGGAATATGTTAGCGATGAGCAACGCCCATCTGGTAAATGAAAAAAAACACCGTTAAGCCCTGAAAGGACGGAATATGTTAGCGATGGGCATCGCCCATCTTGTAAATGAAAAAAAACACCGTTAAGCCCTGAAAGGGCGGAATATGTTAGCGATGGGCATCGCCCATCGGAACTGGTGGTGTATATGATTTAATTCAAAAGTCAAAAGCCAAAACAAAAAAGGCTTTGAACTCGGAATAAATTTAACGCGGGTTCGATGATAAATATCAGTTATTAGCCAGGCCTTTTCTATATTTTGATGCTAATAATGATATTTTGTTGAGGTCTTAGGGGTGTCCCACACCTTTTCGGTGTGGAACACCTGTGCTAAATATAGTTAACTAATTGATTGTCATATAAATAATCATCGAACTGACGTTATTATTAAAAAGTCTTGTGTTATGGAATACAGAAGAATGGGTAAAACCGGATTGCAGCTAAGCGTGCTTTCCTATGGCTCCTGGGTTACTTTCTCAAAGCAGGTGGACGATTCCGCGTCTGACCAGCTGATGGGCCTTGCCTATGACAGCGGCATCAATTTCTTTGACAATGCGGAAGCCTACGAAGGGGGCAGGTCGGAGGAGATGATGGGGCGTGTGCTCGCTAAGAAAAACTGGGACCGGACCTCTTACTGCCTGTCCAGCAAGGCATTTTTCGGGCTGTATGGCAAAAACAATAAGCCCAACCAGCATGGCCTCAGCCGCAAGCATATTACCGAAGCCTGCCACATGGCATTGCGGCGGATGCAGACAGATTACCTCGACCTGTTCTACTGCCACAGGCCCGACCCGGAGACACCAATGGAGGAAATAGTATGGACCATGAACCTGCTGTTGCAGCAGGGCAAAATACTATATTGGGGTACCAGTGAGTGGAGCGCTGCCGAGATAATGGAAGCTCATGCCGCAGCAAAGGAATTGGGCCTTATAGGCCCCGCTATGGAACAACCACAATACAATCTTTTTGAACGCCGTAAAATGGAGTGGGATTATACCACTATTTTTAAAAACGTGGGCATGGGCGTTACCTCATGGAGCCCGCTTGCATCCGGGCTGCTTACCGGAAAGTATAACGAAGGTATTCCGGATGGCACACGCCTTGCCCTTGAAAATTATGTCTGGCTCAAAGACCGCCTGATGCAAAAAGAGAAAATTGATAAAGTGAAAAAACTGGAAACGGTAGCTAAAGAACTGAACACTTCCCTCGCCACCTTATCTATAGCCTGGTGTATCCATAATCCAAACGTTACCACAACAATATTAGGTGCTACCAAAGTGCCACAGCTAACTGAAAACCTGCAAGCGCTGGATTTATACCCTAAACTTACTCCGGAAATAATGAATGAGATGGAAGAGATAATGGGAACGAAGCCACGATAACTTTAAAGATAACTTTTCCGTATCCTTAGCAATTCTTCAGGAAACCCATTTTTTTTCAAAAAAGCATCAGCTTCCTCATCTTTCTTAATGAAGTAAGGATCTTTGCTATAGTCTCTCATCTGATTATGGATAGTAGCATTGATTTTTACTTTCAGAACTTGTTTTTTTGAAGGATGTTTCATTGTATGCTATTTAGTTGTAAAATTACTGATTTTTGCGCAAAACAAAAAAAGCCTCATAGTTAATGTTCTTTTCAAACTGATGCCAATTACCGTTTAAAAAACCATAAATATGCAATAAAGAACTGATCTCTTTAAAATTAGCAGCTATTCCCATTTGATATAGACGGGTTCTTGAAGGAGTACTTCCTTTTGCATACACCATCATGTCAGGAAAAATTACCGTAAAATCCAACACTGCTGATGCAATTGTAGCTAAGATTTTATCCTTGTCTTGATTATTAGAAACAGACAAATCATCAATTTCACCGGTTATTAAATCCTAATCACCAAAGCCAAGATTGATATATGTCACACCGTCAATATTTCTTAGGCTAAAACGGATGATTTTTTTAATTGTTCCTTTTGGCCCAATACTATTAAATTCATAATATTGGAAATTATTCCTCACAAGATATTCATATCGTTCAAGATTCATTTCATGGCAAATTAGACTGCTAATATAATTATTCATTGAACTGCGTGTATCTGTTCAATTGTATTTCTTTTAGCAGCCGAAAACATACCTCTTTTTCATGAAAAGAAAAGGCTGCTTTTTTATACATAACAAGCCCGTGATGTATAAAACTTATGCACAGGAACATTTGCGGTAACATAGATGAACGTACCTTTCAATTACCCATAAACATTACAATAATAAAGTTTCCCACACAATTTTGTGACGCCAAAACCTTTTACCATCCCTAGCTTTAGCGAAAGCGGACGCGGACGCCAAAATTGTGGGTATTTTGTCATTTTTTGTATTGTTTCCCATTTTACATTTGTATATGTTGTTCTAAGGATTCATGTTAATATTATTATTACCTTTGTTAAGTCATCAATTTAATTCAGATATTATGCAGAGTATTACAATTGATATTCTCAATTCCAAAGCGTTAAAACTATTGCAGGATCTTGAACTACTGCAACTCATTCGTTTACATAAAGAACAACCGCAGGAAGTAGCGCCGGTCAACTGGGCGGCTAAATACAAAGGGGCAATGACTAAACAACCATTGACAATCATTGATAAACAACTAAATGAATTGCGTAACGAATGGGAGTAAAATACCTTTGGGATACTAATACTGCTATTTATTATTTGCAGCGGCAATTTCCACCGGCTGCTGAAAAGATGATGGATAATTTATTGAAAGAGTTTCAACCTTGTATTTCCGTAATAACTGAAATTGAATTACTATGTTGGAAAACTCCCACCCAAAAAGATCAGGAAGTGCTTAATAACTTTATCAATGACGCCTTGGTAATTGAGTTGGAAAGGTCTATAAAACTAAAAACTGCTGACATTCGTAAACTTCACAAAATTAAATTGCCGGATGCCATTATTGCAGCTACCGCTGTTGTAAATGGCTACACTTTACTTACCCGTAATGTTAGCGACTTTAAGAATATTAAAGGAGTGAATATTGTTAATCTATGGGAAGCAATTTGATTCGCTAACCCCCAAAACATTACAATAATAAAGTTCCCCACACAGTTTTGTAACTCCAAAACCCGCTCCCACATTGCCTTTCATCCATATTTACCCTTCAAAAATGTGGGTATTTTGTCATTTTTTGTATTGTTTTCCATCTTACCTTTGTACGCAAAATGCAAACTATACCTTTTAATAATGTATTTAATTTATCATAAAATACTAATCGGGATTGCAGTCCAATCTCAATAACACAAGCCCTGTAGGGCCCTGAAGGGGCAAAATATGAATAGCGATAGGCAACGCCCATCGGAACAAAACAAACATTGCTGAGCCCTTAAGGGGCGAAATATTCCAAGGGAATTGCTATTTCATTCATAAAGCTGTTAATGACATTTGGTTCCATTCTTTATTCAAATTACAAACAATCAAATAACCTATCTTTGCGGCCTTTGCGAACTTTGCGTGATATCTTCCAGTTATTTCACTAAGAAAAAGTTATCCACAAAATACCGGAAATTCAAAACCGGAAATTGAACAAAAATAACCATTTAAGTCATTGATAATAAATTAATTACAAGGTAAAAGCCCTTTTTCCGGTACCGGAAAAAACCGGAAATTTACCGGAAATTTATACCCGGAAGAAATAGAAAAGGAATAGGGCTATACTGTAATCGGGATAGATTAGTGCAATTAAATTGAGGGCTTTGCGGTCTTGACATTTATATAATGAATTAACAATCAAGTAATTATACTTTGCGTCTTTGCGCCTTTGCGAGAGATATTTATTGCACTGTTTTACCCCGTGAGAAGTATAACCTTAATTAAAAATCGTATAAATAATTTAAGGCATGATAATTTTATGACATTGTTTTTTTATAACTCCCTATCTTTGTATTAGTGGCTATTGTATCTGTAAAAAGTGGAAAAGTATTGACCCCCATAGAGCGGTTCATGGGTGAAGATGCCCGTGTGCTGAACACGGAATCCTATACCATTAGCCATAATATTGAGGTCGAATGGATAGAAGCATCCTTTCCGGAAGATAGCATTGCGGAAGATGAGGGCAAACTATACCTGTTTCCTATTGATGATAAAAAGTTTTGTATGCAGTTGTGCTATCTGCAATATGAGGATGATTCATCCACTAATGCGATAGTATGTTCCCTGCGGTTTTTACCTTCATTTTTTGAACAATACCCGCCAGAAACTTTAATGGCCAACCAGCCTTTCAGGTTTGACGAAGCCACCGAACAGCAATTCCCTGTTTGTGCACAGACGCGCATACTGCTCAGCCATCTGGAGAAAACGGATGTTACTGCTCCTTTCGTAAAGTTATTACAGCAAAGTGAGGCTGCAACGCAGTTAATGCGCAGGGCAATTGAATGTGTCAATATTCCAAGCCAGGTGCCTGCCTGCCGGTTTCTTGCATACGAAAGTGAACGGGAAAAAATAATGGATGCACGTATTATCCTTGAACAGCATATAGACCAGTTGCATACCATCCGTGAACTTTCGCGGAAAGTGGCTATGAATGAATGCTACCTTAAAAAAGGATTTAAGACGCTGGTTGGAAAAACGATTCACGAATACCAGCAGGAATTGCGGATAACCAGGGCTAAAGAATTATTGCAGGTACAGGGATGTTCTGTAACAGACGTTGCAAATACGCTTGGATATAGCAGTATTTCCCATTTCAGCACCGCATTTAAGCGGATTACCGGTATGAAACCATGCGAGTTGCTTGCCTGACAGGCAATAAAATATCATTATATCTTATCTTTTCAGAAGGTATTCATTAATCAAAATACACAACATAAATAAATAATGTAATTGTTTTTTATTGTTATTGATGTGTAAAACCTTCTTTTTTTGAAGCTTTTTTAACAGAAAGCAATATTTTGGCTTGATTTTTGCTGCAATGTATATACTTGGTTTTAAAGCTGGAATCAGCTCCAATATTAATTTTTTGAAGTAAAAACCTTAAAAAATTAAAATTGGCTTGATTTTTGCAATATCTTTACAGAGACTAAATGATATGTGTGCTATTGAAATGAAACATTACTTTAAGAAATTATTACTGTCGGTCGGTTGCTTGTTCGTACTTCATACTACGCAGGCTCAGGGTACCCATATGCCATTGGAAGACATGGTAAATGCGATAAGGAATGACCGTGTTGCGGATATGATCAAGTATTTCGACAATTTCGTTCCGCTAACCTTAAACAATGCCCAGTCTATTTACAGCCGTAACCAGGCGGAAGTTGTACTAAAGGATTTCTTTGACAAGAATATTCCTAAAGACTTCCAGATAATGGATAACGGTTCTCCGGATAATAGTTCAAAATTCATTATCGGTAGTTTAACAGCAACTAATAATATTAAATATAATGTATATATCCTTATTAAATTGAAGGATGGCAATTATGTGTTGCAAGACTTTAGGTTGAATAAGGAATAGGTCACCCAAAAATATTGTTAAAGAAAAAGCCATCCGACCAGATGGCTTTTTCATATTATAGCCACCTCCAAATTACCGCAGGTTATATACTGTTTTTCCTTTGGGGTATTTTATTGTGTAGCCGAAGTTTACATTTTTAGCTTCATTGGCATTTAGTGAAAGCGTCCATTTCATCATACCAGTGGTTTCTTCATATTCCGAGTCTCCTGTATTTTTATCTTCAATTACTAAATCTTTATCATTGCTCACAGGTTGCTGGTCTTGCAAAACCAGGTTTATGGTTTCTTTCCGGGTGTTACGAATGGAGATAGTATAGGCAAATGTTTCCCTGATATTAGTACCCACGGTTTTTACACTTCGCAGCTTTTTATCCTGGTCTCTTTTTATAACTATCTTCTTATCCCTGCCCAATGAAATCGTCATCGTGTCTTTAACATTCCGTACATCCATATAACCCTGCCCAACATAAGTGCCTTCATAAAAAATATTGGTTTGGCCCGGCAGTAAATTGAGGTCTTCCCAATTGGTTATCTGCGCCTGCAGGAAGGCATCCTTATCTATTTTGGGCGCTGCATAATAGCGGTATGTAGCAGGCACTTCATATTTCTTAATAGATACAAGGTGTTGCTGCCCGTCACTGGGTATGGTATAAGGCAGGTCTATGTCGAAAGTTGTACTTACACCCGAATTGTCAACGGAGACATAATTGTTGATGGAAGTATTCCCACGTACCTGCACGCCATCGACGATATAAAGAGTACCGTCAGATCTTGCTCCACCCATACTAAGGTCACCCCCTCTTTTTTGTTGATACATACCTGGACTTAAAGCTACTAAATCCTCAACACCTTGACTTGAACCGGGAAGATATTGCATATTTTTGTTCTCTGGTATTCCATTACGTCCTGCATCAGACCGAATCCTATTTGCATTATTTGTCAATCCCTGGTTCGAAACAGGTGGGGCATAAAACGCCAAATACCAGGGATTCATAGTTGGCGCCTGTACACCCTCCTTGGGATTACCGGTAGAAAGGCTAAGGCGAACATTATTCCATTTCACGCCACTGTTCTGGTAAATATTGGCTTTGTAGTATAACTTTATAGGGCTGTTTGCATCATCCGCCATAATATCATAGGTGGCAGACCACCCGGCATGAGGCACTATATAAGTGATTTTAACGTCAGAGTTCGTTGCTTCTTTGGCATAAAACTTTACCAGCAATTGTCCGCCGGGCTGATAGTCTTTTTTTTGCTCCTCATCTAATTGTTTTTTAAGTTTTGCAAGCCGTTCATCCGCTTTTTTCAACAATGCTTCTTCCATGTTTTTTTGGTTGAGATAACCTTCCATTTTGCTGCTGATAAGGTCCAGCATTTTTGTCAGTTCAGCTACCGATAAACCGGTATTCTCACCACTCACCTTCCTGTTCCCCTGCAATATGGCTACCTGTTCATTGAGTACCGCTATTTTATTGGTTATAATCCCTTTGTTCTCTGTTATCAGTTCTATGCTGTCTTTAATGTCTTTAGCACGCGGGGAGAACGTTTCAGCCGCAAGGTAATTGTTCTGGAAAGTAGTTGCTTCCACTACCACGCCATTTGTTGCGTTTACTGTAAGGCTCTGGCTGTTTACATCGCCTGCCACATTGGTAAAGAGTATTTCATTTTCTCCTTTCACAAGATTGATTTTGGCGCTGCTTGACAACTCAGCTCCGTTAAGGAATACTGTAGCCTCATCAATGTTTAGTTTCTGAGGAGTTTGTGCATATAGATGGGCTGTGCTCCATGCTACAATACCGGTAATCAGGATAAAACGAGTGTGTATCATATGAATGTGTTTTCAAAGAAGATATAGAAAGGTAGAGATTCCATAATCATTGGAGGCAAAGTTTAAAATAGTTAACATTTCTTTTTGGTTTTTGCGGAATTTGATTAATAGAATGTAAATTTATTATTTATAGATTGCTTCCCATTATTTTATGGAATTTCCCTCAGGAGGCGTCTATTCTTTACAAAGCAATTAATCTTAAATTTGCGGCGTAAATATTTACAATGAGTTACGAAGAAAGAAAATCCAACCGGCATTTCCGCACCAGTATGGATATAGGCATGGGTATATTTTATGTACTAATTGGCGGGTATGTTTTTATTATACAGTCTTTTGGTGACATGAAAATCCCATCTGTTATAGCCTGGATTTTGGGGGGGATGATGATAGTAGGCGGAGTAGCCCGGTTTTACCGCGGGTTCAAGGTGATTTTTCCTAAAAAGCAGACTACTGATTCACAGGATCAGTAAGTGAACAAACACTTCTTTTCTGTAATGCATTATATTTTCGGCCTGTTAAATTATTGTTACAACAGATATAAGAACCCTTATTCTTTAAATTAATAAGTAAAATTGCGCTCTTTATGCATTGGTTAAAAAATATATTGCTTTGTATTTTTGCGGGTATTACCATATTGTCGTGTGATGATACCCCAAAACATGCGGATAGTGTGGGTAAAGGCGTTATAGATATTTCGGCTGATGAAACATATAAACCCGTTATTGAAGAACAGCTTAAGGTCTTTGACAGCAGCTTTCCCGAAGCGAAGATTACAATACATTATAAGCCGGAAGCAGAGTGTTTCAAAGACTATTTTGATCATAAGGCGCGGATTATTCTTGTAACCCGTGAGCTTACAAAGGCAGAGAAAGAAAGTTGTGATCAACAAAAGTTATTTCCTTTTTCAGAAGCCCTTGCGGGAGATGGCATTGCCGTAATAGTAAATAATAAATCAACGGATACTGCGTTAGATATAAATGCGCTTAATGGCATACTTACGGGTGTGTATAGCAAAAAATATACGGTGGTGTTCGATAACCAGGCTTCAAGCACAGTGAGGTATATTACTGATTCTCTGCTGAAAGGAAATAAATTAGGCAGCAACGTATTTGCAGCAAAAGGGAATAATGAAGTAGTGGATTATGTTTCCAAAAATTCGGAGGCTATCGGTTTTGTGGGTATGAATTATGTTTATGCGAATGAAGATACTTCACAGTCGGGTACTTTTATACAAAATGTGAAAGTGGTGGCGCTTGAAAATCAGAAGGACCGGCAGTTTTATAAACCATACCAGGCATTTATCGCTTTGAAATCTTACCCATTGACACGCAAACTTTATTACATTAATTCGGAAAGTTATCATGGGCTTGGCACAGGTTTTGCTAATTTTTTAGGAAGCTACAGAGGGCAACTGATCTTTCTGCACGCGCATTTTTTCCCATTGAAGGCGCAAATAACCATCAGGGAAGCTAAAATCAATAATCAATAATTTCAAACAACAAATATTACAAAGGCACCAGGATGTACAATATGAGAAGAATATTAATGATACTTGCGGCTTCGGCCATTACCATGAGCGCAGGCGCGCAGGCAACACTGGAAAATGGTATTAAAATGTATAACTATGGCAAGTTCAAAAGTGCGCAGAGCAACCTTTCTGAACTTGCAGCAACAAACGCCCTGGCCAACTACTACTTAGGGCTCTCTTATCTTGATGCCGGGGATCCTGCAACAGCCAGCACTACATTTCTGAAATACCCGGAAGACCCTGCAAATATATCCGGGACAGCAAGGGTTGCATTCGTTAATAAAGATGTAGCTAAGGGAATGCAGATAGCTAAAGATCTGGCCGCCAAATCGAAAAAGAAAGAATGGATACAGGAAAAATACGCCGCGGATGCTATTACCTATACCACAGGAGGCGACTACCACCAGGCCATTGCATGGTACACGGATGCCCTGACAAAGAATGATAACATAGAAACACACATAGCACTTGGCGATGTAAACAGAAAAATACAAGGTGGCGGCGGCCCGGCTATGGATAATTATGAAACAGTAACTGCCAAGGACCCTAAAAACTCGCTCGCATTATCGCGGATAGGTGATCTTTGGTATGAAGCACACAACTGGACAAGCGCCCTGGATAACTATGCAAAAGCTAAAGATGCCGATGCTACAAATCCACTGCCCTATAAAGCCCTGACTAATGTTTATACCCGCTCAGGAAAATACCAGCTTGCTTTGGAGAATAATAAAAAGTACATACAATTATCAGACAATACATTAATGGACAAGCTGGAATATCTCAGGGCGTTGTACCGGGCAGAAAGCAGCTGTGATGCGGCAAAATACGCCCAGGATTTGCTGGCCCATCAACAATTGAAAAACGAAAACAGGATCGAGGTAACAGGCATACTCGGATATTCACAGATAGATTGCGGAGATTCCACAGAAGCGCTAAAAAACCTGCGCGCATATTTTGGGATGCAGGACCCTAAAAAAATAATGCCGGGCGATTACATTCAATTAGGGAAGTTGTATTTGAAATTAGGCTTGCTGGATTCTGCCGGGTACTACTATACAAAGGGCATTAGCGGAGATACGGCCCAAAATAAAACAGACATCTATCGCCAGATAGCGGAAGCTTTCAAAACAAAAAAAGACTATTGTAAATCCGCCGACTGGTATAATAATCTCATAAAGGCAAACCCGGAAACACAGCCCGGAGACTATGCATGGAGGGCAATTATGTACTATTATTGTAAAGACCTGGAGAAAGCAATGAATGCCGCCAATGATTTCGCTGCCAAATACCCTGACCAGCCATCTGTACCTTACTGGCAAGGCCGGTGCGCCGCAGTAATAGACTCTGAGGCTACCACCGGTGCGGCAGTACCTTATTTTATAAAATGGCTTGATAAAGTAGGCCCTGATTATCCTAAGAAAAATGAAATGAAGGGCGCTTATGAATATTTGTTATACTACTACTATAACAAAAAAGATAAGGAAAATGTGAAAATGTATATTGAAAAGATTAAAGCAATTGATCCCCAGAACAAATCAATGCTGGAGATAGAAGCGGCGGAAAAAACTCCGGCAGCACCCAAACAACCAGCCAAAGGGAAAAAATAATACAATGATTTGAATAAAAGCTGCTGTAAAGGGCAGCTTTTATTGTTTTTGATAAATATCCGGTTATGGAAAACAATATAGAACGCTTGCAGTATCCGATAGGCCGTTATCAAAAACCTGAAGCGGTTACCCCGCAACTTCAGAAAGAGTGGATATCCATATTAGAGGCATTGCCATCATGGATGGACGCCTGTATTGAAAACCTGGATGAACAGCAATTACATGTTCCTTATCGCGAAGGCGGATGGAACATTCAGCAAGTAATCCACCATGTGGCTGATAGCCACATGAATGCTTACATCAGGTTGAAACTCGCTTTAACGGAAGAAAATCCAACAGTGAAGCCATACGATGAAAAAGCATGGGCGGAGCTGCCGGATACACAAATAGTGCCGGTAAATATTTCGGTAACTATGTTACATGCCATGCATCGCCGGATGGTGGTTTTATTGCAGCACATGCAGCCAACCGACTGGGAACGTACCTATTACCATCCCGAACACCAGCGAAATTTCCCGGTATGGGAAATGGTGGCGCTCTATGCATGGCATAGCCGCCATCATACAGAACATATCAGGCAACTGCGCGAAAGAATGAACTGGCGTTGAAAGGCATTGACAAGTTCTTTTTGTTTACAAAAAGCGACTAAAATTGTCAGTAAATATTTTTTTTCAAAAATTCCATCTTACCTTTAATAAAATTATATCCTTCTATGCAGTCTTATGTTCCTGGATTTATCTATTTACATAGTATTCTCCGCTATTTCATATTGTTGTTTGCACTGATAGTGGTTGTGCAAAGCTTAATAGGCATGCTCGGCAAAAAGAAATTCAAGACTGGTAATAAGCAGTCGGCCCTCGTGCTACTTATTTTTTGCGACCTGCAATTGTTATTGGGCCTGGCGCTTTACTTTCTTACCGGAACGATAAATAAGTTTAGCGACGGGGATGTAATGAAGGATCCGGTTAAGCGTTTTTGGGCTGTAGAGCATGGTGTAAGTATGTTAATAGCTATTATTTTAGTGCATATTGGATATAGTTTTACCAAAAAGCTTATGGATGACGACAGAAAATTCAAAAGAATATTCTGGTGTGTATTTATTGCATTGATCCTCATTGTTGCTATGATCCCATGGCAATGGAAGTCTGAAGGTATTGCCCGTCCGAATATACCTGCTATGCATGCGCAGTCTTAGTTTTAAATCATGTTTAGAAAAATACTGCAGCCTTTTTATACGGCCTATGTGTTGCTGACTTTCGTTATAAGCATTCTTATAGCATTCCCTTTTTTTGCGCTGATCAGCATTGGTAATAAAACCGCCGCCCGCAAGGTGATGTATTATATTATCCGGTATTGGGCGATTGTATGGCTGTGGATGATCGGAATGCGGGTAAAAATATCAGGTAAACGCCCTTCGGCCGGAAGGTATATAATAGTGGTTAATCACATTTCATATCTCGATACGATTGCAATTTTCCCCGCCATACCTGGCTATTTCAGGGCCTTAGGTAAAAAAGAAATATCAAAGATCCCTGTTTTTGGGTTTATTTATAAACAGGCGGTTATAATGGTTGACAGGAGCAGCGCTCATAGCAGGGCTAAAAGTCTGCGATTGTTATGGCGGGTATTAAAGAATGAAGGGAATATTGTTATTTTCCCCGAGGGCACTTTTAATGAAACCACTCATGCCCTGAAAGGATTTTATGATGGCGCCTTCAGGCTTGCTATTAATACACAAACAGCTATATTCCCTATGGTGTTACCGGATACAATCAACAGGTGGCATTACAGTGCATGGTGGAAATTGTGGCCAGGTAAAAACAGGGCAGTGTATCTGCCGGCCGTGGAGGCGGAAGGGCTTACAATGGATAAGTTGCCGGAACTAAAACAAAGGGTATTTAAGATGATGGAAACTGAATTGAAAAAACACCAGCGTGCTACTTAGTATAAAAGGAGTTATAAGTAATCCCTTATTGCCTCAAAATGAATTAGTAACAAAGCCGGGTATTAATGAAGGATTTTATAACTGAGGTAAAAAATAGTGGCGAATGAAAGCGCTAAAATCAGCAACAAGGAAGCTATATAAACAAACTTATTTAAACGCATTGAGGAACATTTTTTTCTATCTCTGTGAAATCTGAGGCAAAATTATTAAAAATAAGGCGCCGGACAGGTTGAAAAACCCTAAAATTTAATTAATGTTGCAAAAATTGGGATTTAATTATAAAAAATTCAGCGAAAGTCATATTTTTATCGCTCGACAGTCCATTTTCTTAAATTGTTAACTTGAATAAAAGGTTTATATGCAAAAAGGAATTTTAAAAAGCGCCTCAAAACTGATGACGATACTATTCATCGTTTTTAGTTTTAACTCTCACGGGCAGGATATTGTAAAGATCAGAAACCAGAATTTTACTTCTTATTTTTCAAAATCACAGCACATTCCCGCTTTGGTGGTTTATACCTTGACTCCGGATATGTTCAATTGCATAAAAATGAAAGGCGAGCATGGCATAACATTAGCTACGGATCCCCAGTTGCCCGAGGTAACCGCACTTAAAGACGATTATAATAACTCCTTGTTTGACAATGCGCAAATGATGGCTGCCGATGAAAACACCTGCGACAAAGACGCTTTTGTAGAAAGCTATTATTTTACGAATGTAATGCCAATGCCTAAAAATCTATACAAGGAATTATGGGAAAAACTTCATGAGAAAGAAGTAGTAAAAGCGAAGAAATTCAAGAAAGTAAAAGTATTTGCAGGAACCGTAGGCCGTAACTGGGTTATTGGCAAAGACAATAACGTAATAGTACCTGAATGGTGCTGGAAGGTTATCTACATACCCAGCACTGATGAATACCTATGCTACCAGTTTCATAATATAGAGCCTTATTATGCCAAGGATAAACTTGCAAACCATAAAGTAGATATCAGCACCATAGAATCATTGGCTGGCGTTCACTTTGTAAATGGGGTCATCTCTGCGCCATACGTTACCGCAACACCGAATAATTAATAACATAAATATTATAAAAAAACCACCTCGAAACAGGGGTGGTTTTTTTATTGGCTTAAGCCGCACTTTATTGATTGCTTATTTCTGTTTTATCTATAGCTGTAATCCATGTTTCAAACAGCTTATTTTCAATGGTACACATATCCGCTGCCAGTTCTTTCCATTCAGGGTCAAATACTTCCAGCATACGTTGCATTTCTTCCAGGTGGCCTTCTTCTTCCAGGATAATTGATTTTACATTCACTTTTGAAGCATGTTTTGTCAGCGCTTCCTGGTATATGCCATAGAGCATATCGGCACGCACTTCTATTGCATAGGTAACCAGTAAATAGGCCCCATGTTTTAATGCCCTGCCTTCCAGACCCATTTTATTTTTTAAATAGCGGCAGGCTTCCACATCCAGCATCTGCAGATAATGGTAGCTTTCCAAAGGCGCCAGCAGGTATGGGTAGGAGTAATCAGGGCAGGTATTCTTTGCCAGCTTTTCTATTTGCTTCTTTAAATACCAGGCGTGCCGCGCTTCTTCGGCGGCATGTTTCAGCACAATGATACTGGTATATACCGGGTGCTCATACTTTGATATTTTCCGGGCGCCGGTATTCTCCATCATCGAAAGGCTGTTGAGCCACTTTACATGCATGTCGTCCGACAATACTATTTTATCAACTATCTTACTTAATAGCTCCTCTTGTTTCATCCTGGCAAATTTAAGTTGTTTTTATTGCTGTGCGGCCATTATAAGATACCCGCTTGATCGCCTTACAGACATTGTGATTTTTAATTGCACATACAATTCTGAAATTGAAAGGGCTGCTATAACAGCTAATGGTATAAAGAATGAATTTATTTTGGCATCATTCCTTTTCATTCAAATTTCTATCAATGAAAAAAGTTGTTGAAGGAGCAGGTGAGGAGTAATAAATTACACAAGTGGTTTGATTTGCAGAAGGGTTTCCTGTTTAACAGCTTTGTCCCAATTATCCATTAACTCTTTTTGGTGACAGCCCATTCAATTACAAGTCCTAATACACGTGGAGGTAAATATCCGCTCCATAATTCTAATTTTCGAATATCTATGATAGCTTTATGCTCTCCATAATCAGCATGAAAATGGGGAGGATTATGCTCCCGGTAGTACATTTTAATAATAATTCCGAGGAAAATACTAATCTGCGGCATGGTAAGATGGTGTATGCAGTAATTGAGTTGGTTCCGCATTCAGTATTTCGGCATAGATATTATAAGCATCAATTTACAATTCAACAGACCAGGCAATTGATAAACCATCAGTATGAACATTACGGAATGCCTTTTCATCTTTCAATTGTTGAAAAATGCCTTTCTGAATTAAATCATTCAAATCAACAATGCCGGAAACTCCGTCACTGAAAACAACCTGTATTTTATAACCATCAAGCGGTTTTACTTCTATTGCTTTCATAAGCCTGATTAATAATACAAATTTAGGCAATAAGTCCGAAGACTTAACTACTAATTTCAATATTCTTTATAAACTTACCAAGCTATCCACTAATTTCGCACTCAAATTTCAATCAATGAAAAAAGTTGTTGCAGGCGCTGATGAGGCAATAAAGGATATACCATCCGGCGCTACGCTGATGCTGGGGGGATTTGGACTTTGCGGCATACCGGAGAATTGCATTTCTGCTATCGTAAAAAAAGGTATTAATAATCTTACCTGTATTTCCAATAATGCGGGTGTGGATGATTTCGGTATAGGGCTGATGCTGCAAGGCCGGCAGGTGAAAAAAATGATTTCCTCTTATGTGGGAGAGAACGCTGAATTCGAGCGCCAGCTACTGAGCGGCGAACTGGAAGTGGAACTGGTGCCGCAGGGTACTCTCGCCACCCGCTGCATGGCTGCGGGTTATGGCATGCCTGCTGTATTCCTGCTGGCAGGTATAGGCACCGAAGTAGCTGAAGGAAAGGAGGTGCGCAATTTCAATGGCAGGGATTACCTGATGGAATATGCATTTGATTCAGATTTTGCAATTGTAAAGGCTTGGAAGGGCGATACGCAGGGCAATCTTATTTTCAAAGGTACAGCCCGCAATTTCAGTCCAATGATGGCTATGGCGGGTAAGATAACTATTGCAGAGGTAGAAGAACTGGTCCCTGCCGGAGAGCTGGACCCAAACTGTATCCATGTGCCGGGCATTTATGTGCACAGGATATTCCAGGGGAAGGATTATGAAAAACGGATTGAAAATAAAACTACACGACCGCGAAACCCCTGACCCCTAAAGGGGGACCAGCTATTTAGCTTTTTCAAGGGATTTCGGCGAAAAAATATCCATTAAGCAGCATTATAAAAATGACTTTCAAAACGCTCACAAAATAAGGGGAAGTCCCTTTAGGGATTTAGGGTTTATGGGATTAAATAAAGAACAAATTGCAAAACGTATTGCACAGGAGTTGAAGGATGGTTTCTATGTAAACCTGGGTATTGGTATTCCTACTCTTGTGGCTAATTATATTCCCGAGGGAGTGGAATTGGTACTCCAGAGCGAGAACGGTTTATTGGGCATGGGGCCTTTTCCATTTGAAGGGGATGAAGACCCGGATTTGATAAATGCCGGTAAACAAACCATTACCACTGTTCCGGGATCGGCGTTTTTCGACAGCGCCATGAGCTTTGGCATGATTCGGGCGGGTAAAGTGGACCTTACCGTGCTTGGGGCCATGGAGGTTGCTGATAATGGCGATATAGCCAACTGGAAGATCCCTAAAAAAATGGTAAAGGGCATGGGGGGCGCCATGGACCTAGTAGCTGCTGCAAAGTATATTATCGTTGCCATGCAGCATACCAATCCTAAGGGAGAAAGTAAGTTGCTGCCTAAATGTACTTTGCCGCTTACTGGCGTTGGATGTATAAAGAAAGTGGTTACTGATCTGGGCGTATTTGACATCACTCCTGAAGGGTTCAAATGCCTGGAATATGCGCCGGGCGTTACTATTGAGGAGATAAAAGCCAAGACTGCCGGCAGATTGGTGATAGCCGATGATGTGAAGGAAATCGTGGTTTAAATTGCGCAGTGGAGTGGAGTATTTTAACTTGAAAAAATTTTTTCATAAAAAAATATTTTTTTATCTTTACATTATGTCTGAGGTGAAAGAAAAAGGCGCTAAAAGGAAAGCAGCAGTTGCCGCTAATGGAATTGCTATAAAGCCTCGCGAAATAAAAATAACAAAGGAAATAGAAGAAGGTATTCGTACAATATCAACTGAGGGATGGATTCATATTATGCCCTCCCAAGGGAAATGGAGGGTAAGGAAACATGGCGCTATCCGGGCATCCGGCATATATGATGATAAACAAACAGCAATTTCAATTGCAAGAAAATTGTCCCATTCTTCGCATAAAGCTTATATCATTGTCCATGATAAAAACGGAGAGGTTATTCAAACAATTGCTCAATGAGTTTTGAAAAAAATGTATTTATTAATTGCCCTTTTGACAATGAATATAGACCCATGCTCAGAGCATTAATTTTTACGATTCTGTATCTTGAATTAGAGCCTCAAATCGCTGTTACTGTGTCATCTGGTAATATTCGAATAATGGAAATCATAAAATTAATCCGGAAATCAAAATATTCCATTCACGATATATCAAGATGCGAACCGCTAAAAACAGGAGAGTTACCACGCTTTAATATGCCTTATGAGATGGGATTGGATATTGGTTGTTGCATATACGGGAAGGATCCATTAAATGATAAAAAATGCCTGATATTAGAAAAAGAAAGAAACGCTGAATTCAAGCAGCAAATGCAACGTTATGTAAATTTAGCAATTTAATTGGTGAGGTAAAATTGTTCTTTTTTCTAGGCCTGTTGTTGAGCTTTTCTTGCACTTTATCTATCCTGTCCTGCGATATTGCGTTGAGGT
>CAISOH010000018.1 GCA_903887005.1 uncultured Bacteroidota bacterium | reverse complement strand
TAATGTCCCTTTTAAGACTATCCGGTCGTAGCAACTTAATACACCGGAAATTTTATCTCTGTAGCGTTTGGTAAGCAGTTCCAACTTTTTGCTATAAAGTTAGGTATTTTCCTTTTTGGTTCTGGCTTGTCCAGGTTAGGAGAAAAACAGGTCGCCTACATGCTTGATAAATTCTACTCCCCGGGCGAATTGAAGAAACAAATGGAGGAATTAACTCACCGTTTCATTATATGCTATAGTGATGGGCAGCCCGTGGCTTTTGCATCCTGGTCTGAAGTGGCGCCGCATATATTTAAGCTGCACAAAATATACATTCTTCCAGGCTGCCAGGGCAATGGCATAGGGAAATGTATGATTAAACATATTGTTGAAGATACCAGAACAATGAATGCTAAAGAACTCCGGCTCAATGTAAACCGCTATAATTATTCAGCAATGACGTTTTATGAGAAAACGGGTTTTAAACTTCTTTTTGAAGAAGATATTGATATCGGTAATGGCTACTTTATGAATGACTATGTGCTAAGTCTCATTATTTGATAAATGAGCCGGAACAGATAACCTCCATAAATAAAGCGAACAGGACCACTCTCCCATTCGCTTTATTTTATAAATTCTCTGTATAAGATGTTATTGCGCCATTATTTGAATACGCTCCCTGTATGTGTCATTTCCAGCATCTACCTTCAAAATATAGCTTCCGGTAGGTATATTGCTTAAATTTAAGGTTAATTTCTGTGCTTTTGTATCTTCTATAATCCTGTTTGCCACTACCTTCCCAACCATATCCATAACAGTAATGGCAGCGCCATTATTTGTTTCAGGCAGGTCTATTGTAAATGAACCATTTGAAGGATTAGGATATACTTTAAGACCTCCTAATGTATGGGCAACCGGCTTAACTTCATTGATAATAGAAGCCGGCCCTATAAGGCGGATGACATTATTATTATAGTCTGCAACATATACCAGGCCATTGCCATCAACTGTTAATGCTATAGGAGAGTTCAACATTGCGGAAACCGCAAGTCCGCGATCTCCGGAATATCCTGCTTCATAATCACCGGCTATGGTACTGATTAATCCGGTCAGGGCCGCCTTGCGTACAACATTGTTTCCCTGGTCAGCAATATATACATTGCCGGGGCCGTCAACAGCAACGCCTGCAGGGAATTTTAACCCGGCAGCAGTTGACAATCCCCCATCGCCTCCTGCACCTGGAACTCCATTTCCTGCATAAGTGCTGATGGTGTCATTTGTTCCTACTTTACGGATCACATTATTGCTTGCATCGGCAATAAATACATTGCCAAACTTGTCCACCGCCACGCTTTCCGGATAATTTAATTTTGCATCGGTTGCAGAGCCGCCATCGCCGCTATAACCACCATGGCCTAAACTCAAACCTGCTCCAAAACCATTACCTGCTATCGTGGTTATTATACCTGATGTGTTAACCTTGCGAATTACATTATTCTGCGCGTCAGCTATATATAAATTGCCGGCAAGATCAAGGGCAATACCCGAAGGTCGGTTTAATTTGGCATATATGGCCGACCCACCATCTCCGCTGTAACCGGCTGAATCATTACCGGCAACTGTAGTGATAATTCCTGCAGGATTCACTTTACGCACAACGTTATTAGAATAATCAGATATGTAAACATTATTTGCCGCATCAACTGCCAATCCGTAGGGAGTGTTGAGTCTTGCAGCGGTTGCAGCCATCGTATCACCGCTGTAACCGGCAGTGTCATTGCCGGCAAAAGTGCTGATAACTCCGTAATGATCTACTTTCCGGACAATATGATTAGCCTGGTCTGCTATATATACATTGATGTAGCCATAAGTAGCCACCCCTGTTGGATTATTTAACTGGGCCGCATAAGCGCCGCCACCATCTCCTGAGTGGCCAATATGGCCATTCCCGGCATAAGTAGTAATATACTGCGCCCGCATTCCGGAGGAATAAAGGACAAACACAAATAAGAAAAGGAATAAAAAAGTATGCTTTGATTTCATAAAATTTATTGAATGAGTAAACAATTTCCAACTGAAAATATATACATTTATTTTGAAAGCAAATGTAGAAAAAAAACTCCAAGGATTCTATCAGGATACCAAGGTAAGCGTTTCTTTCACATTTATAACGGTCTTTCCAAAATTGGTGGGATAGTTATTCTTTACTTTGTAATTAATTATAATATCAAAGCCACGTCAATAGTGAAATAATTAATAGCCGCGATTTTCCAGATCGCGGCTATTAATATTGTCAGAAGTGATCAAACAGACTATGAAATAAATCTGCTTTAAAGTCGTTTCTCTTACCAAATCACTACTTTCTGCCTGAATGTCCTGTCTCCTGCGTTCACTTTTACCATATAACTTCCGCGAGGCATATTATCCAGGTTAAACGATACCTTCTGCATTTTTGCATCGCTTGTAACCCTTCTTTCTATAACCTTGCCCAAAATATCCATGATAGTAATGGCAGCACCGTTTTCAGTAACAGGTATTTCTACAATAAAAAATCCGGATGAAGGATTTGGATAAACTTTAAACCCATCTGCGTCAACAATTGGCCTTACCCCGGTATTGCAGTAAGTGACTGGATTGATAGTAACTAATAATGTAGCATTTACAGTTCCGCAAATGGTTGTCTTTGAATAGCTGATAATTGCAGTTCCGGGGATTACGCCTGTTACAGTACCCGTAACAGAAACAGTTGCGTTCCCGTTACTGCTTGTCCATACTCCGCCACTTGCTGTATCACTTATAACAATTGAATTCCCCACGCACACACTATCCGAACCTGAAAGCGTACCCAATGCAGCAACATCAAAAACCGTAACTGTTATTGATGTAGTTGCCGTATTACATGTCTTGGTTACACTATAGGAAATCATTGCGGTCCCTGTTGACACTCCCGTAACAATGCCGGAGCTTGCCCCGACGGTAGCCACAGATGTATTACTGCTGAACCAGCTTCCGCCTGTTATGGCATCTGATAAAGTAGCAGGCGAACTGATACAGGTAAATGCCGGGCCTGTAATTGCTCCCGCCACAGCCAGCGGATTAACGGTTATACTGGTTGCCGTATTACAGCCTGTTGACAAAGTATAAGTAATGGTTGTTGTACCTGCCAATACACCGGTTACAACGCCTGTGCCGGCAACAACCGTTGCTATTGTTGTTCCACCGCTGCTCCAGGTACCACCGGTTGTTGCATCACTAAGGGTAGTCGTGGCGCCTTTACAAACATGGGTTGTCCCGGAGATGGTCACAGGTAATGGATTAACAGTAACAGTGAGTGAAGACGAACATCCTGTTGGCAAAGTATAAACAATTACAGATGTGCCTGCTGAAATCCCGGAAACTACACTACCTGAAATAACAGCAATTGAAGGGCTTCCGCTGCTCCAGGTACCGCCTGTGGTAATATCACTTAAGGTTGTTGTAAGGCCGGCGCAAACATTTGCACTCCCTGTAATGGAGGCAGGTAATGGATTAATAGTTACAGTAATTGCAGATGCGCAACCGGTTGACAGGGTATAGGCAATTACTGCAGTACCCCCTGAAATACCTGTCACATCACCTGCCGATCCCGCTGTTGCAATGGTGGTATTGCTGCTGTTCCATGCGCCGCCGGAAGTAATATCGGATAGTGTAGTAGTTGCACTTGCACATTCAATAGTTGTTCCTGTAATCAAGGAAGGTAACGGATTAACGGTAACCGGCATAACAACCTGGCAACCTGTCGCAAGCTGGTAAGTAATGGATGCGCTGCCAGAAGAAATACCGGACACTACCCCTGATGAACTTATGGTTGCAACCAGAGTATTACTGCTGCTCCATGTACCACCCGAAACCGCATCGCTTAAGCTGATCGAAGCACTCTCACACACTCCGGATGGCCCTGAAACAGACGCAGGAAGCGGGTTAACGATAACTCCGGAAGAGGCTGAACAACCCGTAGCAAGTTTATATACTATTGTTGCCGTGCCTGCAAACACTCCTGTAACATCACCTGTTGACGCAATAGTCGCAACACCGGTGTTGGCGCTACTCCATGAACCGCCGGATGTAGCATCGCTCAAAGTTGTTACCGAGCCTGCACACACAATTCCTGCACCTGAAATTCCTGCCGGTAACGGGTTAACAGTGACTGTTATTTGGGTCATACAACCAGTAGATATACGTGTATAAGTAACAGTTGTTGTTCCCGCAGATAAGCCGGAAACCGAACCGGTGGATGAGCCGATAACGGCAACAATTGTATTGCTGCTGGTCCAGGCCCCGCCGCTGGTAGCATCGGATAAAGTTACTGATGAACCTGCACACACACCAGTTGGGCCCGTGATACCTGAAGGTAATGGATTAACCGTCACAGTTGCAGTGGTGGAGCAGCTTGTAGGAAGTGAATATGTTATTGTTGCCGTGCCTGCCGCTGTGCCGGTCACAATTCCTGTGCTCACATCAACGCTCACATCTGAACTGCCGCTGCTCCAGGTGCCGCCCCCGGCATCAGTTAAGGCTATCGACGAAGCTATGCAAACATTTGAAGATCCTGTTATCACAGAAGGTAAGGGATCAACGGTTACAGAAGTAATGGTAATACAGCCCGTACCCGATAGAGTATAAGTTATACTGGAAGTACCAGCTGATTTGCTTGTCACTGTACCGGAACTTACCCCGATAGAAGCCACAGAAGAAGTACCGGAGCTCCACGTCCCGCCTCCGCCATCAGACAGCGTGGTTGTTGCACCTAAACAGACTTCAGTATTTCCTGAAATAGCCGCAGGCGCCGGATTAATGGTAACCGTTTTGGTTGCGCTGCAACCCGAAGAAAGCGCATAGGAAATTATCGCAGTGCCTGCGGTTAAGCCGGTAACTACCCCTGTTGGATCGACAGAGACATTGGCGCTGCCGGTGCTCCATGTACCTCCGGTTGTTGCATCGCTCAGCGGTGTCAACAGACCGGCACACACAGTTAGCATTCCGGTTATGGTTGATGGTACCGGATTAACGGTAACCGTAGTATTCACTGTACAACCTGTTCCGAGAGAATAAGTAATCGTGGCCGTACCAAGTGCCGCACCTGTAACAACGCCTGTACTAATAGCGACGGTTGCTTTTGTGGTATTGCTGCTGGTCCAGGTCCCCCCTCCTGCATCGGTCAGTGCCGATGTCTGGCCCAGGCACACCAATGTATTTCCGGTAATTGCAGATGGGGATGAAACGACACTAACAGTTACTGTAGCAATACATCCAGTTGGCAGCGTATAATTTATAACACTGGTGCCGGCCCCCACCGCAGTAAGAAAACCGGAACCGGATCCTATCGTGGCAACTGCTGTATTGCTGCTGGCCCAGGTTCCGCCCGTTGTAGCATCAGATAAAGTAGTGGTTAATCCCGCACAGAGCGATGTGGTCCCTGTTATTGGAGATAAGGGATAAACAGTTACCACAGTAATGGCAGTGCAGCCTGTTGATGGAAGCGTATAAGTAATGATAGCAGTACCTCCCCCGGCCCCGGTAACAGTACCTGTGCTTACTCCAACCGTCGCAACTGCCGGAGTGCCGCTGCTCCAGGTGCCCCCGCCGCCATCCGACAATGTCGTTGCTAACCCCTTGCACATCGTGCCCGTACCGGAGATGGCTCCGGGTAATGGATTGACAGTAAAAGTTTTGGAAGTGGCACAGCCTGTAGCGGATATAGTATAAGAAATAGTGGAGGTGCCTGCACCAATACCTGATGTGCTGCCGGAAGAAGACCCTATGGTTGCAACACCTGTATTACCGCTCGTCCAGGTACCGCCACCGGTAAAGTCAGATAATGTGGTAGCTGAACCAACACATTCTGACAAAGTACCAGTGATAGCAACCGGCAACGGATTGACCGTCACCGGGGCAGAGACCGCACAACCGGTTCCAATCGTATAGGAAATAGTTGCGGAACCGGCTGCAACACCGGAAACAACACCTGTTCCTGCACCAACGGTTGCTTTAGTGGTGCTGCTGCTCGTCCACGTGCCTCCTGAAGTAACATCAGTTAAGGCAGTGATACTCCCCGTGCAAACATTAGTCACCCCGGTAATAATTGCAGGCAACGGATTAACCGTTAATATTTTGGTAGCATAACAACCCGTGCCCGATAATGTATAGGTAATAGTTGCGGTGCCGCCTGAGCCGATGCCGGTTACTGTACCTGTAGAACCAACTGTTGCAACACTTGTATTACTACTTGCCCAGGAACCGCCCGGTGAAAGATCACTTAATCCAGTTGTAAATCCTGAGCATAAGATAGCTGTACCTCCAATTGGATTTGGTACCGGATTGATGGTGACGGTTCTGGTAATATAACAACCGGTTGCCAAAGTATAAGTAATGACAGGGTTGCCAATAGTTCCAACAGCCGCGACCACGCCGGTGCTCAAACCAACTGTTGCTATACTGGTATTACTGCTGGTCCATGTACCGCCACCTGCATCGCTCAACGCGGTTGTGGAGCCCGAACAAACAATTGCAGTTCCGGTAATAGGTAACGGTATTGAATTAACTGTAAACGTAGTGGTGGCGATACAACCCGTGCCTGATAAGGCATAAGTAATAGTGGTCGTTCCGGTGGCCACACCCGTTACAAATCCTGTAAAAAAGTCCACAGTGGCAACGACTGTATTAGTACTGGTCCAGTTTCCGCCTGCTGTACCGTCACTTAATGTAGTGGTAAAAGTCGGGCAAACAGGGACATTCCCTGTTATAGAAGATGGTAACGGATTTACGGTAACCACTGTAGTTGATATACAACCTGTCCCCGGTACTGTGTAGGTGATATTAGCAGTACCAACGGTAACACCGGTAACAATGCCGGAAGAAGAACCTGCTGCTGCAATACCTGAATTACCGCTTGTCCATGTTCCGCTGGAAGTAGCATCACTTAAAGTCGTTGCCAGTCCCATGCAGACACTGGTGTTACCGCTGATGGCCGGGGGCGAAGGGTTAACGGAAACAGTGGTTGTTGCCGAACAACCGGTACCAAGTGAATAACTGATGGAAGCCGTACCACCCGTCACTCCGGTAACTATACCTGATCCTGTCCCCACACTTGCTATGCCGGGCGAACTGCTGCTCCAACTTCCGCTTAAAGTCCCATCAGTTAATGCAATAGTTAAGGCCGGACAGACAATTGATGGGCCCGTTATTCCTGAGGGCAGCGGATTGACAGTTACAGTAGTTGTTATTAAACAACCGGTCGGTAATGCATAGGTTATCGCGGTTGTGCCTGCCGATACTCCGGTAACAACGCCTGAAGTTCCTATGGTTGCAATACCCGTATTGCTGCTGGCCCAGGTACCTCCTCCAGCATCGCTCAAAGCCGTGGTTGATAATACACAAACATTCAGAGTACCGGTTATACCCGCGGGTAATGGATTAACAGTTACCGGGGTAGTTATTTTGCAACCAGAAGATGTCAATGTAAAGGTAATGGCAGATGTGCCTGTGGCCACCCCTGTTACTACCCCGGTACCTGAAACAACCGTAGCGACCGATGTCGTTCCACTAAGCCAGGTTCCGCTACCTGATAAATCGCTTAAAGCAGTTGTTAAACCCTGGCATACCGTGGGAGTACCTGAGATGGAAGCAGGTGCCGGGTTCACGGTAACTATGACTAAAGCAGAGTTTCCTGCCCCGGCGGTGTAACTAATAGTGGCCGTGCCTGCGCTGCCCCCTGTTACTACTCCGGAAGTGCCAACAGTTGCAACGCTTGTAGTACTACTACTCCAGGTACCACATGGAGTGGCATCGCTAAGTGAGGTTGTAGCCCCGATGCATACATTGGCTGAGCCTGTAATACCTGCTACCGCTTCATAAACTACAAGGGAGGCATTATTCCATAAATCGCCGGGGTCTTGAGACCCATTGGCATTAACGGCATTCAGTATTCCATAAATGGTAATGCATCCGGTGCCCGATGACGGAGCAGTCCAGGGAATAGTTTCAGTATAAGTGGTACCTGTTCCGCCGCTGCCGGTAGTAGCTGTAATTGCTGCTGAGCCACCACCATTGTAATGTTCCCAGATACTTACAGTAAGTCCGCCGCTGGGAGTTTTTACATGTGTTCCGGTTGGTGCAGTTCCAAAACTCCCTGCATCTGAAGTAGTTCCACTTACAACTTTTACTGCGGAAACCTGGAAACCAAATTTTGACAAGTTAGTCACGGTTGTACTGGTATTTGTTCCACTTATTTTAATGGTATAAGTGCCTCCGGCAGTATAGGTTGTCACAGGAACGGAACTGCTGTTCAGCAAAGTAACAGTTACTGTAGTGCTTGCCGTAGCCGAAAAACCATGACAAGGGCCGCTGGCGCAGCTGGCAGTACCTGTCGCTCCGGTTAGATCCCCAAGGCCCATGTAAGCCGGACCTTCAGAATAACTCGTTAATAAAACATAAAGTAATGCACAAACTACAGGGAATAGGATCAATTTCTTTTTCATAAGTTATTTTTAAAATGTATTAAATAATAAAACAATTTGAAATGAAAGATAAAAAATATAATGTTTAATCAGGAAAGCATCTAATAATTCTGTTTTAAAGTAAATGTATGTACTCCAGTGTAAATATCATATGGAATAGTATCACATAAAATTATACCCCGATAGACAAGGAAATAGAACAGACAGACTGGTATTAAAGTTAGATAAACCAGAAAAGGATTTCCTTATTGCTATGCTTAATTTTCATCGCGGCACGAATGGACTTTCTTGTGAAAACATACAGGATAGGTCTGGATCATGAAATATAAAGAAATTGCCCGGGAATATGACTTTTTGCCAAATAACTAAGTTGAACAGAAATATTATTCATATTTCTATTCAACATTTTTCGGTGGCATCAGGGAACTGATTCCATTATTGATTCATAGTTGGCAACTTGATAAATAAATAACTTATAGTGTTAGTACCTTAAAAGTAAAATCTTTGCACTTTTTGGCAGAATATTTAAGCTGCTTTAGCTAAGTCTGGAACCATAACCATGTTTATGACTTTTTGCGAACAGTTGATTATTTCCTTGCCAAATTTTGTCATATAATATTTA
>CAISOH010000017.1 GCA_903887005.1 uncultured Bacteroidota bacterium | reverse complement strand
TAATGTCCCTTTTAAGACTATCCGGTCGTAGCAACTTAATACACCGGAAATTTTATCTCTGTAGCGTTTGGTAAGCAGTTCCAACTTTTTGCTATAAAGTTAGGTATTTTCCTTTTTGGTTCTGGCTTGTCCAGGTTAGGATTACGATGAGAATGGAAAATGGAATGAACAAAAATACAATTACCTGTAGTTTCAATTCTGTAAATAATGAGATAAGGAAAAATTTTTACCATTGCTTCTCTGTAGATGGTATTACGTTGCATTCCTTTCGCAGGGTCGTCTTCCAGCTGATTGAGTTTTTCAAAAACTGCTGCTATAAAACGATCTCCTAAACCAGGTTGTCTTTCTTCATACCATTCCCACGATTCCTGCAATTCCTTTTTAGCTCTTTCAGACAGGATGGAGATATAGCTCATTTGGCATTTCGTTTAAGCCGCATTTGATTTATTGATTCTTTGACCTCATCAATAGTATATCCTTTGGCCTTACCACTCTTCCATTTTTTATAGTCGGCATCAAGCTCTTTAATGAAATCATTATTTTGCCACCAGGCTAATTCCGTATTAATTTCGTGTTTAAATAACACATACATTGCCTTGATTTTTTCATCATCTGCGATCCGGATATAATCATTCAGTTTATCTCTTATTGCGGCTGTCTTCATAAACCTTCTGTTTCCACAAATTTAATTATTTTATTCCGGTTAACTATATTGTCAGCCCCGGTTGACCGTAGAGTTAAAAGAAATAACATAGTCGTTGGTCGTAATCTCTGATAACGTCCCGTTGTTCGTAATGGTCAGCAATCTCTGCTATGCTTTTATTTCAATACCCGTTTTCAATATCTCTTCTACAAAGGGGTCTTGATCTGAATTGAAATCTTTGGTGTTGTATGTGCGTGGCGAGATATTAAGATCGGGGCGGTTTACGAGCATCCGGGCAAATAATTTGACATCTTCAAATCCTATATTCACGAACTCATCTGCAACTAAGGCTACATCAATATCACTCCACTCATGCTGTTCGTTTCTTGAGTACGAGCCATATAATACTACCCTTTTAAGATGAATACCGGATGCCTTTATTTCGGCAGCCAGTTTTTTGAGATGTCCTATTACAGCTTTTTGAGTAAGCATTTTCTTATATTATTTACCTGGTCAAGAATTTTTTTTGTTTGCACTGATTTGTATTTATTATAAAGCTCCAGCTTGTAATCAGGGTAACGGCCCTCGAGTTGAAACTGGTTCATTATCGCAAAGAAATCTTTATCGCTATCAGGCAGTTGCAAATTCGTTCTTGCAACAATACTAATAAGATTATGTGTTTTAGGAGGGTAATTTTCCTCGTTGTCTTTTACCCAATGAGCTTTGCATAATTTTTCCAAAACAAGATGAGCAAAAAACAAAGAATGAAGGTAAGCTTTAGCTTTATACATAGTTTGAATTGCCTGCCAGTCCTTTTCAGCAGTTTTAACCCAATAGTCTATGTGTTCTTGTTTAGTCAACCTGTTTTTTTATATACTACCAACAAAAATAATTAAAATAAGCGGTTATCCGGATAAAGGGAATGAATAACTCACCTTACGCAGAGAAAATGCCAATTAAGCAGCAATTTGATACATAGTTGTGGATAACTTTTTCAATTCGCCATATGCAGCCTTCACTGCAGCCTGATACATTTTAGCCTTCATTGCGAAATGGTTTGTTCCGT
>CAISOH010000016.1 GCA_903887005.1 uncultured Bacteroidota bacterium | reverse complement strand
TAATGTCCCTTTTAAGACTATCCGGTCGTAGCAACTTAATACACCGGAAATTTTATCTCTGTAGCGTTTGGTAAGCAGTTCCAACTTTTTGCTATAAAGTTAGGTATTTTCCTTTTTGGTTCTGGCTTGTCCAGGTTAGGTCATAGCGGTTGCCAGTCTCCCGACTGGCGAACCTAACGGTATTTGAGCAACTAGTTGTTAAACACAGACTTTTTAGAAACATTCCATCCCGAACTTGCCTACCGGCAGGCAGGTTGTTGCGCCCTGGGCCTGTCCCGTCCCTGGTTTAAGACTTCAGTCTTAAATCCACCAATAGAACGAAGGTCTGCGACCGGCAAAATCCATACTAGTGCAAAATAGAATTCCTACACTGGTCGTAAGCGTCCCGCTTCGTCCTCACATGCTAAGCATCTCGCTTCCGAAAATGAAATCACATCAATTTGCCCCAACACAAGACCACATTAAATAAAAATATATTTTCCAATATATTTGGAATTGTCAAAAATAGCGTCTATATTTGTCCCTGAATTTGTATATTATGCCATTAAACTTTAATATTATAAAATTTCAGTGCGCAAAGAATGCGCAACGGAGCGCAAAGAATGCGCAAGAATTTGAGCACTTATTTTTATTAACTAATTGATTTTCAATATAAAAATGCGCAATAATCACAAAAATAAAAAAATCAAACTAGAATTGCGCAATCCCGGTTTTTCACATTCATAACATTGCCACATTAACATTAAACTATTACGCCATTACGCAATTCGGCCATTATTCATCACATTAACCACATTATCACATTCATTAAGCCATTAAGCCATTGCGCAATTGAGCCATTCCGGCAGGTGTACAGAAAACGTCCAGTTTTTGTCCAGATGTTTCCGGTCACAAACCAAACAAATAATTGAAATTCAATAGAATAAAACTATTTGAGGTGAAAATAAAAAATCGCTTAAAAACTGTTCAATTTTAAGTTTATGACAATATCAGAACCCATTATCAGAAACCAAATCTGTCGCCCTGAGTTATTATCGAAGGGCCCAATTACAAATTCCGCTATTGCAAGTCTCCCGTTTCCGGTACAAGAAAAAACCGGAAATAATCGGAAACAAACCGGGAATACACCAATTGATAATCAATCAATTACATAAAAATGACTGAAAATCAGCAAACCGGAAATAAGAGAGAATCTGCGAAATCAAATTATCGAGGGCACAAAAAAAAGCCCCCGACAAATGTCAGAGGCTATAATTATTATCAGTATATGTAACTTATCCCTAATTTGTCATCCTGAGCAACGCCGAAGGGATCACTTAAACTGTGGTATCAGTTCCTGTGCCAGCTTCACCATTTTGGCGAGACCGTCTTCAGGGAGGTTGCCTTTCTTGAATTCCTTTAGTACATCAGGCAATTTCAATTCCATCTGCTGCAGGAAGATTTCTTCAAAGGCTTTTACATGCTTCACCGCTACTTCACGGATAAGATTGTTGGTACCGAGGTAAACCATGGCCACCTGCTTTTCTACCGGGTATGGGTTGAACTGCAACTGCTTCAGGATTTCCACGTTGCGGCTGCCTTTATCAATAATGTTCTTGGTGGCTGCATCGAGGTCGCCGCCGAACTTAGAGAAGGCTTCCATTTCACGGAAGAGCGCCTGGTCAAGTTTCAGCGTACCTGCCACTTTCTTCATGGATTTGATCTGTGCATTACCACCCACGCGGCTCACGGAGATGCCCACGTTGATAGCGGGGCGGATACCGGAGTTAAACAGGTTCGACTCCAGGAATATCTGTCCGTCGGTAATGGAGATCACATTTGTAGGGATGTATGCGGATACGTCACCAGCCTGTGTTTCAATGATAGGCAAGGCTGTAAGCGAACCGCCACCCTTTACCATATGCCTGATGCTTTCAGGAAGGTCGTTCATTTTCTTAGCCACATCATCGTTACCGATAACTTTGGCAGCGCGTTCCAGCAAGCGGCTATGCAGGTAGAATACGTCGCCGGGATATGCTTCACGTCCCGGAGGGCGGCGCAGCAGCAGCGATACCTCGCGGTATGCCACAGCCTGCTTGGAAAGGTCGTCATAGATAACCAATGCCGGGCGGCCGGTATCGCGGAAAAACTCGCCTATTGCGGCTCCCGCAAACGGTGCGTAGAACTGTAACGGGGCAGGTTCTGATGCAGAAGCAGCTACTATGGTGGTATATTCCATAGCGCCATAGTCCTGCAAAGTCTTCATCACACCAGCTACGGTTGATGCTTTCTGGCCGATAGCTACATAGATACAATATACAGGCTTGCCTGCTGCAAAAAATTCTTTTTGGTTGATGATGGTATCCACGCAGATGGCGGTCTTGCCGGTCTGGCGGTCACCGATCACCAGTTCGCGCTGTCCGCGGCCAATAGGTATCATGGCGTCAATAGACTTGATACCTGTCTGCAACGGCTCCTTAACGGGCTCACGGAATATAACGCCCGGTGCCTTACGCTCTAGTGGCATTTCATACAGTTCGCCTTTTATGGGGCCTTTACCGTCAATAGGTTCTCCAAGTGTGTTTACCACGCGGCCAGCCATTCCGTCTCCTACCATGATAGAAGCGATCTTGTTGGTGCGTTTCACTTTGTCGCCTTCGCGGATTTCCATATAGTCACCCATCAGAACGACGCCCACATTATCCTCTTCCAGGTTGAGCGCGATAGCTTTTACGCCATTGGCAAATTCAACAAGCTCACCCTGGCGCACTCCGTTAAGACCATACACACGGGCGATACCATCGCCTATCTGTAATACGGTACCTACTTCTTCCAGCGTTGCCGCGCTGTCCACGTGGCTCAACTGTTGGCGCAATATCGCCGAGATTTCATCCGGTTTAATATCAACCATATTTATAAATTCAAAAGTTAAAATTCAAAATTCAAAAAAGTACTTAGTAGATAGTAGTTAGTAGATAGTCGTTATCTGTTATCCTTCATTCTCTAATTTTCACATTTCGCATTCATTGAGTCATTGAGCAATTAAGCCATTGAGCCATTACTTAAATCTTCGTCACATACGTATAATCCAGCAGCTTCGACCTGATATCATTCAGGCTTTTCTTTACACTTGCATCATAAAGTTTATCTTCCACCTCCAGCACAAATCCACCTATGAGGCTGTCATCTACTTCTGTTTTCAGGTTCACGGTATCATCGGGCATGTAACCTGCTATTTTAGCCACTAAGCTGCTTTTGATGGCATCGCTCATAGGAGCAGCGGTAGTAAGTGTTACGGTCCTGATGTTTTTTAATTCATTGTATTGGGTAACGAATGCCCCGGCAATTTCCGGCAGGTTCAGTTCGCGGCCCTTGGTTACAAGTAACTGTATAAAGGCTTTTGTCAGCTCATGGATATTATAGTTCTTCAGCACCTCGAAAGCTACAGCCAGTTTTTTATCGCCGCTGATAATGGGGCTTTTCAGCATCAGTGCAAAATCATGGCTTTGGCTGCAAATGCGGTTAAGCGCCTGCATATCCTTAAGCACGGCTTCCAGGCTGTTTTGTTCTACAGCCAGGTCGAGCAGAGATTTCGCGTAACGGGTCGCCAGACGTGGATTTTGCATAATTCTAATTCAAAAATAAAAATTCAAAATTCAAAAATGTTCGCATCAGCTAATCAGCTAATTACCAAATCAGCTAATTCAGTTTTATATCTTCAGCCAGCATTTTCATATACATTTCCTGGCCTTCGGCGGCATTCAGTTGCTTGCGCAATATTTTGCCAGCTACTTCTACCGCGAGGTTACCTATTTCATTCTTCACTTCAGTCAGCGCAGCCATTTTCTGCTGCTGAATCTGGTGCTGTGCATCTATTATTATTTTATTGGCTTCCTCTTTAGCAAGGCCTTTAGCTTCCTCTACGATACGGTCTCTTGTATCTTTTGCTTCTCTGAGCATCTGGGTGCGCTCTTCGCGCGCCTGTGCCAGCAGCTTTTCATTATCAGCTTTAAGCAGGCTCATTTCGTTTTTTACGCGTTCCGCTGTAGCTATAGATTCAGCGATACCTTTTTCGCGATCTCCGAGAGACTCAAGAATAGGCTTCCATGCATATTTCTTAAGTATAAAGAAAACAGTAAGGAACGCCAGCAGTGTCCAGAAAAACAGCCCAAATTCGGGGGTTAATAAATCCATTTCTTAAATCATTTTAAACCCCCTGCCCCTAAAGGGGAGTGCCGGGGGTGGTTAAACCCCCGCCCCTAAAGGGGAGCAAAGGAGTTAGTTAATAATTATTATTAAAAAGAACTAAAAATTTAAAATAACCCCAGCCCGCGATGACAAAGCACCCTATGCGCTCCCTTTCAGGGGCTGGAGTAATACCGTATAAGACCCGATGCCGAAGGTATAGCACTTACGCACTCCCCTTCAGGGGCAGGGGGTTTTACAGTACGATTGCCAGCAGGCTCACGATAACCCCGAACAGTGCAACACCCTCAACGAATGCTGCCATCAGGATCATGTTTGCGCGGATATCGCCCATAGCTTCCGGCTGGCGTGCAATTGCTTCTACAGCGCCCTTACCGATCTGGCCAATACCAACTCCTGCACCAAGTGCGGCAATACCTGCACCGATAGCTCCTCCTGCGGATGCTACCGATCCTGATACTAACATAATGCTCATTAAAGACATATATATGGATTTTGATTAAAAAAACTACTTAATGTTACTCTACTCTACTCAATTTGCTTGTTTCAACCTTTAAAAACGTACTTTATAAATAATACACTTTTGGGTTTTAACTTTTGATTTTTGACTTTTAATGCGCATGCGCTTCATACTCCTCATGCCCTTCCTCTATTGACTGACCGATAAACACGGCTGTCAGGTTAGTAAAGATAAATGCCTGTATCGCTCCAACGAGCAATTCAAGGCAAAACATGAATATCGTAAACGCAAGGGAAACAGGCACGAAACCAGCTCCCACATAAGTATTGATCGCTGCAAAAATAAAGACCATGCAAATAAGGGCGAGGATCACAATGTGACCTGCCATGATATTTGCAAAAAGACGTATCATCAATGCCATTGGTTTAATAAAAAGAGACGCTATTTCAATGAGCACCAGCATGGGCTTCATCCATCCGGGTACGCCGGGAGGATTCAATAAGTGCATCCAGAAATGTTTCCTGCTTTTCGCAAGTATTACGATGAATGCCAATAAAGCAAGGCAAGCTGTAACTGCGATGTTGCCGGTAAAATTGGCCCCACCCGGTAACAGGCCTAATAAATTATTAATCCAGATAAAGAAGAAAATAGTCAGCAGTAAAGGCAGGTAGGTTTTGTATTTATTGCCAAGGCAGGGCTTTGCCACCTCGTCACGAATAAATATTACGATTACTTCAAGAAAGTTCTGGAATCCTGATGGCGCTTTCAGCGCTCCATTAGTATTGTACTTCTTACCTGCTTTCATCATCAGCAATAACAGTATCACTACTGAAATTATCATTGATAAAACATTCTTGGTAATTGACAAATCGTATATTGCTGCACCGTCTTCAGAAATAACATGTTCTTTCATCATGTCTTTCTTAATCTTAAAACCCTGGTAACTTTCACCTTCCGCTATTCTTGAAGAACAGAAAAATACAAAGCCTTTCTGAGGATGATACAGGATTACCGGTAATGGCATGGAAACGTGTGTGGGTTCTCCGCCTTCGTGCTTAATAGTAAATAAATGCCATTCATGGGCATCGGCAATGTGGCCAAATATTACCTTGGCGACATCCAGTTTACCATTCTCTTCTTTTTTACCTGCTTCTTCCGAGACAGGGTATTTCTGCTCCGTACTATTACCATTATTTTCAGGCTGTGCGGCAGCGAAAAAAGACGCTCCAAACAGCGCGAAACTCAATACCAGCAAGGGAAACAGACGTTTTGAACTCATCACCTACTCTGAAATTTTGTGCAAAGATATGGGTTTTATACTCAAAAAAAACAACTTGTGATATAAAAAAACAATGCTGTATTGAAAAAAATATTCCATTTACCGGAATCTTGCTGCTCCTGCTTGTACCATGAATACAATTAATGTGAGAACGATTAGCAATATCTCAATAAAGTTGCTATATTTAACACAGGTGTTCCACACCGAAAAGGTGTGGGACACCTCCAAGACCTCAACAAATAATCATTATTGGCACAATGTCGTTTTACGAGTAAATTATGTCACCCCATCGGGGTTTAACACAAGATTTACTGATTTTTCTATAATAATACCAACCCTTCGGGTTTAGTCTATTTAGTAGCTAACTCCTCAAATCTTAGCCATAACTGGCAAGACTTAAGCTGCTAAGGCATAGTTTAATTGGGGAATGATTACGATATTTTTCAGTTTCAAAGCTGTTATTATTGCTTCGTTTCCCAAAGATGTGATGTAAT
>CAISOH010000015.1 GCA_903887005.1 uncultured Bacteroidota bacterium | reverse complement strand
CTCAGTTCTTGGTTCTTTATATTTCTGAACCCATAATGGTAGATACATATACAACCTAATTAGGTAGCCTAAAGATATAAAAAAAATGGAACAAACAAGCATTGTTCCTATATTTTTTTAAATAGACGGGGTAATTTTGGCGGAGTTAGGGTTAAATTGAAATATCTGTAAAAGTTAATGCCTGCCGCGACCCAAAAAGACAATAAATTTTTAGAACTGGCTATTTCGGGGAATTCAACATTTATTATTACCAGCGATAAAGATTAATTGACGTTGAATCCTTTCGGCAATATAAACATATTTTATTTAATGCGTAAATAAATTATATACTAATCCTACTTGGTTGCCTTTATTGATAATGGTGAATCGGGCCTTATGGTTTTTTTCATAACCTTTACCACATCTAAAAACAATACCACCAATTCCGCCTAAAAATAATCCTGCAAACATAAATAGGGGAACAGCTAAATCATTATTATCCTTTGTAAATGCCGCTTCTCCCAATGATGCTGCAAAAAAAACTCCACCTCCAATCAATATACCTTCTCCAATGCGTGTAGTAATGCAATGCCTCCGGTGGTGAGTGATATAGCTACTATCATTAAAGTGTGTATAATAAGTACCCGGATTATCTGTAAATGCAATACTTTGACCGGAAACTAAAGAGCATTGGCACAAAAGTGCGATAGATAACATAATAGCTATTAGTTTCATTTTGCGATCAATTATACATTAAACATACTAAATATTATCAGTAAAAAAGCATTCCTCTATTCGCCACCATCAAGGTAAGCCTCAAACACCCAAAATAGCGTAGTATTGAGTTTTACCAATCATCTTCTAATTGTTTTGAATCCATGATTATAATCCCTTTTCTTTTATCTCAACTAGTAAATGCCCCGATTAATGTTCCATTTATAAAATAAAATCCGCTTTTATAACAGAACATTCAGGAATGCATTTCGCATTTAAGCTATAATGATTACTTTTGCAGTCCAAATTAAAAAATTAAGATTTTCATGGCTACAACAGCAGATATGCGTATGGGTTTGATCCTAAAACTTGACGGGAGCCTTTACACAGTAGTAGAATTCGGACAAAACAAGACAGCACGCGCGGCCGCAAAACTTTGGGCAAAATTAAAAGGTGTTGATAATAACCGCTCCATAGAACACACCTGGAACTCAGGGGATACCATTTTCCCTATCCGCGTGGAAAAACGTAATTACCAGTTCCTGTACAAAGACGACATGGGGTTCAACCTCATGGACAATAACAGCTTTGAGCAGATAGTCATAGCCGAATCCATGATAGAACACCCGGAACTCTATAAAGACGGGCAGGAGTGTTTCGTTATTGTCAATACAGAAACAGAATTACCGATGAGTGTGGAGTTGCCGCCAAGCGTCAATCTTAAAGTTACTTATTCAGAGCATGGCGTAAAAGGCGATACCGCCACCCGTGCCATGAAAGCCGCTACCGTGGAAACCGGCGCTACCGTGCAGGTACCCTTGTTTGTAAATGAAGGCGAGCTTATTAAAATAGATTCCAAAACAGGCGCTTATATAGAAAGAGTGAAATCTTAAACTCCGGAATTTGGAATTAGTAATTCGGAATTCGGATTGTTTTGTAAAAAAGTACGAATCAGAATTATTTAATCCTTTTAACCAGGAATGTAATTGGGATTGTTTCGCAGTAAAAATTATTAATCAGAAGTATTTAAACTAATAATCTGGAATTAGTAATCAGGAATTGGGATTGTTTCACTATTATTTCTTTTCCGAAAGTTTATAGTTTTCACTTTTAACTTTTGACTTAAAACAAATATTCATGGAATACAAACAGATACAGGAGCTGATAAAAACGATCAACAAATCAAACATCAGCGAACTGAGCATTGAAGAAGGCGACTTTAAAATTACCATAAAGCAGGAACTTACCGGGCAGGCACATTATGTTACTATGCCACAGATGCCAATGCAAATGCAGATGCAGATGCCACAGCCTGCGCCCCAGCAAGCCTTACCAGCGGCCCAACCTTCCGCTCCGGCCACAGGGAAACCTGTAGCGCCCGTAGCCGGCAATGCGATCACTATTAAATCGCCGATGATCGGTACTTTTTACCGTAGCCCGTCGCCCGACAAGCCCGTATTTGTGAACGTAGGCGATGAAATAAAGGCCGGACAGGTACTTTGTATCATTGAGGCCATGAAATTATTTAATGAAATAGAAAGCGAAGTAAGCGGTAGATTAATAAAAGTAATTGCAGATGATTCCTCACCGGTAGAATATGATCAGCCGTTATTTTTGGTTGAGCCACTTTAAATAATGGCTTAATTGCTCAATGGCTCAATGGCTTAATTGAATGCCTTAATTGCTCAATAGCTCAATTGAAGGAATCAAAATAATTGATTTTTATGAGGAAAGAGTTATTCGATAAAAATCCTGTCTTAAAATTATCTTTTGATTTTGCATTGATGGTTATTGAATACTGCGAACAATTAGAGTCTGATAAAAAATTTATTGTAGCGAGGCAGTTATTAAAAGCAGCCACTTCTATTGGCGCAAATGCAATGGAAGCCCAAAATGCTGAAAGCAAGGCTGACTTTATTCATAAAATGAGAATTGCCGCTAAAGAAGCAGAAGAAACGCAATATTGGTTATGGCTTTGTGATTACAGCCCTAATTATCCAAATTGTGATAGTCTTATTAATAAACTTGATGAAGTAAATAAAGTATTAGGGTCAATAGTAAATACAGCAAGAAAAAATTTAGTAAATAAATAAAAACATCATAAGCCATTGAGCACTGAGCCATTGAGCATTGAGCCATTAAGCATTGAGCCATTAAGCCATTAAGCTATTGAGCCATTAAAAAGCTATTGGGCCATTATGCAGCATTGAGCCATTAAGCCATTGAGCCATTGAGCCATTTACAAAAAATGTTTAAAAAAATATTAATCGCTAATCGCGGGGAAATCGCTTTACGAATCATACGCACCTGCAGGGAAATGGGTATCCGTACGGTAGCCGTTTACTCAACTGCTGATAAAGACAGTCTCCATGTCCGTTTTGCCGATGAAGCCGTTTGTATCGGGAAACCGCAAAGCAGCGACTCTTACCTGAATATACAGCATATAATGGCTGCCGCCGAGATCACCAATGCCGACGCCATTCATCCCGGTTATGGCTTCCTTGCGGAGAATGCCAATTTCGCCGAGATATGCGCACAGTACAATATCAAATTCATAGGCCCTACCCCGGAAATGATTCGTTCCATGGGCGATAAGATCACGGCAAAAGAAACTATGATTAAAGCGGGAGTTCCTGTGATACCCGGTTCTGTTGGGCTGCTGGAAAGTGTGGCGGAAGCAAAGAAGCTTGCCAAAGAAATGGGTTACCCGGTTATCATAAAGGCAACTGCCGGTGGCGGTGGTAAGGGTATGCGTGTGATGTGGAATGAAAGCGAAGTAGAACATGCATACAGCACAGCGAAAATTGAAGCTGCGGCCTCCTTTAAGAATGATGGCATTTACATGGAGAAATTCGTGGAAGAGCCGCGCCATATAGAAATACAGGTAGCCGGAGACCAGTTTGGCACCGTATGTCACCTCAGCGAGCGCGATTGTTCCATACAACGCCGTCACCAGAAATTAGTGGAAGAATCACCCTCTCCTTTCATGACCCCCGAACTCCGTGAAAAAATGGGATCTGCAGCGATAAAAGCAGCGTCAGCCATTAATTACGAAAGTGTTGGCACTGTAGAGTTTTTGGTGGACAAGCACCGCAACTTCTATTTCATGGAAATGAATACCCGTATCCAGGTAGAGCATGGCGTTACAGAAGAAGTGATCAGCTACGACCTTGTAAAAGAACAGATAAAAATAGCTGCTGGAGTGCCCATAAGCGGCCGCAACTATGAGCCAAAGATACATGCGATAGAATGTCGTATTAATGCCGAAGACCCTTATAATGATTTCCGTCCATGCCCCGGCAAAATAACTACCCTGCATACTCCCGGCGGACATGGAGTGCGTGTGGACTCCCATATTTATGCGGGCTACACTATCCCACCCTATTACGATTCCATGATAGCAAAAGTGATAGCAGTAGCGCAAACACGCGAAGAAGCCATCAACACAATGGAACGGGCGCTCAGTGAATATGTGATAGAAGGTGTAAAAACAACTATCCCCTTCCACATGCAACTGATGAAAAATGAAGAGTTCCGGAAAGGTAATTTTACGACCAAATTTATTGAGAGTTTCAAACTGATATAGTTTGTTTATCTCAGTTCAAAATTTTGTATATCTGATAAAAAATATGTATTCAGAAACGAACGCCATCAGTATAAGTGAAATGGATGGCTTTGTTTTATAGCATTTTGCCGTCACTGAGAGTAATTTATTAATACGCTGTTCCCAGGCTCCCACCCTGCTTAGAGCGTATTTTATTTATTGAATTAAATATACCCCTCAGATTAATTGCACATTCACTTAAATATATTATTGTATAATTTTAATTTATTATAT
>CAISOH010000014.1 GCA_903887005.1 uncultured Bacteroidota bacterium | reverse complement strand
TGATTTAAAAACGATGAAATAAAATGGTATTTTTTGCCCTGAATGCCTTTGAAATGTTCATAAAATTTACCTGTAATTTAGAAAATTAACATCTGGAAAAATCTTATGAAAAAGATTTCCGGGATTTTGAAAAGCTTTTGAAATATTCCGACTTTTTTCATCACAATTTCTATTGGTCATAAAAATAAATATCAGAAAAAGAAAGTTCCTGAAAATGAAGTTGCAAAATAAAGCTGTCTAAAACTAATTTCAGATCAATTTTTTTTTAATTTTGTTTTGAATTGAAACGAATAATTTTTTTATCACTTTTGTTCATCTGTCTTCTCCAGTCAGGCGGAATGATACTTATTTTCCGTTTCCAGCAATATTGTGTTCAAAATGGGATGGAACAAGAGTTAAATGATAAACAAACCAGGTTCTCTAAACTTATCCTTTCTGTTCCTGATTTTCAGAAAAGCAGGATCAGCTCACACGAAATCTCATTAAACGGGGAAATGTATGATGTGAAATCCATCAAATATTCAGACAATAAAGTTGAATTATTAGTTATTAAGGATACTAAGGAAGAAAGTATTATTGCAAATATTAAGCTCTTGGTAAATAATTCAGGGCAAAGAAGCCCTTTGCCTGATAACCTTATAAAACTACTGACATTAGATTATACCTGCCCGCATTCCACTAATGTTTTTTTGTTGCAGGACCAGGTAATTCAACTACAAAGAACTTTTAATTTTCCATTTTGCGAAAATATTATTTCGTTCAAATGTGAAATATCCTCCCCTCCTCCTAAGTTGGTTTAACGAAATTCGGACTATTCTATTAATTGCAAAGTACCTCTAATCATTCGGGGCCTTTGCTCCATTCGTTTTTATTAACTTAATCTAAACTGAAAGAAAATGAAAAATATTATTACAATATTGGTTGCTTTACTTATTTCGCATATCGCTGACGGGCAAAGCACCTTAAAAGGGATAGTTACAGGCAAACAAAATAGAGATAATCTTATTGGAGCAACCATATTTGTTCCAGAATTAAACAAAGTAACAAGTACTGATAAAAGTGGCGCATACTCCATTACCGGATTTGGCAAAGGAAATTACAGTGTACAAATTTCTTATCTCGGGTACCAGACAAAAATAATTACGGTGAATCTTCAGGCAAATGATACTACGCTTGATGTTGCGCTGGAAACAGCATCCATTGAAGTAAATGAGGTAGTGATTTCCGGCACTCACACGACCTTGCAGGATGAAAGTCCACAGGAAATTGACGTGATCAGGAAAAGTGAACTGCAGCAGACAGGCGCTTCAACCGTAATGGATGTTATATCGAAAGTGCCAGGCGTGAGTGCAATAACTACCGGGCCATTGGTCAGCAGGCCGGTTATCAGGGGATTATCCGGGAACAGGATACTGACCGTTGTTGATGGCGTAAGATTTGAAACCCAGCAATGGGACGATGAGCATGGAATAGGTGTAAATGAACTTGGGATGGACCGTATAGAAATTATCAAAGGCCCCGCAAGTTTATTATATGGCCCCGAAGCAATGGGAGGCGTAGTACATTTTATCAATGAAGCCCCTGCAGCGGTTAGGCATATCACCGGCGATGTTTTTGGTTCCTGCGCTTCAAATAACCTCGGTTTTATTGGCGGCGGAGATGTGAAAGGCGCTACCGATAAATATAACTGGAGCATAAGCCTTTTAGGGAAATTGCTGCCTGATTATTATTCTGATGGGTATAATTTCCGTACGCCCAATACCAGAATGAATGAAGCAGGAGGTAAGGGCAGCATTGGCATAAACAGGAAATGGGGGTCGTCAACCTTAAGTTACCAGTTCAACCAGGCATATTATGGAATACTGGACGGCAAGGATATAGTGAAAAGTCCCAATGGCACCATCAAAAATAAAGACACTGCAGAAGTTGACATGTTCCCAAGCGAAATTGAAGCCCCATACCACTCTGTTACCGATAATAAAGTATGCTCTCAGACAACACTCATTGCAGGCGCTTCAAGATTTAAATTCACACTTGGATATCAGAATAATCACCGGACTGAGTTTGAAGATAATGGTACAAAAGCTGGTTATAATTATGTGGATATGACTTTGCAATCTGCTACTTACGATGTAAAATGGTATATGCCTGCATGGAAGAATTTCTCTACCGTTGTTGGCGTGCAGGGGATGGGCCAAACGAATAAAAATCGTACAGAAGCAAGGACTGTTTTAGTGCCCGATGCAACCATAAATGACCTTGGATTTGTTGCATTTACCAAATACAATCTGAAGAAATTCAACCTCACTGCAGGTGCACGATATGATACTCGTAATCTTAGTACAACAACTGCATTAAGGGATTCAACAGTTAATATGCCGGCAATTACCCGGTCATACAATAATATCAGCAGTGCTATAGGAGCTACTTATGATATAGAAGAACATTTGCTTGTCAGGGCCAATTATGGTACGGGCTACCGTTCTCCAAACCTGAATGAACTCATGTCGAATGGAGTGAAGCTGGAATCACAGCATTATGAAACAGGGAATGTGAATTTTGTGAAAGAGCAAAACAATGAAATTGACCTGAGCGCTATATTCAAAAGCAAACATTTTTCTATAGAGGTGGCTGCTTACATCAACAACATCCTGAACTTTATTTATATAGCCCCTAGGGGCGACAGCGTAACAAGCAATATTTCTCCGGCTTTTAAAGTTCCCGTTTATAAATATTTGCAGGCTAATGCAGAAATAAAGGGCGGAGAAGCCGGCATTGATATTCATCCTTCAGGTTTGGGATGGATACATTGGGAAATTAAAGCGGCAACGATTAATGCTGTCCGTACCGACAATAATTCTTACTTGCCAATGATTCCTGCGAATAAAGTTTATAATACCCTGTTTTTAAATTTCAAAAGCTGGAAAAAATTTACCAATGTCTTTGCGCGGATTGGAACAATAAGTGCGTTTGATCAGGATAATGTTGCGGTCTATGAACTGACAACGCCCGGCTACACGCTGCTGAATGCATCTTTGGGAGTAACAAGGAAAATCTGGAAACTGAATAACATTGATCTTGTTCTTGCTGTGAATAATGCACTGGACAAACAATACCTTGATAATATGTCCAGGCTCCGGCAATATGGCGTATATAATCCGGGGAGAAATATTGTCCTCAGCTTAAGGGTGCCTTTCGATTTTTCGAAATAGGTGATTGTGGATATTATGATAAAAACCAGCATATGCAAGCTGGTTTTTATCTTTGATCTTATAGGGCCATGTAATGAAAAATTGATGCGATTCATTTGTTTGTCTTGCATAACAGGAATAAAACAAACTATTTGATATAAACTCTTAATCAATAGTTTTACCTTGACATTATGCATTACAGAAAAACTTTACTTTGGGCGATTATCGCGATCGAAAATTCCACCATATATATACCATCTGCTTTATCATTCGCAATTGCATATGGGCTTGCACATCCAACAGAACTTTTTCCCAAATACAATTTCCCGCAGTTATCTAATTGTAGCGAACTAATAATACCTTCAATGTAAAATTAATCCGTACTTTTGCCCTGACTTTAGGGGTGCCAATAAACTCAGGCTGAGATCATACCCTTTGTACCTGCACAGGATAATGCCTGCGAAGGAAAAAAGCAGAGATACTATTTATCTTTCCCTTAAAGTTTAGTGTTTGATTACTTAACAACAGAAAGTTGCATGAAAATTTATGTAAATAATAAACTACAGGAAATACCCGACCAGGCTAAAATCACAGACACGCTTGATATATTGAAAATATCTTCGTTAAAAGGTATTGCAATCGCTGTTAATAACAGTGTTATTCCGAAAACAGAATGGGAAACGCATGAATTACTCAATAATGATAAAATAACGCTTATACAGGCAACTCAGGGAGGGTGACTTGTTAAAAGGTTAAAAAGTTAAAGAGTTAATTGGTTAAAGGGGAATTAAAAACGTCATTAATATTAAGCATTACTAAACCCGAAGGGTTGATATTATTATAGCAAAATCAATAAAAGTTGTGTTTAACCCAGAAGGGGTGACATATTTTACAGTTAAGTAATAACATTGGGCTAATTAGCATTAAGAGTCAAAAAAACGAAAAAATATGAAAAAAGATACATCGTCAAAAGATACTGCCATTCATTCGGGTTTTTACCCTAACTCAAAAAAGATATTCGTGCAGGGAAAACTGCATAATATTAAAGTGGCTATGCGTGAAGTGGCTGTAGGCCCGACAAAAACCAAATCTTTTGGGCTGGAGGAATTAATACCGAATCCGCCTGTAACTATTTATGATACCAGCGGACCTTATACCGATCCTGATGTGGCTATTGACATCACCAAAGGGCTTCCCCGCCTGCGGGAAGAATGGATAAAAAGCAGGGAAGATGTGGATCAGCTCAAAAATTTCACGGCAGGCTATAGCAAGGAGCGGCTGGAAGATAAAGAACTGGACGCACTGCGGTTTGAGCATATCAGGATGCCATACCGGGCAAAACCAGGATGCAATGTATCGCAATTGCATTATGCAAGGAAAGGCATCATCACTGCTGAAATGGAATACATCGCCATCCGCGAAAATCTAAGGATCGATGAATTAATGAATAATAATGAATTGTGGAAACAACACAAAGGAGAAAGTTTTGGGGCAAATATTCCTTTAAAGTATATCACTCCGGAATTCGTAAGGGATGAAATTGCAAGAGGGCGGGCTATAATTCCATCTAACATTAACCATCCGGAAAGTGAACCCATGATTATTGGAAGGAATTTCCTGGTTAAGATCAATACCAATATAGGGAACTCTGCGGTGACTTCCAGTATAGAAGAAGAAGTGGAAAAAGCCGTTTGGAGTTGCCGCTGGGGCGGCGATACTCTTATGGATCTCTCTACCGGTAAAAATATTCATGAAACAAGGGAGTGGATCATCCGCAATTGCCCTGTTCCGGTGGGCACTGTGCCTATCTACCAGGCATTAGAAAAAGTAAACGGAAAAGCTGAAGACCTGACCTGGGAAATATTCAGGGATACCTTAATAGAACAGGCTGAACAGGGGGTTGACTATTTCACTATTCATGCGGGAGTGCTATTGAGATATATACCATTAACTGCAAAACGTGTAACCGGCATAGTTTCCCGTGGCGGAAGCATCATGGCTAAATGGTGCCTCTCCCATCATAAGGAAAGTTTCCTCTATACTCATTTCGAAGAAATCTGTGAGATCATGAAGGCGTATGATGTCAGCTTTTCACTTGGCGATGGCTTACGCCCGGGTTCCATAGCTGATGCGAACGATGCTGCTCAGTTTGCAGAGCTGGAAACGCTTGGAGAACTTACAAAAATTGCCTGGAAGCATGATGTGCAGGTAATGATAGAAGGCCCTGGCCATGTGCCGATGCACCTTATCAAAGAGAATATGGATAAGCAGTTGGAATGTTGCAGCGAAGCGCCATTTTACACACTCGGGCCACTCACTACAGACATTGCCCCCGGCTACGACCATATTACATCCGCCATCGGCGCGGCTATGATTGGATGGTATGGCACCGCAATGTTGTGTTATGTAACACCTAAGGAACACCTGGGTTTACCTGATAAAAAAGACGTAAAAGACGGAGTAATTACATACAAGATAGCGGCACATGCCGCAGACCTTGCAAAGGGGCATCCGGGTGCACAATTCAGGGACAATGCCTTAAGTAAAGCAAGATTTGAATTCAGGTGGGAAGACCAGTTCAACCTCTCGCTTGACCCGGAAACAGCAAAATCATTTCACGATGAGACTTTACCTGCCGATGGGGCCAAAATCGCGCATTTCTGCTCCATGTGCGGCCCTCATTTCTGCTCGATGAAAATAACGCAGGATATTCGTGATTATTCTCAAAATGAAGAAGAATTAGCAAAGGGTTTGGAAGAAAAATCGAAAGAATTTGTGGAAGCTGGTGGGGAGGTGTATGTTTAAAACCGTCTGAACCTTGATTCGCTTGATTAAAGGATTAGCATGATATTGAATTTTGTATAAATAAACCAAAAAGGTTGACATTATTATAAAAAACAAATAATTATCTATATAACCCATAATAGTTGAAGTTATTAAATTTTAATAAATATTTAATATTGAAAAATGATACCAGAATTTAAGAATGATGAAATACATAAATTGATTAAAGCCTATAGTAACAGTAGTAGTAATGCTAAAAATAATATTAAACCAAATGATCGATATGCATCATTTGATTATTGCTATAATTATTTTCAGTCTTTCTATAATAATGGCAAAGTTGCAGAAATTGATTCAAAAGAAAATTTAGAAACAAGTGTTTTGCAGCTTGGTTTTTATTTAGCAAGTTGGGGAATGTATAGGGGATCATCTGCACTTTTAAGGCATAGTTCTCATAGCCTCATACCAGTTGTCAAATTTATAGCCACTAAGACCGAACCAAAATATTGGACAATAGACATAACTAACTATAATGAAAAATTACCTGACTTAATGGAGCTTTATAAAGGGATTTTGGGAAAAATTAGTATTCCAATCCCGAAAAAAGATAAAGATGGAAATGAAAAAGAACAAAAAGCTACAATTACACTTGTAACAAAAATTATGTTAGGCATATTTGGAAATACGCCTGCATTAGATAGTTATTTTGTAAAAGGTATTGAATCAGTATTTAACAATAATAATATAGAAGTAAAATTAAATGAATTGGCCATTGATATAAGTAATAATAAATACAATATACGAAATATAATAGATAGTTATGAAATCCCTACACTTTCATTTGATGGTGACCATTCGCAATTCATCTATCCAAAAGCTAAATTAATAGATATGATTTTGTTTGAAAGAGGAAAACAATAATTGGAACTGTATAAGTATAATTCTTATGAAAAAAAATTGGAAGTATAAATAACTTATCTGTAAATCTTGAACGTATTAATTGCATTAAGGTGTATGACAACATACTGATAGTAGAATACAGGAAGAGATTTGAGTATGTATTAAATCCTTTATCTGGTGAATACGAACGACATGAAATTACTGATATTGTTGAAATGGAATATCCTGATTCAGGTGTAGCAAAATCATATAAAGATGATATTGATGAAATGTGGGAAGATTATTTATTGAAAAATGGAGCTAAAAAATAGGCCTTTTAATTATGGCGAATACGCGATAATTAGAAAATAGTGGCTGATTTTAAACCTATCGAATTCGATAGGTTTAATTCCAATAAATGTTCATTTTAAAAGCAACGAATTTCTAACTTTTTAAAAACCTCTATCAAAGGGGTCGAATTCGACCCCTTTCCAAATAATACAGGTAATAATCCCATTTTTAATTCCATCGAATTCGATGGAATTAAAAATGGGAAATAATTAAAATAATATTTTGATGTATGGCAAAAAATAAATCAATAACTGTAAAAGGGACAGAAGTATTATTGCTTACTAAAGACAATAAAGAATATATCTCAATAACGGACATTGCAAGGTATAAAAACCCTGATGAACCAAAAGATGTGGTTAAAAATTGGATGCGAAGCCGAAACACCATTGAATTTCTGGGTCTTTGGGAGAAAATACATAACCCTTCTTTCAAAGGGGTCGAATTCGACCCCTTTATGTATCAGGCAGGTAGTAATTCCTTTGTTTTGTCTCCTTCCAAATGGATTGATACCACAAATGCCATCGGACTTATATCTAAAGCCGGAACAGGCGGAGGCACTTTTGCTCATAAAGATATAGCTTTTGAGTTTGCTTCTTGGGTAAGCGCTGAATTTAAACTTTATTTATTAGTAGAATTCCAGCGGTTGAAAGAAGATGAAAACGACCGGCTGAAACTTGAATGGAACCTGCAACGCACCCTTTCCAAAATCAATTACCGCATACATACCGACGCCATCAAAGAAAAACTAATACCGCCCACTATCACAAAAGCACAATCAGCCATCGCATATGCCAGTGAAGCAGACTTGCTTAATGTGGCATTATTCGGAATAACAGCCAAACAATGGCGGGAAGCTAATCTTGATAAAGACGGTAATATCCGGGATTATGCAGAACTGGAACAATTAGTAGTATTAACCAATCTTGAAAGCATCAATTCTGTATTGATCCGCCAACAACTATCACAGACCGAAAGGTTGCTCAAACTAAATGAAATTGCTATTACCCAAATGAAATCATTACTCGGAAACAATAATATGAAAAAGCTAAAAAACTAAATGAGCCAACCAAGACCATACGCGCTTTCCATAGCAGGTTTCGACCCATCCGCAGGTGCAGGATTACTTGCTGATGTTAAGACCTTTGAAAGTAATGGGGTGTATGGTTTTGGAGTAGTATCTGCGCTTACATGGCAAAATGATGTGGCGTTTGAAAAAGTGGAATGGATTTCAATAGATAAAATTACAGCACAGGTAACCGCATTACTGAAACGATTTGATATTAAGTTCATAAAGATAGGGCTGATAGAAAGTGTACATGTTCTAAAGCAATTAATCAGTTTTCTGAACGGGAAAATTGAAGCGCCGGTTATCATTTTTGACCCCATTTTGAAAGCAAGCGCAGGATTCGTTTTTCATGAAACCACTAAAGAACAATTTATGGAAGCTATACAAGGAGTCTATTGTATTACGCCTAATATCCCTGAAGCAGAGCAACTATTTGGCGCAGATGACCTGCAAACAAAATTGGAAGACAATAGTGCGGCCGTAAATATTTATCTGAAGGGCGGGCACAGCGATGAAAGTACTTCCCTGGATATACTTTATACCAAAGACCATACTTATGCATTTTCTAACGACCGCCTTGCAAAAGGAGAAAAACATGGCAGCGGCTGTGTATTGTCAGCCTCGCTTACAGCGCAACTTGCCCTGGGTCATAACTTGCAAACTGCTGCTGAAAATGCCAACAGTTATACGTACCGCTTTTTAGCAAGCAACGAGACTTTATTAGGATACCATCAACCATTTGTACCATGAAAGAAATCAGCAGACTTCACTATATAACTACCTCTGCGGAATTGGCGGAAAAGGCTTGTATGGGGGGAATTGACTGGATACAATTACGGTTAAAGAATATCCCATATGCTGATTATTATGCCATTGCAAAAGAAGTAAAAACAGTATGCAAACAATTTGGCGCCACATTTATAATTAATGATAATGTAGCGCTTGCTTTAGACATTAACGCGGATGGTGTGCATATCGGCAGACAAGACATGTCGCCTGAAATTGCAAGAACATTAATCGGGGAACGGTTTATTATTGGCTGCACTGCAAATACAGCAGAAGATGTGATCAGATTATCCGTTTTGCCAATTGATTACATTGGATTGGGGCCTTTCCGTTTTACCAGCACAAAACAAAACCTAAGCCCTGTGCTGGGCATCGAAGGATACAAAAGGATATTTGCCCGGCTAAAAGAAGAAAACATTACTCCCCCACCCTTAATTGGCATTGGGGGTATTACTAGAAATGATATAACGGCATTAATGACAACAGGCCTGCACGGCATTGCAGTTTCCGGTGCAATATCAAATGCCACGGACGTAACCGGAGCAGCAATGGCCTTTAGAATATATGATGATAAACATACCACACTTTGAGGTTTTGACTTTTAACTTTTAACTTAATTCATTGACAGAAATGACCGACACACTAAAAATAGCGGATAAAATTTTCACCTCGCGGCTGTTTACCGGAACTGGTAAATTTGGCAACCATCATATAATGGAAGAGGCTTTACTGGCTTCCGGTTCAGAATTAGTTACTGTGGCTTTAAAGCGTGTGAATATGGATGGTGAAAATGATGATATCCTGCAACACCTTCAGCATACCCACATTAGCCTGCTGCCAAATACTTCCGGTGTGCGAAATGCAGAGGAGGCAATATTTGCAGCACATATGGCAAGGGAAGCCCTGCAAACCAATTGGCTGAAATTAGAAATACATCCAGACCCAAAATACCTGATGCCAGACCCGATTGAAACACTAAAGGCGGCTGAAAGATTAGTAAAGGATGGCTTCATCGTACTGCCCTACATTCATGCCGACCCTGTTTTATGCAAACGGCTCGAGGAAGTTGGCGTTGCCGCGGTAATGCCATTAGGCGCACCAATAGGCAGTAATATGGGGTTGAAAACACTGGAATTTTTGCAGATAATCATAGAGCAAAGTAATGTGCCCGTGATAGTGGATGCAGGCATAGGAGCGCCTAGCCATGCAGCAGCCGCTATGGAAATTGGGGCAGACGCAGTATTGGTGAATACAGCTATAGCAGTTGCCGGTGACCCTGTAAAAATTGCCATGGCTTTTAAATTGGCGATAATCGCCGGGCGAATGGCATACTGTGCAAAATTGGGTACAGTCAAGGCTTATGCAGAAAGCACCAGCCCGTTAACAGATTTTTTGAATTAAAAAACCCGCCCCTAAAGGGAGTCATAAATTTAGCTAAATCAAAAAAACTCAAGATTATTGCAACTACAATCTAAAATTATTAACATATAAAAGCTCCCTTTAGATCGGGGTTTAAACACCATGTTCAGAGAAGTATTTGAAACATATAATTGGGATGAAGTACAATCCGGCATCTATGCTAAAACAGCAGCAGATGTGGAACGCGCATTGAATAAAAGTAAAAGGGATCTTGAAGATTTTAAAGCGCTGATCTCTCCGGCTGCCGCGCCCTATTTAGAACAAATGGCACAAATAAGTCACCGGATCACACAAAAAAGATTTGGCAAAACGGTTCAGTTATATGCTCCGCTATACTTATCTAATGAGTGTCAGAATATCTGTAATTACTGTGGTTTTAGTTTTGATAATAAAATACGCCGTAAAACATTATCGGGAGTCGAGATTTTGCAGGAAGCTGACTATTTAAAGAAGCAGGGGTTTGAACATGTATTACTGGTAACCGGCGAGGCAACAAAAACGGTAGGGGTTGATTATCTCAGGGATGCTATCCGGTTGCTGAGACCTCATTTTGCAAATATTTCGATAGAGGTGCAACCGCTGGAAGAGGATGAATATAAAACACTGGCCGCAGAAGGACTCTATGCTGTTTTGGTTTACCAGGAAACCTATCATAAAGAAAATTACAAATTATACCATCTTAAAGGGAAAAAATCAAACTTCGATTACCGGCTGGACACACCCGACAGGCTTGGAAATGCAGGTATTCATAAGATAGGGTTAGGCGTTTTGATAGGTTTGGAAGACTGGCGGGCAGATAATTTCTTTACAGCACTCCATGTAAATTACCTTGAAAAACATTTCTGGAAAACCAAATACAGCATCTCATTCCCCCGCCTGCGTCCGGCTTCCGGATTGATAGAACCGAAAAGCGTTATTACTGATAAAGAACTGGTGCAACTTATATGTGCCTGGCGGATATTTAATGAGGAAATAGAACTTTCCATATCTACAAGGGAAAATGAATTTTTCCGGGACCATATTATTCAGCTTGGTGCCACCTCCATTAGCGCAGGCTCAAAAACCAACCCGGGCGGATACACTGTGGAACCAGAATCTTTGGAACAATTTGAGATTGATGACAGCCGGTCTGTAGCCGAAGTGAAACAAATGATTGAGAAGAAAGGATATAAGGCAGTGTGGAAGGATTGGGAGCAATTTACCGAAGTTGAAAAGGTTTGATTGGTAAACGGTACCTTAAATGAAAATTCCAAATGGGGTTCTCTTAAAATAGCATAAATTTTTAATTTTAAACTTTATCCTTTCTTTCTTTACAGACTTAAAATAAACTGCTGTGATATAATACTATTTTTGCAAAAAATCTTTAATAAAGATGCTTTATACCGTACCTCAACTCAGAACTATACATGTAGATCGCTATGTGCTGCCGTTGCGTGAGGGAGGCTCCATGCCCGGTCTCATTGAAGCTGATGACGGGCTTAAATATGTGATCAAATTTCGCGGGGCTGCCCAGGGACCTAAAGTGCTAATTGCGGAACTGATAGGCGGCGAAATCGCCCGCGCTCTTGGGCTGAATATGCCAATACTTGTATTTGCAGAACTTGATAAATCATTCGGGCGAACAGAACCGGACCAGGAAATACAAAACCAGCTTAAAGCAAGCGCAGGCCTTAATATTGGACTTAGATACCTTTCTGGTTCTAGTATGTTTGATCCAACTGTTACTCCGGTTGACCCGGAACTTGCTTCCCTGATCGTATGGCTGGATTGCCTGATAGCCAATCCAGACCGAACTGCAAGTAATCCAAATATGCTTATCTGGAATAACAAACTTTGGCTCATTGACCATGGCGCTGCATTATTCTTTCATTACACATGGGATCACCCACCAGCGGAGCAGGCGCAGCGGCCATTTGCCAGGGTGAAACATCACGTATTGTTGCCTCGGGCTTCTATGCTAGAGGCTACAGACATTAAATGCCGTGCTGTGCTGATGGAGGATGTGATCCTGGATATTGTCAATATGATCCCGGATGACTGGCTGAAGGACGATTCACCTTTTCGCTCTGCCGATGAACACAAACAGGCTTACAAGCAATATTTATTATCACGAATTGAGCATTCAACAAAATTTGTAAAGGAGGCGAATCATGCAAGAAAAGAAAGCATATGAATATGCGGTCATTCGTTTGGTGCCGCAGGTAGAACGGGAAGAATTTCTGAACGTTGGCGTTATTCTATACGCTGCCAGTTCTAAATTTTTGCAGGTAAAGTTTCATATCAATGAACAGCGCCTCCGTGCTTTCTTCGGAAATCTGGATATCAATGAGATCCAAAAATACCTTGAATCATTTGAACGGATATGTAAAGGCGGGAAGGATGCCGGGCCTTTAGGAGAGCTACCTACACCACAGCGTTTCCGCTGGCTTTCCGCTACCCGCAGCACTATTGTACAATTATCGAAGGTGCATACAGGCTTAACTACCGACCCGGCAGAAAAACTGTTGCAACTATTTGAGCAATTGGTTCTTGAACCAGTATAAACACTTCATATGGCGATGAATATGCCTAAGTAAAAGGAAAGTTTTCCATTATCTTGGTGCCAATTCCGGACGTGCCTATTATATTCTCTGATTTTAGATACTCATAAGTTTATCAATTCAAACTGTGCTGTCACAAAAAGAAAAATCCCGTTACAATAAACAAATCATCCTTCCGGAAATGAGGCTTGAAGGACAGGAAAAACTGTGTGCCGCAAAGGTGCTGGTAATTGGCGCCGGCGGACTTGGGTGCCCGGTATTGCAATATCTGACTGCTGCGGGAGTAGGCACTATTGGCATTGCCGACGGCGATACCATTGACATTTCTAATCTTCAACGCCAGGTCTTATATACAGAACAGGAAATCGGGCAAAGTAAAACTGCTGTTGCCGAAAAGAAATTGAAAGCGTTAAATCCAAACGTAACTATAAATACATACCCTGTTTTTATTAACAGTACCAATGCCCTTGATATTATTCGTGATTACGATATAGTTGTTGATGGCTCAGATAATTTCGCTACACGATACTTAATCAATGACGCATGTGTCATGCTGAACAAGCCATTGGTATCCGGCGCGATTTATAAGTTTGAAGGTCAGGTTTCTGTTTTAAACTATAATAACGGGCCAACTTATCGTTGCTTATTCCCGGAACCGCCGCAGGAAGGCGAATCACCTAATTGCGCAGACATCGGCGTTATTGCTACCCTTCCGGGCATCATTGGCACCATACAGGCCAATGAAGTGATAAAGATAATTACAGGCATCGGAGAAGTATTATCAGGTAAACTGCTGGTATTTGATACGCTAAGTATGAATACCCGCATCTTCAATTTCAGGCTTATCGAAGCCAACAAAAATATAAAGCAGCTACAGGATATTCAGGAACTTTGCGAAGTAACTTTTGGCACCATTGAATATGATGAAATGCTGCTCCTTATGCAGCATCAAACAAATATCCAGCTTGTTGATGTACGTGAGGTGGAAGAACATGCAATGGGAAATTTCGGAGGGATTAATATCCCTCTGTCTCAATTTGAAACCGCATATCAAATGCTTGACCCCGACAGAACAATTATCGTTTATTGTGCGTCCGGGAAAAGAAGCAGTCACTCAGCAAAACTCCTGATTCAAAATGGTTTTAAACATGTACTAAACCTTAAAAACGGATATTCTACTATTATTCGTTAATCGTGCACAGAATAATTGCAAAAGTGAAATCAATATAAAACAAGCCGTTTTTTATTTTTATTCAGCACAGCACATTTATTATTTTGGCGTATTATTTGCCTGAACCTTTATTACTATGTTCTTAAACACTGCATCATCCTTTAAACTATTGAAAGACGGGTCAGTAATTAATGTTGATACTTCACTGTATCCTGATGAAACTGCTTCATTCAGTGAAGAAATTGCCTGTTGCGGATTTCCTTTTTTCATATAATATACAGCAGTCAGAAAGCTGCAATCAGGAATTTGAGGGTCCGCAATTTTGAAAACTTTTAAATAGGTAAAGGCATTTGTCAGATCGCCAGCTTTTAAAGCATGGTCGCAATTCATATAGCCGACAAGCCCTAAATAATTAAGCAATCGCCGGTACATTTGCGACTCTTGTGTTTTTGCACTGTTTGCCTTTTGATGTAATTCTGCGATTTTTCTTGTCCACCATTTTTCATCCTGCACTGTAAATTGTTTTGCTAATTCCCGTTGCTGATTTAATTCTGTCTGTTGCAATTGTACCTGTATAGCAATTGCGTTTTTGTAATCATTACATGCAACCAGGTCAGCTGATCGTTTTCTGTAGGTTGATACATCCGTAAACCCATCCAGCACCCTTACCATTCCATCTGATAATTCATGAACTTTAATCCAATCCCTTAAAGATTTTGCAGCAGCAATTCGCTTTTCATAATCATTTTTTAAAGCCAGGATCAAAGTATCATTTTTCGATTGTAAATTTTCTTTCATAGCATTTACCTGTATCCATAACAAGGCGGTCTGAAAATCGGAAGATACAGCCCATCCATGTATGCCGCCAGAGATCAGCAATTGGTGTGCAAACCCATTTTGTTCCAGTGTTTCATCCCATTGCTCCATCTCGGTTAAATTAAAATCATAATCACCTGCCATACCGAAATAATCAAATTTGTTTTGAAACACAGGCTCAACAGAAGGGAACCCTGCTGCACAACCTATTACACCAGCCACTCCACCATCCATAATTGCAACAGTACATGCCACACGCGAACCGCCAGAAAAACCCGCTGTGTAAATGCGTTTCGTGTCTATATTTATTCGTGTGCGGGTATCTTCCAAAAGCATTTTTACTGCATCATTCGTTACCTGCCAGGGAGTGCCATTTTTAGAAACATTGGAACCAACCAGCACAAATCCATATTTTTCTGCGAGACCTTTATACATGTGGACAGGCATGGCCCCGCGCGCGTGCGCATCGAAAAAATAAATGCAGGGAAATTTTTTATCAGAAGAATAATAAGAGGGCAGATAAAGCGCATAACTCCCGCCATTCAGGCTGCGGCAAATGACGCTGTCTGTTACCTTTCCATTTATTAATGACTTATCATACGTTGGTGCATGAGTAACGACAGAAGAATCAGTATTGGCATTTTGGTCTCTATTTCCTGAATTACAGGAAATGAAGAAAACAACCATTGAAATAATTAAAATAAATATAATATTTTTCGTAGAAAATTTTTAATGATTAAAAATGATTTATCAGCAAATATAAGAAAAAGGCCCTCTTGGATAGCCTTTTTCAGTCGCGGGATGGAGCAGACCTTATTTGAACATTTTGAACATTTTCCGGAATGGATCCATTATAAAAAGCTGTTAACAATAAACGTTAACTGCCCGAAAGTATAATGATATGTACTCGGAAAAAATGTTATTGGTTATAGAAAGTAATGATTCCTGTAAGAAAAAAACATCCAAATCCGGTTAATATGACAATAATCATTCAGTAAACAATCCTGTATCATTTTAAGATGCAGTTCTCCTGAATACATTTGTTGTATTGTTTTATTAGCAAAGTATGGCTTCACACTGCATGAAAAGATTGGGGCCGGCAAAAATGCTTAATGATAATCAAAATGGCCAATTGGAAATCAATTTTGACATATGATCCTGTAGCAGCTTTATCGTCATCAGAGAATAAAGCAATAGCATTTTTTGCAGCAAGGGATCTACAAGGTAATACAGATAATGACCCGGAATCACTTTGGGATTTACCTGAGGCGCAAAAAATTGTAAAAAAGCAACAAAAAGATGGCTCCTGGAAATACCCAGGCGGTAATATAAATATCAGGTCGCATGAAAATTATAATCAGATAGAAACCTATAGAAATTTGGGATTCCTTGTGGAAAGCTATGGGTTTAATAACAGAAATCCGGCAATTACAAAAGCTGCAGATTTTCTATTTAGCTTTCAGACAGACCAAGGGGATATCCGGGGTATTTTGGGCAATCAATACACTCCATATTACACTGCGGGCATAATTGAGTTACTTATCAAAGCTGGTTATAGGAAAGACTTAAGGATAGAAAAAGCATTTCATTGGCTTAAGTCTGCCCGCCAAAGCGATGGAGGCTGGGCAATACCTCTGCGAACCCTTAATAAGAACCTGGATATTATATCAATGAAATCAGAAACATTGGAGCCTGACAAGTCAAAACCTTTTTCGCACATGGTCACAGGCATTGTGCTCAGGGCCTATGCAGCGCATGAAAGATACCGCAAATTACCCCTGGCGATTGAGGCCGGAAAGCTGCTCCTGTCCAGTTTGTTTAAAAAGGATAATTATACAGACCGTGGCAGCAAAGAGTATTGGACGAGGTTTACCTTTCCCTTTTGGTTTACAGACCTGATCTCTGCTTTAGATAGCCTTTCCAGACTTGGTTTTCAAAAGGATGAGCCACAAATTCAAAAGGCAGTTGTTTGGTTACTTTCTCATCAACATGAAAATGGTCTATGGGAATTAAAAACACTTAAAAACAAAAACGAATACCAAACGAAGTTATGGTTATCGCTCGCTATTTGTCGGATCATGAAACGATTTTATGAATAGCCCGATACAAAAAAAATCTTTGTCAAGTTGGAAGTACAACAAGTATAAGTTCTGTTATGAACAAAAGAATATAAAACACATACAGTTTACATCTAAAATTCACTTAAGTAAAAAGGCCTCCCTTACGGGAAGCCTATGTAGCGAGGAGGAGACTTGAACTCCCGACCTCAGGGTTATGAATCCTGTGCTCTAACCACCTGAGCTACCTCGCCAAATTATTATAAACCTTTAAATCACTAACGAAAATAAAATTTGTACTCCCGTCTGCTTTTTTGGACTGCAAAGGTAAGGGCAAAAATTTAGAATTCCATGTTTCTAATACATATACTGCAATTCATTTTTTATAATCCGGTTCAATATACTTCTACTGTTATACCTTCCGAATTTATTGATTGTGGCAACATTCCACATTTTATTGAAAGAAATAACTGGTATTTACCTTTCTTTCCAGGTGGGTTCACCCTTACGGTGTATGTTTCTTTATTTTTAAGCATTTTATTCATTACATGGAAGTTTGTAACGGTATCTATAATCCTTTTCCTTGCTTCATAAAAATCGTAAGAAATAAATGCTGGATAATCTTTATTCGATTCCAAATCTGCTTCGCAACCTTTTCTCAGACTAAAGGTAAAATGTACAAATAATGGTTCCGTTGGTTTTGCCTTAATTCGTTTCTCCACAGAAGTAACAATAATATCAGATGACGAACGAAAATTGGGAATGACCCAATATTGAAACGGCCCTCTTTCTGTTGATATGGTTCCTAACCAGTCAATCGTGTAATTGGGATTAAGCATTATTTCTTTTCCCTGGACCATTTGCTCATTGTACCATAAATTGTATTGATTTTTCCGGCTACTCATATTATTCAGGGAAAAAGCACTTTGCCCGGTATAAAATTCATACTCCGCCGCATTCTGATAGGAATTCATAAAAACCACCGGTCTGCCACCGGATTTCTCTTTAACTTTTTTTGCCCATTCCCGGTATCCATGAAAATCGTTTTCAAATTGCCATTTTGCAGGTAAAAAATCATAAACTAAAAACACCCGGACCAGCATTATTATTAAAATAGTAACAGGAAAAGAATAAATCATCGTTTTATGATAGCGATTGTTTTCCGTCATGCTTTTATAGCCTAAAATCAAAACAGGTACAATTGTAAAAATTACCCAGTTGGTTTCTACCCTGCCTTTAAACGTCATTAAAGTAAAGAATAACAATGTGCCGGTTAAGGTATATTTTAACGCTTTTTCAAACAGTCCTTCGGGTTTGTATTTTAAGGCCACAAATAGTAATATGGTGCCTGATACAGGGCCAAACACCACTAGCAATGATGCAAGGTAATCTGAAGTAAGGGATATGCTATAACGCTCATGCGCACGCTGAAAAAGCTGAAAAACGATAGACGGAGCCCCGTTTTCATATTGCCAGATGATATGTGGCGTAACCAGGACTAAGGAGAGGATGCCTATTATCCAGGCAGATCTTCTTTTCAGTAATGAAGGATTGGATAAAATGGTAAACACAATAATCAGTGTAGAATGGTACTTACTTAATAAGAGTAAGCTTATATTCAATACAAGCAATATAATTATTACCCTTCCTTCCTTTTTGAGATATGCCCGGTACAGGTAAAAGAAACTGGCAGTAAGCAATATTAGAGGATTATCAGGGACCGCTATAAAACCAAAGAAATGCAGGATGGCAACAGACAAAATGGTACAATAAAACAATAAAAGGTTGACAGGCTTAATTAATTTTTCAATGATAAAAATGAAGGCAGTAATGTTGCATACAGCTAATAATCGTACCCCCAATTCGTTTTTAATCAGCCAATAACCACACCTGATCATAATTGCTATTACAGGAGGATGATCGAAATAACCCCATGCAGGATGCTGCGACCATGTCCAGTAATACGCTTCATCAGGCATCAGTTGGGTATAGCAGGCCTGTAATATGGAAATGGTGAACCATAACAGGTAGAAACCTGTTCTAATAAGCCTTGGGTTCTGATTTATATTTAGATATGTTTTCAATTGCAACCAGGTACAAAATCCTGAAATATAAAAATCATTTTATTCTCCGGACAATATACAATCTACCGGAACAATTCCGGTAAAGATAATCATACTGAGAATTTTATTTTTCCCTGGCTGTGATAATTCCGGTACAATGAAGCTTGCTAAATAACAATTCTCTGAAAAAATAAAAGTACGGCGCAATACCGTACTTTTATTTTTGGCCTTATTAACCATTTAACCATTTAACCATTTAACCATTTAACCATTTAACCATTTAACCATTTAACCCTTTAACTTTTTAACCAATTAACCTGTTAACCAATTAAGCCATTGAGCCATTCATAACTTCATTTCTCATCACTACCACGCCATCAAATACATCTATCAGCACAGGCTTCGTTTTATCAATCTCACCTGCAATGATCTTTTTACTCAGCATATTAATAATGTCTTTCTGGATCACTCTTTTCAGCGGGCGGGCGCCGTATTGCGGGTCAAAGCCACGCTCTACAAGATAATCCAGCGCATAATCAGTAAATTGAAGATCTATATTTTGTGTTAATAGCTGTTTTTGCAATTGTTCCAGCTGTATCCTGATAATACCTTTTATCTCTTTTCTCATCAATGGATGGAACATGATCACATCATCAATACGATTCAGAAACTCAGGGCGCAAAGACTGGCGCAATACTTCCATTACCTGTTCTTTCGTAGCCTCCACTACCTTATCAATATCTTTGTCCTTGAGATCTGAAAAGTTTTCCTGGATAATAAGGCTGCCCATATTACTGGTCATGATAATGATCGTATTTTTAAAGTTCACTACCCGGCCCTTATTATCCGTAAGCCGGCCATCATCCAGCACCTGTAGCAGCACATTAAAAACATCCGGGTGCGCTTTTTCTATTTCATCCAGCAATATTACAGAATATGGCTTCCGTCGAACAGCTTCTGTAAGTTGGCCACCCTCCTCATAACCTATATATCCCGGAGGAGCGCCTACAAGGCGGCTAACGCTATGCTTCTCCTGGTATTCGCTCATATCTATCCGCGTCATCATGCTGTCATCATCAAAAAGTATTTCAGCAAGTGCTTTTGCTAACTCAGTCTTACCCACTCCGGTTGTGCCCAGAAAAATAAAGGAGCCTATTGGTTTGCGGGGGTCCTGCAAGCCTGCCCTGCCCCTGCGAATAGCGTCAGAAACTGCTACTATCGCTTCATCCTGCCCTACGACACGTTTATGCAATTCATCTTCCAGGTGCAGTAGTTTCGCGCGTTCGCCCTGCAGCATCCGCTGAACAGGTATGCCGGTTGCTTTTGCCACATTCTCCGCTATGTCTTCCGCATCTACCTCTTCTTTCAAAAGGCGTTTATGCTGGCTATCCATTTCATTTAGTTGTTTCGATAGCTCGTCAATGATAGCTTCTTCATGCTGTACTTTGCCATATCTTATTTCTGCTACCCTGCCATAGTTCCCTTCACGTTCTGCCTGTTCTGCTTCCAGTTTCAGATGTTCAATATTTGTCTTTGCCTTATTTATTTTATCAACGATCTCTTTTTCTTCCAGCCACTTCGATTTCAGCGTATCGCGCTGAATGGTGAGCATGGATATTTCCTGCCCGAGTTCCTTTACTTTCTCGGTATCATTTTCCCGTTTTATCGCCTCCCGTTCTATTTCCAACTGGCGGATACGGCGTTCCAGTTCATCCAACTCTTCTGGCATCGAGTTTAGTTCCAGTTTAAGTTTGGCGGCGCTTTCATCTATAAGGTCAATGGCCTTATCCGGCAAAAAACGGTCAGTAATGTACCTATTCGAAAGTTCTACTGCCGCTATGATCGCTTCGTCTTTGATACGCACCTGGTGGTGGCTTTCATACCGGTCTTTAAGCCCGCGCAATATAGAAATAGCGTCTTCAGGTGAAGGTTCATCAACAAATACTTTCTGAAAACGCCTTTCCAATGCCTTATCCTTTTCAAAATATTTCTGGTATTCATTGAGTGTTGTTGCCCCTATAGCGCGAAGTTCACCCCGCGCCAATGCGGGTTTCAGTATGTTTGCGGCATCCATGGCGCCTTCCATAGCGCCTGCGCCTATAAGGGTATGTATTTCGTCTATGAATAATATAACAGAACCATCACTGTCCGTCACCTCTTTTATTACCGCTTTAAGTCTTTCTTCAAATTCGCCGCGATACTTAGCCCCTGCCATCAACGCGCCCATATCAAGTGCGAAGATGATTTTCGATTTCAGGCTATCCGGCACATCCCCATTAATAATACGGTGCGCCAAACCTTCTACAATGGCAGTTTTACCTACCCCCGGTTCGCCTACCAGGATAGGATTATTTTTCGACCTCCGTGATAAGATGTGCAGTGTGCGGCGGATCTCCTCGTCGCGTCCTATGACAGGGTCCATCTTACCGTTACGGGCAAGTTCATTCAGGTTCTTTGCATAACGTTGCAGCGAGTTATATTGCTGGTCAGATGTCTGGGAGCTTACTGTGCTGCCTTTACGCAATTCTTTAATGGCGGCGACCAGACCTTTTTCAGTAAGCCCGGCATCTTTTAGCAGTTTGCTGGTGTCGTCATTTATCTGTAGCAAACCTATGAGCATATGCTCCGGCGTTACAAACTCATCGCCAAAAGTCTTTAAAACATTGGCCGTCTTTAATATGGCGTTATTGGCCTCCCGGCTTATGTTTTGGGCAGGCTCGCCACCCTGTAGTTTGGGCAGGCGTTTCATCTGTTCCGCCAGCTTGCTTTCTACAAACCCGATGTTGACGTTATTCTTCTTTAGCAAATAAGAAATCGGCCCTTCGGTATCATTCAGCAGCGCTTTTAAAAAGTGTGCGGTTTCAATATTAGGGTTTTGATCGTTAAAGGCCAGTTGTTGTGCCTGCTGCACTATCTCCTGCGCCTTGATGGTGAAATTGTTTAAGTTCATAATGGTTATATTTATTCAATCATCAAATTTCTATAATAAATAATCAAAAACGCATGATACAAATCAATAAGGACATTGACAAAACACGTACCTATGTCTGATATGTATCATGCTGATTTTGGTAATAATAATTACTCCATAAAAAGCGTTCCAAAACAATCATTCCGAAATTTTGTCATATAAAATAACGGATTTCAGACAAGGTGGCTTAATTATTGAAAATCAGCTGAAAATATTGCAGGAAAAACCCGGGATTTTATGCTGATATTAGGTCTGTCATTGCAGGAATATAATTAAATTAAACTTCAATGCAGTAAGTAAATAATTAATAACGTTTCTATAATATTTAAAACTCAAATAAGTTTTTATGAAAAATAAAAAAAATCCAGCGTTTCTATTTCTATCATTTTATGGAACTCAGGTAATTTAGGTTGGTAAAATTAGTCCAGGAAGAAATCTTAACCAGAGCTTGGCCCTTCTTTCCTTATATCCTTTTTAACAAAAGCTTTCATAAAAGTTTCTTACAAATTCAGGCTATTTTCTTCATAATAATCTCATCCCCCTCCAGCAATTTAATTGCTTGCAGATGACGGCCAGTCTTCCGGTTTTACCCCCCACTCCTTATTAGGTTTGTTGCCCATAACAAATTCTAAAACACCTCCTTTCAGAAGGGTGACATGGTCAATATATGTTTTAGTATATGGTTTGCCATTTAGAGTTACACTCTGTATATAAGGGTTGTTCCTGCCATTGTTTTTAGTTTTAATGGTCATCTGTTTATTCGATGGCAATTTCAAAACAACCTCGTCAAAAACAGGGCTGCCAAAAACATACTCACCGCTTGCCGGGTTGGCCGGGTAAAAACCCATCATGCTCCATATAGCCCATGCACTCATTTGCCCGCAATCTTCATTACCCGCATAGCCATCCGGATTATCGTGATACATAGAGTCAATGATATAACGCACACGTTCCTGTGTTTTCCATGGCTGGCCTGCGAAGCTATACATATAGGCTATATGGTGGCTTGGCTCATTGCCATGAGCATATTGGCCTATCAGACCGCTTACGTCAGGCGGGCCGTCCTCAAATATGGCCAATGAAGTTTTGGCTGTAAATAAAGAATCAAGCTTCTGAACAAGTTTCTCATTTCCTCCCATTTCATTCGCAAGACCTCTTACATCATGTGGCACGAAAAATGTGTATTGCCATGCGTTACCTTCCTCATACATACTTGTTTCCGCAGTAGATGTAAAGAATGGATTGAACGGCTCTACCCATTTACCGTTTGAATTCTTCCCCCTGATAAAACCTGTTGATTTATCAAACAACAGTTTGTACGCTTCCGACCTTTTCATGAAAAGCGCATAATCATCCATTTTACCCAGCTTCTTAGCCACCTGCGCAATGCACCAGTCATCATAAGCATATTCCAAAGTTATGGTCACGCTATAACCTCCTTTGTTTTGCGGCAGATACCCATGTTTTATATATTCAGGAGTACCCCTTATTTCCTGGAACGCGCTTTTCCTCATGGCGGTATATGCTTTTTCGGGGTCAAGGCCTGCTGTGTTTTTCATAATGGCGTCAGCGAGTACGGGAACAGCATGATAACCGCTCATACAGCCTGTTTCCCAGGTACTTAGATCCCAAACCGGAAGCAATCCATTTTCGTCATAAAAAGCAAGCATACTGTTCAATATATCCACATTGCGTTCAGGCTGGGTAAGTGTGAATAAAGGATTAAGTCCCCGGAAAGTATCCCACAAGGAAAATACCGTATAACGTTGCCCTTTCGCCATTTTCTTTAATTCCCCTTTGGCATTCCTGTATCTGCCATCTGCATCTGAATAAAGCACCGGCGCCATGCAGGTATGGTATAAACCAGAATAGAAAATATGCTTCAGTTTATCATCGGAGGTTTTTACCTGTATCTTCTCCAGTTCATTTTCCCACTTTTGAGAAGCACTATTTTTTACCTGTTCAAAATCCCAGCCTTTAATTTCACCCAAAGCTATCAATGCTTTTTCCGTACTTACTGTTGAAAGAGCGACCTTCATCAGCAAAGGTTTTCCTGCCAGGTCTTTAAATTCCAGTTCGCCATTATAAATATTGCCATTTTCCTCTTCCTGAGTTACTTCTTTATGCCTGTTATTATGATAAACATGGAATTTACTAATCGGCTTTGAGGTGCGGGCTGCAAAATAAAGCTGCTGCACATTTGCCCATCCGGAAGAATAACGATAACCAACTATTGTTGTGTCATTTAACTGCAGGATCCTTGTTTTTACAGTCCTGTCGTAATTGATAGTAAAGCTCAGCTGAAAACGTATAACAGGATTGCAGCCTGCAGGAAATTCATATTTATGCAGTCCGCATCTTTCGGTTGATGTAAGCGAAACATTTATGCCATTATCCAGCTTCACATTATAAAAACCGGGCGCGGCTTTTTCATTTTTATGGCTGAAATGTACTTTGAAATAATCTTCTTTATCTGGTATCAGTTTGGTGTTGGGCATTACAGATATGTCCACCCAATCGCCGCAGCCGGTGCCACTCAGATGCGTATGGCTAAATCCGGCTATGGTAGAGTCTCCAAAATTATAACCACTGCACCAGTCCCACCCTTCCGTGCCGTTATCAGGGCTTAACTGCACCATTCCGAAGGGTACCGTAGCGCCTGGATAAGTATGGCCGTGCCCGCCTGTGCCAATGAATGGGTCAACGTATTTTGTTAGGTTTTGGGAAAAGGAGTTTGTAAAGAAAAAGGTTAAACACACATTTAATAAACATAATATTAATCCGGAGAAACCTTTTCTAAATAGGAAAATCATTTGGAGCGTTTTATGTAAAGTAAGTTATTCAATTCCTGTCAATTCTGACAAACTGTAAACTTCATCTATTGCAAGAAAAGAAAGATTTGTTCCGTCAATTATTTCGAACTCAGATTTTTGTTCAGCTGTCAGCGCTTTAATATCTTTAAATTGATCTAAAGGCACAATAAAAGTCCGGTCGTTTGTCAGATGCACAAACATGATAGAACTATTCAGGAATTCTATATTCCTTATTTCCGCTGTTTTCGTTATGGTATTCATAATCTTATTGCCTTAACTGGTTCATTATTATAAAAGCGTTCCAATTGTTCTAGAATAGTCTCTTTATTTTGTATGATAAGCTGCTTTATTTCATTCAAATCTTTTTCCGAAAAATCACCCATTTTATTTTCATCCAATTCTATAACGGGTTCTAACCAAAACTTACAGGAACGTTTAAAGCCTTTATGAGCATAGGTGCAGTGTATGTGCCTGCGTATTTCGTTTATGTCGGAGCCATAGATCAAAAAAATATAACGAGATAATATCAATAACTTTCCCATTCTAATAAAGACATATAAAGTTACAGCAACTCCTCTGTTTATTCAAAAATATAGCAAATAATCTTATCAGGCATGTGATAAACTGGCTTAAGCATTTCAATAATATTGAGTACCACAAAATAAAAGTACATTTATTGTTGCGATATTGAAATTATGACAAAGATTTTTTCATTTATACTATTACTTACCCCCTTAGTGCTATCTGCACAACGTTTAAAGGTCGTTAGAATAGATCATCCGGAACAAAGTTATCACGAAAAGTACCAGGTCCTCGCCAGTGACGATTCTACCAGACAAGGATTGTATGAAAAGACGTATAAAAAACACAAAGTAATGGAAAGAGGATATTATAAGAATGGAGAAAAAGACAGTTTATGGGCGAAATTTTGTCTTTATGAAAATTTTATTTTATCACAAGGTTATTATGTTAATGGTACAAAAAGTGGTGTGTGGACAGTGTATAAAAATAAAGACACGATAGATCTGAAGTATGATTTTACGGCGAATAAATTGCTGTATTTTGAACCTGACACTCTAAAAAAATATGCTGTTTTAGTTGGCCGCGATACAATATATACAAAATTACTGCAACCACCATTATATCTCGACGGTATTGCTGATATTAATAGCCTATTATGCAGTAATCTTCATTACCCCGACGCAGCCCGGGAAAATAACATACAAGGTTGTGTGCATATTGGTTTTATTATTTATCCTGATGGGCATGCCGGCGCGCCATGGATCATGGAGAGCGTACACCAGAGTATTGATGACGAGGCATTAAGAGTGGCTAATAAAATTTCCGGCAAATGGTTACCTGGCATACTTGACGGGAAAGCGGTTACTTCTTTTTTTGATTTACCTGTTGTGTTTAAACTTGAATAAAACCAAAACAATCAGACGTAAATAAGGCTCACTTTTTCTCAATTCTCCTCCAGCTTCATACCTGTTTGAGTAAACGAAATCAACCGCTTTTTATACAATGCCCCCAACGTCATCTTGAAGGTTTTCTTGCTCATGCCGAAATATTCGTGAATAGCTTCCGGGTCACTTTTATCATTGTATGGCAGGTAACCATCATTTTGTTTTAAAAGATTCAGTACACGGCTTTCCTCATCCGGTATTTTGGAATACCCTATCGCCCCGGGCGATACATCAATCTTGTTGTCAGGCCTGATGTGTTTTATAAAACCTTTTAGTTTCTCGCCTGTTTCCAGTTCTTTGAATACTTCGTTAAAATGCAAAACCCCAAGGTGCTTACTATTGATAATTACCTTGTAGCCTATGTCTGTTTTTTGATACACCAACAGGTCAACAGGTTCCCGTTCTGCAACAGACAATTCATAATTACTAAGGTATTTATCGATTTTTTCCGTTGCCGTAACCCTGCCGGTTTTCTCATCTATGAACAGGCGTACCAAGCGCCTGTCACCCTTTTTCATCCTTTTTTCCTGCTGGGAAATGGGCACGAAAACATCTTTCATTATACCCCATTTCATGAATGCACCCGCCGGGTTGGTGTCTGCAACTTCCATCATGGCAATTTCTCCAACTGTAGCTATAGGCTGATCAGTAGTTGCTATCAGCCTGCCTTCATTATCATGGTAGATAAAGACAATTATTTCATCATCCGCTTTCAGTCCTTCAGGAACATAGCGTTTGGGTAAGAGTATCTCATCCGCCCCCCCATCAAGGTACATTCCGAAATCAACCTCTTTTACTACCCTGAGTGTATTATATTGACCAACGTTTACCATTGCCTGCAAGATACGCGATAAGTTTGACAGCTTAAAAGTCGAAAAAGAAAAAGCCGGCATTCCGGTAAATACGTGTAAGTGGAATTGACAAAATAACCTGGCCGTGTGAAGGAATTATTTTGTCATTCTTACAAAGCAATTTGATATTTTTATCTTTGCCTGCAAAAAGCATATTATGAAGCATTTTCTTTTCCATGCAATTTTTATCTTCCTTTTATCTTCCATTACTACACAGGCAAAGTTATCAACCCCCATAACAAAATTACCTGCGCCCACAAAATATATCCCTAAATTAGATTTTGGCGTCAAATTCGGTGGAAATTTCGATAATATCAATGGTACAGGTTGGAATAATACCTATCAAACAGGATATCACAGCGGTGTATTTTTAGGATTTCGGGAGCATGTCTTTGGAGTGCAGGGTGAGGCATTATTAAGTTCCGGACAATATACTTACATCCCAAATACGGATGTCAACAATCTTTATTTGCATTTACCTGCTTTATTAGAAATCAGGGTTGTGCCGGGAATTTGGCTGCAATCAGGGCCTCAATATTCTTTTTTGCTTGCTTCAAAATTTGCAGGTAATAACAATGCTACAAATTATTTTAAACAAGGTGGTCTTTCGGGGGTGGCAGGTTTACAAATATTATTGCCATTACACCTCATAATTGGTGCCAGGTATATATTCGGTCTTTCTGACTGGAATGAAGCATCAAATAGCTCCAATACATGGAAAATACATTCTGTGCAATTATTTGCAGGATTTAAATTCCTTTGATTTTCATGTTTATTATTTGCCATTTCTACATTTATCCGGACATTCTCATATTTCCGCATTTTCACATTTCCATATTAATCAGCACATTTTCACATTAATTTAGCCTTATCTTTGCAATCCGTTATAAATAATATTTTGCTATGTCGTCAACCTGGTTTCGTCGTAATAAGAAAGGCATACTGACCACTACTGAAGAAAAAAAGGAGACTCCGGATGGGCTGTGGCATAAATGCCCGCAGTGCAAAGCCACTAACACAGTCAGGGAATTGCACGACAATCTGTTCGTTTGTCACCAATGCAATTACCACAACCGGATCAATTCAACAGAATACTTTGAGATACTATTTGATAATAATAGCTATAAGCTGCTTTTTGAAAATATTGTACCTAAAGACTTTCTTGGCTTTGTAGATATGAAGCCTTATGATGCACGGTTAGTGGAAGCTCAAAAAAGTACCGGGCTGAAAGACGCGATGACTGTAGGTGTCGGCAAGCTGAATAATATGGACTTTGTGGTAGCTTGTATGAATTTTAACTTCATAGGCGGCTCTATGGGCTCTGTGGTAGGTGAAAAGATAAGCAGGGCGATAGATTACTGTATCAGTCACAAAATGCCGCTGATGGTCATTTCCAAGTCTGGTGGAGCCCGTATGATGGAAAGCGCCTTTTCACTGCTGCAGATGGCAAAAACAGCTGCCAAGCTTACCCAGCTCGCCAAGGCGCAGTTACCTTATATTTCATTAATGACTGACCCTACTACTGGTGGCGTTACTGCATCTTATGCCATGCTTGGAGATATAAATATTGCTGAGCCAAACGCATTAATTTGTTTCGCAGGCCCCCGGGTGATAAAAGAAACTATAAAGAAGGATCTTCCCGAAGGTTTCCAGCGTTCAGAATTTTTGCAGGAGCATGGATTTCTTGATTTTATTATTGACCGGAAAGCGCTTAAATATAAACTTGCATTGGCACTCGAATGGTTTATGAAGGGGAAAACCCCGGCACTGAAAGGAGATATTATTTCTAATGGTTTTTAATTCTTATTGAGGTCTCTTTATTGAAACCCGATCCTTTATAAAATACAATCCAAATTTCCGATTCATTTTGCCAGAGAACTTGTACATAAAAAACCGCCCCGCTACCTTTGAATATGCCATTGAAGACCGGCTGAAGGCGGGAATTGTACTTTCAGGCTCTGAAATAAAGTCAGTACGAAACGGTAAAGTGAGCTTCGGCGACAGTTATTGTTTTTTCAGCAATGGTGAACTTTGGATAAAAAGCCTGCACATTGCAGAATATGTAAATGCAGGCTACGCCAGCCATGCACCGGTACGCGACCGCAAACTACTGCTGACGAAAAAAGAACTGGTGAAATGGCAGAATAAAGTAAAAGAAAAAGGTTTTACAATAGTACCGTTAAGCATTTTCATCAATGAAAAAGGGTATGCAAAAGTTGAAATAGGCCTGGGCAAAGGAAAAAAACTACACGACAAGCGCGAAAGTATCAAATCAAGAGATGTGGAAAGAGAGATTAAACGCTACTTGAAATGATTTTTTAATGGCTCAATTACTCAATGGCTCAATTGCTTAATGGCGATGATAATAAAATCTCAAAGACAAGACTAATCCAACCTTTTTTCTTTTGATAAATGACTAATTTTTTATAATTTTATTGTCATTAATTTATATTGAGCCATTGAGCCATTGAGCCATTGAGCCATTGAGCCATTATTCAATTACATCATTAAATACAATTCCATAATGGGCAAGCTCCGTAAGCACCGGACGATATACTGACACCATATTTGGCATTAATACTCCTGTTGGTGGCGTAATCTTTTTATTCAGCACCATCCTTGCAAGAACACTTATTGGTAACCCGACAGTTTTAGCCATAGCAGATAGTTCCCGGTTCTCCCCTTTCAGCACCATAGAACTGGTGAGTTTTATTTTTTCACCCTTGTGCAGGTATTCTATTTCGTGTTGCATGGCCACGAGGTCTTTGTCTGAGGGAGACATGCTCCATTTATCAAGCAATAATCCTAGCAAAATATCCGCCGATGATTGTTTCCCCGTTAATGGCGTCTCTTCAAATAAGCCCAGCCATTTTAGCATAGAAATCAATTTATCATTTTCAGGAATTTCCAGTTTCCGTGCAACATGCTGTGGCAAAGAAACTGTATTCTCATAACCGGATTTACATTTCACCCATGAAGCAAAAGTATTGCCAGCTCTATCAATAGTATCTTCCTGGTTAGTAAGCCCAAGGGCAATTAATGCTTCCCAACCCATACAAAAATCTGGATGCCGAAGCGTGGCTCGCATGAATGTTTTTATTTCCGGAACATCATATAGTTCAAGATAGCGAAGGGAATCCCTGTTTGGGTAATATGCAAGCATCCCTACGTTATCTACTCTGATTTTTTTATTATGCTCAAACATTTTTTCATAAGGAAGCTCCAGGTGTTTTCCATGGCTTAAATACTTAGCGCCACCAAAACCGGCTGTAATAACATTCTTGGGATTCCAGGTGAACTTGTAGTGCCAGGGATTATTATCACTTTCATGTGCAATAAGGCCACCGCAGAATGATTTAAAACTTGTAACGATACCAGATACCCGGTGTATGCTGTGAAGAATCTTATTCGCAGTCATATGGTCAATTCCGGGATCAAGTCCCATTTCGCACATAAACATAAGGTCAGCCTTTTTTACCGCCTTATCCATTTCCCTCATCTCATCAGAGATGTAGGATGAAGTGATGAGGTTTTTCTTATGCTTCAGGCAATCCTTTGCAAGATGAATATGCAAATGCGGCGGCATCAGTGAAATAACTATGTCAGCCTGTTTTACCAATGGCTCCCGCTCGGCGGCATTGGTAATATCAATTACTGCGGCCTCGCCGTATGAACTTCCCTTTATTTTGTCGGCAATAGCATTTTCATCGCCATCTGCTACAATGACTTTCCATTTATTACCTGAGGCATGTGATAATAGATAATGGATCAGATAAATTGAAGATTTGCCGGCTCCTGCAACTAATATTGTTCGCATAGAAAATTGATAGAATAATAAATAATGACAAAAGTAATAGTATTGATTAGTATTTCATAATGTACTATCTTTATTTTAATACAAATATAAATTATAAAAT
>CAISOH010000013.1 GCA_903887005.1 uncultured Bacteroidota bacterium | reverse complement strand
TTTGTTACAATTATGAATAAGCACAGAAACGAGAATTTGCAATGAGCGTCGAACGGGAAGCAGTAGAGGCTATGCAAGAGATGATTGCAGGTCTTTATATTCAAAGCTTGCGAACATATGATTTGCTTGCAACATTAATTGCAATACAAAATCCAGAAAAGATGGATGAGCTAGAAAAAATGCATGCCGAGGGCAAAACTATGTGCCCAGACCCAGCATTAAAATTTGAACCTTGATATAATAAGTCTATATGGGAACCAATTTATGACACCCCAAGAGATCCGCAAGCGGGTGGACAAAATAAAGTTAAAAGCAGGATGCGAATTGTGTGGATACAATAATCACCCAGCAGCACTATCGTTTGATCACTTTAATCCAGAAAATAAATATAAAACTAAATCAGGCAAAAAAGTTCACGTAGCAGATATGGTAAAGGGCGGGAGATACGCATGGAAAACAATAGCAGAGGAAATAAACAAATGCAGAGTGTTATGCATGAATTGTCACATGGAGGTAAATCATCCCAGAAAAGACTTGGAACAGATGTTGTCCTCTTCCTCATCTTAGTTCCACTAGGAATTATACTTCCAGCTAACTACATTCAAACTCTTGGAGCAGTTACTACAATTGTATTCTTAACTCGTAATTGGTCTCATAATCGGAAAAAAAATGAGCCAAAAAGTAAAACCCCAATTAGAAATATAGAGCGTCGTGATGGCATTTTGCTCAACATGACCTCAAACAATCAAAAGGTGACAAGTCATCCTATAGATAATATTATTTTTACGCGTAAGGTTTGATCTCACTATATGAGATTATATAGACTGTATAGTGACTGAGCAGTGTATATTGGTTCTGCAGCATATAGATACTAGATAGCTGCAGAGAGGCTTACACCTCTCACCCCCGACTTTTGAACAATATCTTAAAATTGATACAATTGAATATATAAGGAAGTGAACGCATGTCACCTAGAAATTTTCATAAGCAAATGTCAAGTCCACATTTTCATACTCGTCATACTGATGCACCTAGACCTGATCTAGAAATGGAAAGAGCTATAGAAAATTTTTTTAAGACTATTATAAAATTCTTAACGTTCTCTCGTTTTTTTAAAAATTAGCAACAAACATAATCGCATAGGTGATTAAAGCAAACTGAGATCTCTTTATCATCAAAATCTCTATAAATCCCCTCTTTTTCACAGTATAAACACTTTTCTTTTTTCATAACAATCATTTAATCCTTAATGTTTTTATAAATACATATATGCACAATGGTATACCGCATGCAATTGCCATACACCATACTGTAAGAAGTAAAGCTAACATTTGATACCCGCCTTTTTTCTAATTATATCATAATTGCCAATTGTACCCCTACCCGTCGTATTTTAAATGTCAAAAATGTTCATAATTTTTTTTAGTGTATGATCCACGTTTTTTATTTGCTTTGAAAAAAACATAGTGTGCCCATAATGTCCGATTTGTACCAATAAATGTGGTGTACATCACAAAAATAATTCTTAAAATGTCCGATTTGTACGCATTTCTAACTTGAAAATGTCAGACCCCTGTGTTATAGTTACACTATAAGAAATTAACACAAGGTTAATACTTAAAAGAAAGGTTCACAAAATGAACACTAATGAAATCAGAAAAGAAATTGCTAAAGAGTTTGGTCTAGAGGCTGGTGGATACTATCATCCATTGCAGACCCGCCCTGCTTTATCATTCAAGCAGGCTATGCTACTTAATGCTAAGTACCCTAATCCTGATGAATACAGTCTAAGCCCTAGCCCTAAGGCGTTTGCTATCGCTACACGCTATGCTAGTTTGACTAGACTGTGGGCTAAGTCACAGACACGCTAACGGCGTGTCGTGTTGATAATGTCAGCCCTAACTGTTATAATTCCATTATAGAAAATTAAATAAGAATAAAAATCCTGTGAGCCCTACAATGTAGGCAAATAATCAGGCAAGGAAAAAAAGAAAGTATCTTGAAAGGATAACTAAATGATAGTTTTAACTTATCTAGTACGCACTATGTTGCTAGTTGCTATTGTGCCACTAAGTCTGCTAATGTATGCTATTGTAAAAGATGTAATGACTAAGGAGAATTGGTAATGAATAAGAAACTAATCCTACTAACTACCGCCCTTGTTGTTGTGCCTACAACAGCACAGGCAAGAACTAGCCACAGTCTGCCACCTGTCAAGCGTTTACACCTGTATTCATACGCTAAGAGCAAGGCATACAAGCAAGAAATTAAACAATTTAACAGAACTGCAGGTGTTAGTGTGCTACACTATACCTATAAGCACAAGAATTAAAAGAAAGGGGAACTAATGACTATGACTTATGTACCTACTTGGGAACGTTCTTATGATAAATGGGACACCGAGCCCGATGTATTTGATGAACTACTACTAGAAGAACCACAATCTGAAGAAACACAATCTGAAGAACTGTCGCTAGAAGAACTAGCAGAACAAGAACTAGAACTAGATGAAAGCGAGTTTGACTTATAATGATGTCACGAAAAGACTATGTTGAAACTGCACGAATACTAAACAAGTATAAGCAGACAATCAACGAGCAAGACTATGCAGACTTAACAGATGATTTTTCTTTTATGTTTGAAAAAGATAATCCGAATTTTATTGTTGATAAGTTTTTGGAGGCTTGTAATAAATGAAAAATGAAAATGATCCTTTTGGTTTTGGTAATGCAATTCAGCTAGACCATTTAAATGAAGAACAGATAAAAACGCTAGATGAAATGTTTAAAGATTTTAAATAAAAAACGGGGATGTAAAAATCCCCGTTTTTTTTCGCGGAATGTCCAAAATGTCCGAATTGTACTGTGATGTAGTTCACAAATTCCACGCTCCACATAGTGATATTACTTGCTAGTATACTAAACAGTAGCGATTTTTTCTGTTATAATTCCATTATACAAAATTAAATAAATAAAAAAAAGTTTGGCAACACACGGCGTGTCGCCTTGATTTTCTAGCAATTATCTGCTAGAATACTCGTATTAAACAATAAAGAAAGGTGGTCAAAATGACTACACTAGAAAATGTAAATCTCGGCAAGGTACTTGGTATCTCTGCTCAACTAGAAAATCGTATGGTTCACGATTTCAATAATGGTGGATTAAAATCTACTTATGGATTAAATACTCGTCAGCGTATGCTGGCAATTAAAATCTTCTTAGGTGGTAATGCTCCTAAGTGTGAATGTATTCTCTGCCTTTAATTTTATCTCGCCCAATGTCGGTGCCTTCTGCTACAATAACCATTATAACCCGAAAGAAAGAAGAAAAAAATGACAGTACAACACGACCTAGAAACCTCATCTTGGCTAGCATTCCCGTTTGAAGTAAATGGAATTAATTATGTCTCCAAAGTTAAGCCTAATTCCTCAATGTCAAAGCGTATTTCAGCCGTACCTGAAAAGATTTTTATTTCTCTTAATGTTGATTGTGTTCGTGAACTTATTGGAAATGTATCTCGTGATGAGGCTATCGCTAAACTGTATGAAATAAATAAAAGTGCCAGTGAAGCCGTTATTGAAATTGTCTGATAAAGTTAGGCGCATACAAGAGTTGCGACGCAGTAATGCGTCTCAACCTCTTCGCAATAAAAAAAAGTATACCCGTAAACAAAAATATAAGAAAGAAGAATACTAATATGTCAAATATCTCTACCGCAATGGAAATCCAACAAGCATGCACCTCAGCAGTTTTTCATGATGAAAATTTAATTATTGCTAGTCAGATCGCTCATGCCTCAGATTTTAATCCTGAAGTCTTAGCGTTGTTGTTAAAGTATTCTGCTAGTCTTACCGCTGATGTAGCAACACGAGTAACTCAAATCCTTATGCCTGCAGATGAAATTGGTTATATGATTGCAGAACTAAAAGAGATGGAGAGTTTGGATGTTTAAAAATTTGCATACACAATTAATTCAAAATGCATTAGGGGTTACGGTTGATGTGGCCCTACGTGTGCAGGATGTAATAAATAATTTTTATTATTTAGATTGGTCCGAAACAACTCATAAAGAAATTAAAGCTGTAGCAATGCATGCATTTTCTAGTTTAAATAAAAAATTATAATTTAGCTGCGACGGGTAGAGAGAATGTAATGGGTTCAGGGGTGGACCCATTACATGCCCCCCATTTTTTTTTTCGCGAATTTTGTCAAGGCGACACGCCG
>CAISOH010000012.1 GCA_903887005.1 uncultured Bacteroidota bacterium | reverse complement strand
TTTTTTATATTTTAAAAAATATCAGGTTGTTAACTCTGTTAATAGTTTTCAAAAGGACAATATAAAAAGAGAAGTAAGTGAGGCTCTTGTTAATAATGAGGCATTAAAGAATAAAATGAATTTTTTATTAAGGTTTGCTGATATTAAATTAAAAGAGGTGAAAATTCAAAATAAAAAAGATTCTTCAAATGACCCTTACTTGCTTTTTGGACTTCATAGTTTATACAATGACAATACCGATACGGGACGTTACCAACAGCTTTCATTTAATGAGGAATCAGTTGGAACACAAGTTCTTTTTTCTATAGGTGGAAAAATATTATTGACTTTAGAAAATGGAGGAGTATTAATTATAGATGAACTGGATATTAGCCTACATCCTTTTTTAACTCGAATGATTATTTTAATGTTTCAATCTGATAAACTTAATCCTCATAATGCACAATTAATTTTCACAAGTCATGATATGACATTGCTAGATAGAGATTTGGTAAGACGCGATCAGGTTTGGATAGCGGAGAAAAATGAAAACGGGACATCAGAAATATTTTCAATTCAGGATTTCGAAGGTGTAAGAGAAGAAACTCCTTTTGATAAATGGTATCTTGCTGGTAAATTTGGAGGTTTACCCTCATTAAAGTCTATAGATTCAATGTTTGAAGATGAACCTGCAAGTTAATAAAACAATATTTATTGTTTGTGAAGGAAGTGGAACAGAACCCAATTATTTTGATTCTATAAGAGACCTTATTATTGAAAGAGGGTTGAATATAAAAATTACAATTTCCCCATTACCCAAAAACGAAGAGGAGCAAGTATTCCAATTGAGGTTGAATGCTAAAAAAAGAGTTTTAAAAAAAATTGCAAAAGAAAAAGAAGCTGCATTAAAAAACTATGAAATTGCAGAAGAATTTAGAGCCCAACCGATTAGGTATGTTCGTGAAGCACAAATTGGTTTAGAGGATGGAACCTTTGATGAAGTATGGGCAGTATTTGATAAAAACGGACATCCTAAACATAAAGAAGCTTTTGATTTAGCAGCAAATAAGGTAAATGGGAAAACGGTTAATATCGCTTTTAGCAGCATTGCATTTGAATATTGGCTTATATTGCATTTTCAGCAATTATGGTATCCTTTTTTAAAATCCCAATGTAGAGAAGGTGTTGAAATTTTGCACTGCGGTACTAAAATGCACGCCAATGACTGCAATGGTAACTCATGTGTTTGCGGATATTTGATTGCACAAAAATTATTGCCCAATTATTCAAAAGGCATGCATAATTTATTTCGGGTGCTTGAACCACATATTTACACGGCTATGGATAATGCTTCTTGGTTAAGAAATAATGTCCCAATTGCAGATAAAGGAAAACCTGTTTATGAATTGAATCCCTATATAAGTATAGACCACTTAATATTTAGTTTGTTACAATTACCAAGGGATTTAACCTGGTTCAATAAAAATGATGAAGTTAATACTGATGATATTTCATTCAGGACTGAATTGAATGGAAATATTCTTCGTATATTGGTAAAAAATACAAATATTAGAAGACGGTTCATATTGAATCCAGGGTCATTTTTATTATCAAATTCTTCTGGTACGCTCTACGCATTGAACGACAGAAAAATATTAGATGACAAGGAAGTTCAAATAGAATTTGATTTCAATAGCATACCGGAATATAACCCGATATTTATTTTATACAAAATAGCAGGTCAAAAGTATTTTATTACTGATTTGTAGTTTCAGTCTCCGCCTGGTCTCGCTTTTCGCGGACATGCAGGAATTCAGTCTCCGCCATGTTTCATCCTTTACATCTCCTGAGTTTGATCTTAATCTGCATATTTACTGTACGAAATACAATTTAATCCATCGAAAAACGATTTAAATTTGGTAAATGATTTCGCAGGCTGAATTAGATAAAGTATTAACAGAAACCGAAGCTGACCGGATAGAGAAAACAATTTCCCTGAAGTATAGCAATAAGTTCGTGAGGCTATCTGTTCTTTCGCTAATGATTTACCTAATCACCGGAAACCGGCCTCGCGCAGAGTTTTAATAACTCACCTTACGCAGATAAATGTTTAAATATGTCGTAATTTAGCGTTATAAAATTAATAAATGTGGAAAACTTTATTGATTTATACACTGATTATTTAATTTGCTCCTTTGGACCAGCAACAGCAACTGGCTTGT
>CAISOH010000011.1 GCA_903887005.1 uncultured Bacteroidota bacterium | reverse complement strand
TTACATTCCTTTTCTATTATCTCAAGCAATTTCTGTAAATGCAGCTTTTTTAAAGATAATTTCTTTGAAGCTATTGCATACATGAACTCAAGTAATGCCTCACCCTGTTCATTTTTGTGGTAGCGAATAATCGTTTCAAGAGTATTGTACATTTCCTGAGATAAATCCTCGTCTATCACATATGCCAATTCATCAGCACTTGCAGCTCTTAAAATGGAAGCTTGAATGATCCCATCATTAAAACGATTAAAATTTGCTGGGTCTATAATACCCCTGACATAAACAGTTTGTTTTAGGTTTCTATCACTTTTTTCCGAGTTCCGCAAACTATTAATTACGTTGGAAATAGTAAAATAAATATCTGACTGCGTAACATCGTCATCATATTTATCAAATTTGAAAAAGGCAAAATTCTTTCTAATGACCAATTCTTGGTAGGGATCGGTTGTAACTCTTGGATAAAATAATTTTTCTGAAAGTCCCCGTTCCTTTTCACCCGAACTCTCAAGCAGAATTTTTTTACGATTTTCAAGAAACGCCAGTGCGATAGGATAGGGTGCCGATTCATCCTTTAGAAAATCAATAAACTCGTTAAGAAAAGAAATTTCACGTTGCCAGGATGTGTCCTTCGAGTTATTATTACAAAAAAGGTTTTCAACTTCAATGAAACTATTTGTCTCAGCGCCATAGCACCCTTGTTTTAAGTTGCTTTTTAAAAAATTTAAGTGTTCCTTGTTATAGGTTCTACAAATACCGGTAAAGTAAACAATTCTGAGATGGTCATGTTTGCGTAAAGCTCGGCTTATATATAGTAGGTTCTTTCCATTTGATATACATGAGCCAACGACTAAAACAGTACCGGCAACATTCTCAATTTCATGTAAATTTTCTTGCGAAATAATTTTTGGCATTTTAGAATCTATGTAATTGGCTTTAATCTCATCAAAAATATACTTTGCTAAATTTTCAGAAGCCCTATCGTTTAGAAAAACAATAAATCTTGTATTGCTCGGAATATACTGGTTAATATAGTCGTGTAACTTTGACCTATATTTATCATACCTGCCTTTTGATAACCCTTCTAATATTTCATAGTAGTTAATGTACACCTCATATTTTTGCGGTGTATTTTCTTTATAATTAACCTTAAAGACAGTTTCTCGCTTAGTTGAAGATTTAAACTGATGTACAAAATCGGATAGATTTTTTTCAGCATCGGTTACTGATAATATTATTCTATTCAACTTTGGTTTCTCTAATAAAAAAACGTCTCCAGACACAGCGACCGGATAGGAACCTCTTTTACAATGTTCGCAATTTTCTTCTTTATACGTTGGATAAAAGGGGACACCAGTAGCGTTTCTTTTAGGATGATGAGTAAGATTACACATCACCTTATCCTTTATGTTTGAATAATTTTTTTCTTCTCCTAAGTAGTATAATACAACGATGTTACTTCGTTCAATCATTGGATGGCTATCCAAAATATAAGAAATTATGTTTGAAGAAGTTGAGGCTGATATGAGTAATAATGCGTTTTTGCTATAAGAAAAGGAATTTTTATATAAACCATCATAAGAACTGAAACTTTCAATTGGAATTTGTTTACGGTCTGCCGGTGCGATAAATCTATTTTTTAACTCACTTAGAGCAAAGGCAATACTGTTTATTGAGGAAGTATCGCAATATATTTGATTGTATTTAGTTTCATCAAAATGTTTCAACAAAGCAAAAGCAATGAAATAAATTTCAGAACTTACTATTAATATGTTGCCAGTTCGTAAAAATTTGTCACAATGTTTTCCCGAAGGAAAAACAAAATGGTGAGAACCTTGTGAAGTAATTAGACCTCCACGTTTTATAAAAATGTTTTGAACTCCTTCATTTAAATATAAGTTAGAAAATCCCTTGGGAATAGTTTTCTCGTTATGGCATGTTAATGAACCTTCTTTATTAAACGTCAATACATATATATTGTCTTTCAAAAAGGTGTCCTGTCGCTTGGGAATGCCAATAAATGTTTTCTCCTGCTTTGCTATAAAAACATCGAGTAAATCATCTTTCAGATACTCTCCTCCAATAATGAATACTTTATCCGTTTGATAATTTGCCTCATAGAACCGTTTTATTTCGTCTCTCAAATTATCCTCATTAATATCTACTCTATCACAGAAAATTACCGTTGAAGAAACAAGTTTTGCCGAACCGAGTTCACCTTCATTATAATTAAGTTTATAAATGTAAAAATTATTCATTTTGTAAGGTTATTGATAAAGGATAAATTATGGTGATCACAGAGCCTTCTGCATTTTTATAAGTTGTATAATCTGTATTGCTGTTTTTATTCCAATCAAATAGCTCCATTCCTGTAATGTCGTCATTGCTAACTGATTGGTACTTGTGAGAAATAAGATTTCTATATACACAAACAGTTCCTGTTTTTATCCTTAGAAATCCTTTCTCATTAAGTATTGACAGAATTCTATCTAATCCAATTCCTTTATCATCTTTATTCAATCCTTTAGCTGAAGTGTTATGTTTTATCATACACTTTTTAACTATCTCAATGTCTGTATAACTTTTTGCGTTGTTTAAAGACTTATACTTTTCAACAAAGCCTATGCCACTATCAAAAACTGATAGCTCCAAAAAATATAATTCATTAATTGAATTTTCCTTCAAAACAAGGCTGCTAAAATATTCTGTTAGACCTTTTTGATTTTGAAAATCCTCCAAAAAGGTGTTTCTTTTTTTCTTGTAGAACTTAATTAATACGCCCCTCATATTGGGATCAAGCTGGACTTGATTACTATCATCTTTTGCCCATTCGTAGGTGTTTTTCATCAATTCATATACAATTCCAATTAAATGTTTGGCAACCGTTGAATATTGCAGTTCTACTTCTTTAGAATAATTTAAAACCTCAGAAATTCCAGGGGTTAAGCTATCATTTAGAATTGATTCATTTTTGATAAACTCCTGATTTATTTCAAAACAGGGAAGCAATCCTCTATCTTGAGGGAGATGGTCGAAATTTGTTAGTAAGAGTTTCCTTCCTTTTAAAGGTTTAACTGCTCTCATTTTACTAAACAAGTCAATATTTTTGGGTCGTAAATAACTCCTAAGATTTATAGTTCCACTTCTATTAAAAACTTCATTTTTGTTCCAAGCTAAAGAGATCAAAGGAAATAAAAGTTCATTTTCGTAAATTTTTTCAAAATCTGTCTCTGCTGGGTCCTCTATATCCAGCATTAATTTACCAGAGTTGTCATATCGAATCCAAGTAATGGCAAATTGATATAACGTTGGGACTAATCCTAAATAGTAATTATTTAGCTCTCTCGGAATCAATAAATCAATAACTATATTTTTTTTAATATAATTATATAGTTCCTCGTAGCACGAATCAATGTCCTCTAACCTGATACTTTTGTCAATTTTAATCTGCACACTACTCATTTTATAAAATATTGTATGTTTTACTGTTGACCTTTAATTTTTTCCCGTTTCTTAAATAAATACTATTCGCGCACCATAAGAAACCATTTGCCGACCCATTGAAAACCATTTAGAAATCATTGAAAATATTTGAAAACCATTTGCCGATAATTAATTTCCATTCAAAACCCATTTGTTGTTATTTGCTTTTGAGATTGTTTTTGTTCGTTTTGCCAAATTATTTTAAAAGTCGGGCAAATCTAAACAGTAAATTCATACTATCCTCCCGCTATCCCGTTAATAAAGGTTTCCACAAATGTCATAATCCTATTCAATATCCTATCACCGACTTTTTTACGCTCCAGTACCGTCGGTTTGTCGCCTGCTATCAGCTCCAGGACTTCGTCTCTTAGCGGCTCTCTTTCTGCGAATAAGTAATCTTCAATAATTTTTTCGGTTTTCTCTGCGGATAGGTTCTCGTCTTTTATAAGCTGGTTAAATGCCTTTTGTTGTTCAGCATTCCAGAATTTTTCAAACTCCTGCGGGATGTTGTCTGTGTCTTCAATAACCGGCAGGTTCTCTTGTATAAACTTCTCTATCAATTCCCGTTTGCTACGCAAGTGGGCTTCTGTGTTGAGTAAGTTGAAGATTTCTTTCTCGGTTTGAGATATATCGCCCTGTACTCTTGATTTCAGTTTGATAAGTAACTGAATGATATAATTGACATTTATATCATCCCGGTGGATCAGTTCCAGTTCAAAGTCCACATCTTCCAAAATGGATACTTTTTCTTTCTGGTTATCGCTTTTTACTTTGTCGTACAGGTCAAGGTATTTGCTTTTATAATCTTCAAATAGCTGCTCATTCATTGCCAGATCAGCCCATTTAAAATCGGCAAAGGCAGCCAGTATGTTTTTAATCCGCATCAGATCCCTGAATGCCTTAATAAATTCCAATTCCTCACTTTCTGTCTGTAATTCGTTTACGCTGTTTACCGTTGGTGTTATCTTCAGTAGTGCAATAAAGGCTTCATTGAATTTCTTTACATAGTCCTCATAGGGTTTCATTATTATTACCTCAATGGCCTCTTTGTTGCTAAACAAAGTGATTGCTTCATCAGTAGCGTTTTTAAGATTTCGGAAAACAACAATATTCCCCTGCGATTTCAGTTCATTTAAAATCCGGTTGGTTCTTGAATAGGCTTGTATAAGCCCGTGATACCGAAGATTTTTGTCAACATATAAAGTATTCAGGGTTTGGCTGTCAAAACCCGTAAGGAACATATTTACCACCAATAAAATATCAATTTTACGCTCCTTTACCTTCTTTGAAATGTCATTGTAGTAGTTGTAAAACGATTCGCTGTCTTTGGTTGAAAATTTGGTCTCGAACATTTGGTTGTAATGCTCGATAAATTCATCTAATTTTTCCCGGCTATGTGCCTGTAAGCCATATAAAGCAGCAGGCTCTTCTACCACCGACAATTCCTCCGGCAGAAAGCCGTTTGCATCTGCATCATCCTCATTAGAAACATAACTAAAAATGGTGGCAATTCTCAAATTATGCAGCCCCGCTTCCTTTCTTGCTTGAAGAATGTCGTAATACTTAATCAGCGTAGCAACATTACTTATGCAAAACATGGCAGTAAATTCCCTGCTGTGTGTCTTGCGGTTGTGGTTGGCTATAATGTAATCGGCTATTTTCTCTAATCGTTTCGGTGATTCCATCAACTCTTTGGTGTCAATGTCTTCTACCTCAATATCAATTTCTGTAGCAGTTTCCTTCTTTTTATACCGCCCTACATATTCCACCGAGAACTTCAGTACATTTTCATCTTTAATGGCATCGGTAATTACATATTTGTGTAAACATTCGCCAAATAGTTCTGTAGTGGTACGTTTACCCAATTCATTTTTTACAGCATTGTCGGCGAAAATGGGTGTGCCTGTAAATCCGAACAACTGAATGTTATTGAAGAATGCCTTAATCCGGTTGTGTGTTTCCCCAAACTGTGAACGGTGGCACTCGTCAAAAATGAAGACAATATGCTCATCTTTCAATTTCTCCATTTTTTCCAAATACTGCTTTTTACTGATTGCAGTATTTAGTTTTTGAATGGTGGTTACGATCAGTTTAGTATCGTTAGAAAATTGACGTACTAATTGATTTGTATTATTTGTACCGTCAATACACCCTTTGCTAAAGCTGTTAAATTCTTTGTTGGTTTGGTAATCCAAATCTTTTCTGTCCACCACAAACACCACTTTTTTTACCTGTGGCAGGTTCATTAATATCTGGCTGGCTTTAAATGAAGTCAATGTCTTGCCGGAACCTGTGGTATGCCAGATGTACCCATTTTTGTTACTGTTTTTTACCCGGTCAATGAGTGCCTCTACCGCAAAGAATTGATATGGCCGAAGCACCATCAATATCTTATTTGTCTCGTTCAGAACAATGTATTTGCATATCATTTTTGATATGTGGCATGGCTCTAAAAACTCGCTGGTAAACCCGTTTAATATGTTAGTTAGCCGTTTATTCTCTTTGTCTGTCCAGTAAAATGTTTGTTTGAAAGATTGAAACCTGTTGTTGGCGTAATACTTTGTATTTACCCCGTTACTGATCACGAAAATTTGCAAGTATTGAAATAAAGCAGAGTTTGCACCGAAAGAATGACGTTGGTAACGGTTGATCTGGTTAAATGCTTCTTTTAGTTCAAGCCCTCTACGCTTGAGTTCTATTTGCACTAATGGCAAACCGTTGATGAGTAGCGTAACGTCATACCTGTTTTTATACTTACCTTCTATTGTTACCTGGTGTGTTACCTGAAACTGGTTTTGACACCAATGCTCGGAATTGATAAATTCAAAATAAAGGTTGTCTCCATTGTCCCTCACTATATGCTGTTTTTCTCTGAGGGTTTTCGCCTTTTCAAATACAGATCCCTTGCTGAGAATGTTTAAGACCTTTTCAAATTCCTTCTTACTAAACTGAATATTATTGTGCTTCTCTAATTGCTGTTTCAGATTGGCAACCAATTCTTTTTCGTCTTTGATAAGTACCAAACCATAACCCAACTTTGCCAGTTGAGTTACCAATTGTTCTTCTAATATTTGTTCGGGTTGTTTAGCCATTATCTATTAAGTTACATATCAGCGATGTCATTAGTTCCTTATCTGCCGGGTCGCTTTGCGCTACCAGTAAGGCTAATGCCGTCAATGCGTTATCGTTAATTTTTATTTCTCCATTTTTCTTGAATCGGTGTTTGTTCTTTTCAAGGAACCAGATAAAAAGGAATGCCCCAATACGTTTGTTGCCATCACTAAATGGATGGTTTTTAATAATGAAATAGAGCAAATGTGCGGCTTGTTCTTCAATAGTAGGGTACACATATTCTCCTCCGAAAGTTTGCACCACGCTATTTAATGTCCCTTCAAAACTTTGGTCTTTCTCATTACCAAATAATTCGGTTGCATCCTTTTTAGCAATTAGTTGATGCTTCAATTCTGCAATAGCGGCTTTTGCTTCGGTATATTCTATTACATAGGTAATATTAGCGTTTAGCTTACCAGTTTGAAAGCTATTGCTATCAAATTGACTGAGTAATACAAAACTCCGGGTATAACTGCTCAAAATGTCCAATAGCCCTTTTACTTCAGTAAGCTGCAAGCTATCGGTTGTGCCTGATTGCTGTATTACATTTACTATCTGGTTAAGCTGCTCTAAACGCTGTTGATTAATGGCGTAGCCTTTTACGAGATAGTCCTTTAACCGTTGTGTTGCCCATTGGCGGAATTGGGTAGCTTGTGCTGAATTAACCCTATAACCAACTGAAATTATCATATCAAGGTTATATAGGTTCATTTTTCTTATTTTCCCGTCATTGGCAACCTGTTCCAAAATGGAACAGGTTGAACCCTCTGTCAATTCACTGGCTTTATATATGTTTTGTATATGCTTTACAATGGCAGGCCGTTTAACATTAAATAACGTTGCAATTAGGTGAGCATCCAACCAAATACTTTCATTATCCAGTGTTACCTGAATATCTGCGCCATTGTTTGTTGTATAAATATGAATTTCGCCTTTTTGCATCTGCTAATTTTTATTGATAAATGCTCGTTAAGTAGATTTGCTGCTATTTGATTAATCTGCCATTGTAGGCTCTAAAATTATAATTATAAACTTGAAATGCTCACAGTGAACAAGAAAATAACCGATTATTTTAACCCTTTAAACATCTGGTCAATAGCCTTCTTCTTTTGTTCCAAATTTGGATGCACATACAGGTTTAATGTAGTGCTTATGTTTGAATGCCCTAACAAAACACTTACCGTTTTATAATCACACTTACTTTCTATGCACCGGGTTGCAAAGCTATGCCTAAGTCCGTGGAATTTGAGTTCCGGCATTCCTAAGTCTTTCATTAGGTTTTTATAATATGTCCTGTAGGTTCTTGGCTCAGTTGGTTTGGCATCATTTGTCAGGACATAAAAAGATGGATTGACAATCTTTTTGATAGGTTTTAGCATTTTTAGCAGGTCTTTATTCATAGGCACTTCACGAATAGAATTTTTGGTTTTAGGGGTGTCGAGGATCACTTCTGTTTTGCGAATGTCACCTTCGATAATATAAATACGCTGTATGGTTCGGCGGATATTAATAATGCCGTTGTCTGTGTCAATGTCTTCCCAGCTAAGAGCGCAGACCTCGCCGATACGCATACCTGTACATAGGCAGATGTACACGCCTAAATTTCGAAAGGTGAAATGTTCCTGTATGTATTGCATCATCTTTTTCTGATGGGTGCGGCTCAATACTTCCATATTCTGTCTGGTTCTTTCCGTAGGAAACTGAATGTCGAGTTGCTGATAATTCAGCCATTTGTTTTTAGCCCCGAATTTGAGGACCATTTTCAGCACGATAAGAATATCCTTGACGGTTTTCTGGCTCAGCCCTTGCTCTAATTTCTGTAAGACAAAGTCCTGGACTTCGGATTCATCAATATCGTATTTGCTGCCAAATGCCGGTATTAAATGATTTTCAAGCAGGAGCATATATGCCGAAAAGCTTGATTTTTTTACATACTGTTTCTTGTCTGTTTTCCACAGGGATATAATCTCTGAGATTGTTTTTTGCTGATTCATGTAATATTTTTTGATTTAACCTCAAAGGAAATTATTAGCAAGGGTTTTAAAACCAGATGTAAGTCATTAATGTTCCTAATTTGAGATTTCCGGGGTTTAAGGGAGCGTGGGACGTAAAGACATTGGGAGACCTATCTGAAATTTCTTCTGGAGGAACACCCAGTAGATCAAACCCATTATTTTGGAATGGCGATATTCCATGGGTATCAACAACTTTAATTGACTTTAATATCATTTATGATACAGAAGAGAGAATAACCGAAGAAGGGCTAAAGAAATCATCAGCCAAATTATTTCCCAAAGGAAGTTTACTCATCGCAATGTATGGACAAGGAAAAACTCGTGGCAAAATTGCAGTATTGGGTATCGAAGCTTGCACAAATCAAGCTTGTGCTTCTATAATCACTAATAAAAATATTTTAGATTCTTTATTTCTGTTTCAAAATCTTTCGAAGAGATATGAGGAAATCATAGACCTGAGTAACCAAGGTGGTCAGCAAAATTTAAGTGGAACAATTATTAAAGGCATTAAGATTAGCTTCCCAACTCTTATAGAGCAAGAGAGGATAGCAGCTTTTTTGTCGCTGATAGATGATCGTATAGCGACCCAAAACAAAATAATTGAGAATCTGGAAACCTTAATTAAAGGGCTTAATGAGAAG
>CAISOH010000010.1 GCA_903887005.1 uncultured Bacteroidota bacterium | reverse complement strand
CTTATAATGAAAAAATAATGAAAAATCTGAAACAAAAATTAATTTGAAATGAAAATTTTAGAAATGTAAAGGACCCAAACATAAAATAAAATCACTCATATAATTTGTTTAGGAAAAATATGTAGTTTTTAGAGATGCCCTTAATGTTTTCTGGACACTCCATTGGCATTGTTTTATACGTAATCATTTGATATTTAATGTCTTTTATTCAGAATCAATAACTATATTTACGTTCAAATTAAAGGATTAAAGGAAAATCAGGTTTTGAAATATATAAACGCTATCGAAATGTGGTTTTCGCAAATTTTTCTAAAATGATCAAGATTGCAAAAACAATCATTACTGCTATAATAATACTTGGATCTAATTCCGTTTCTTTTGCACAGACATCGGCGTCCGCATCGGCGGAGGCTAACATAATTATCCCGATTGCCATCACGAAAGTAACGGATATGAACTTTGGCAATGTTGCGGTATCTGCAAGTACAGGCGGCACTGTAATACTAGGCACCTCCAGTATCCGCACAACCGGAGGCGCGGGTGGTATTACGCTTCCAGCAACAACAGGTACCGTAAAGGCGGCTGAATTTACGGTAATAGGCCAGGCAAGTTATTCTTATGTCATTACACTTCCTGCCAGTTGCACTATTTCAGATGGCAGCGGCCATACTATGACGGTGAATTCTTTTACAAGCAGCCCTGCTTCCACAGGAACATTGAGTGGCAGCGGAAGACAAAGTCTTAAAGTAAGCGCTACAATGGTAGTACCTGCCTCGCAGCCGGCAGGAGTGTACACTAATCCGGGTGGAGTTGCTGTTACGATAAATTATAATTGAGTTCGCAGTTGGCAGTTTGCAGTTTGCAGTTTGCAGTTGACAGTTCGCAGTTGACAGTTTGCAGTTGACACTTCCGCTTGTATTGGTTTACATAAAATGTAGTGTTTGTCTCATATGAATTTCAAGTGTCAGGCTTGTAATTATTCAACCCATACTTACGCTTGTTTCCAGCTAACGCCCAAGACTGTTAAGATATGTCACATAAGCTTTCCATTGTGATAAGAATAATGCGGATATCTATATTATCAGATCGGTTTATTACTTTGCATTGTGGACTTTTAAAGCTAAAATTGTATTTTTAATTTCCCGTTCAACTTCATGAACCTTGCTGATCCGTTACAATTAAAAGAAGAGGGCTTGTGCTGGATATTTTCTATTCTTGGCGCTTTGCTGGTCTTTTTTATTGCAGCAGTCATCGCGCAAAATGTTTATCATCCGGATATTGATCATTTGTACAAAGTTGCATACCAGCTGTTGGTAGAACCCAAGGTCGCGCGCCCTGAGCCTATGGAAGCAATGCTCTTCCGGCTGGGCATTATCACCATTCTGCCGTCTTTGTGTTTGTTTTACATGTTGTTGTCGAAGGTGCGACTGGCAGCTGCCTTTACCGGAAAGCGTCCGTTTTTTTCCTTGTCAGTTATTTTTGTTGCATTAGTGCTGGTGATAATAATATTTGGCTTTTTAGCGGCGAATACATCAGATAATACAAGTCGTATCATACCGTTGGGCACTGGTGAGGCAAGCAATACTAATTTCCGGTTCTTTTTTAGTGGGTTTTTTCTCGGCAACTATTTTTGGATATACACACTCATTATTTTCCCATTGGTATGTTGCATGTTCTTTATTGGATATAAAAAATATCATTGGGAGGATAATAAGATATTTTCCATTTCCACCCAGTTGTCAGGATATTTGATCACAGGTGGGGTATTAGCAGGCATATTGCTCATGAACACCTTTTCATTTCCATACTCAGTGGAAAATAAATATGACTTTGGGTCGGTCTATTATTCCATGACGCAGGTATTTGCAGGTTCGCCCATGCTTGCGAATGGATTTACTAATACTTATGGCCTTTACCCTCATTTTTTGGTTCCCATCTTCCGGCTTACCGGACTTAGCATATTCACCTTTTCGCTTACAATGTCTTTGCTCCAGGTGTTTTCATTTGCGCTCAATTTTTATGTGCTGAAAAAATTTATCAGGAACCAGGTGATCCTTTTTTCGGGGTTTGCTACCTTATTATTCTTTGGGTATCTGAACAGGAAATTGTTAAACCATTTTGATAATTTCTTTGCTCTTTTTCCGATCAGGTATATCATACCGGGCATGCTTTTATTCTTAGCCACTAAATATTTATCTACTCCATCGAAAAAATTTTACACTGTCATTTTCTTTGTGATGGCTTCTTTTATCCTCTGGAATCCCGAAATAGGTATTACCTGTTACCTGTCGTGGATAATAATGAACATTCACAGGGATTTTTACACAAGCACAGGGAAAGTAAACTACAGGGCGGTAATAACCCATTTAATTACAGGTTTCTGCGTTGCATTGATGGTGTTTTATGCATTCAAGCTGCTCATCTGGGCTAGCTATGGCGTATCGCCGGACCTGGGACTATTGGGGGGCACCATATCTGTTTTCAGTGCTGTAGGTTGCGACCTGTTGCCAATGGATATTATACATCCATGGAATTTATCAGCACTCATAATCTTAATTGGATTCACCTATGCCATTGCAAAATGGTACCGGAAAGATATTACACCGAGAGCATCAATCGTCCTTTTGCTCTCACTTATTAGCCTTGGCTATCTTATTTATTTTCAGGGGCGCAGCCATAATTCCAGTTTTTCTTCAAGCACAGGATTTTGTATTTTACTGCTGGCAATTCTTGGTGACGAGCTGTGGGTTATTGTCAAAAAAACCAATGAGTTTTTATTCAGCGCTCTTTTCGCCATTTTTCTTTTCCTGGTATCGTTCTCCATCATTGAGCTGTTATTCAGCGCTCCTGCTATTGCGGCATTGGTCACCCAGGATGAGGATAAAAATAATTATAAAGATGTTCAGGAAGATATTGAAGCCGGCAAGAGTTTTATTGAAAAGACATCACGGGAAAACGAAAAGATCCTGGTTATTGCACAAAGAAAACACCAGGCATTGTTCTTTGATGGCAATAAGAGAATATCCGCCTTCAACCCGGGCTTAATAGAACTTTTTTTTCAGGCAGATATGCACCGGCTGGAAAAGGTCATCACAGATTCTTCATTCAAAATTTATTGGGAGGCCAGGGACAATACCTATCCTTTTTTGTTCCGGTCCTGTGCTGTTATGGGAGCAACTTATGAATGCAGGGCATACGATCACCATACCCTGGTATGGCTGACAAAAAGAACTACCCGTATTCCCGGTAAAATATTTCTCGGCCATAGGGATGCGCTTGTCATGCACCGGAAATATAACGATGATACGACAGGAATACAATTACGCATCAGTGATGCTATGGGTATCGTCCCGGTCCGGCTCGACAGCGGGTTTTCTGTAGAGGCATTATTTTACAATGAACCTCAAATGTTTCCGGAAGCGACAATTGCGGGCAATGCACAGGATTCAAATGGATTTGCTATAGGTAAAGTCTTTAACTCATCTCAATATTATTTTTCGGTGAATGGTATTGCCTGTACAGCATCCTTTCCGGAAGATACCTGGACTTACATTGTGATGAATGTGTATCCGGGGCATTTGGATATTTACAGGAATGGCAGTCTCTTACTTACAAAAGTATTGAAAGGGCCTGTGCGTAATTCCGGACAAAAGCTTTTCATTGGCAATATGGAAGGAAATAACAAGGCGCGTTATTTCATTGGCCCTATAGCCGAAGTGAACATTATGAATAAAGCCCTCGATTCAAATCAAATACATGCTACCTGGACGGATATTAACCAGGTAGTCAATAAATAACAACCATTGCTGAACGTATATACTATTTAAAAGCAAAAACTCTTAAATTTGTAAAAAAGCAATCGTATGAATTCAGCAGCAACAAAAGAAATGCGAAATGAAGTGAAAAAGTATGTTGATATAGCGGATGATAAGGTAGTAAAAATGTTTTATGCTATGATGGAAGCAGAGCAGGAAGATGATTGGTGGGATAAGCTACCTAAGAAAGTTCAGGCAGAAATTGATGAAGCACTTACCGACCTGGATAAAGGCAATGGAATACCACATGAAACCGTAATGAAAAAATACAGTAAATGGTTCACAAAATAGTATGGTCAGCTCTGGCAATAAAAACATACGATCATAACATTGAATATCTGGAAAAAGAATGGTCTGAAAAGGAAGTAAAAAACTTTATTTTGGCCGTTCATCGTAAGCTTTTTTCACTTTCATTACAACCGCAAACAGGCATAATAACGAATAAACGCCGAAATATCAGAAAAAGCATAATAAACAAACGTATTATGGTAATTTACAGGCATAAACCCCAAAAGAAAGAAATAGAAATAGTGCGTTTTTTCAACACTTACCAGCGCCCTTTAGATTAGGTTTCCCACTGTTTTGAATGAAGCGGAGAATTCAAAACAGTTTACAAATGGACATTAATAAAAAATAGCCTCAACAATCTGATGAAAGATGTTGAGGCTTTATATTTTAGAGCGGAAAACGAGACTCGAACCCGCGACCCTCAGCTTGGGAAGCTGATGCTCTACCAACTGAGCTACTTCCGCTTATTGATTTACAACGTTTTAAGTAATTTTATTTTCTATTTATTACATGTTATTTTAAAAGTGTGTGAAGTTTTGTGTGATATTTTTTGAACACTTTTACGCACATTTCTACATCAAAAATACTAACTTAATACTAAAAAACAAGTCTTTTGTAGCTGGTAAGTAACAATGCAGAGAAAATGGCAATCAGGGATGCAGAGATTTTGGCAACAGGGAATGCATAGTTTGTAAAAGTAGTTTAGTTTGTAATATTTTCAAATATAGTTTT
>CAISOH010000009.1 GCA_903887005.1 uncultured Bacteroidota bacterium | reverse complement strand
TTAATAATGAATAACTAAAATTAAAAACTTTCGGATCCTCCATAAGGGTTACCGCAACACTGCACTATGCTTTTCTTACATAATTACTCGCAGGTGAAGGTTTACCTGCACCGCGCCCGAAAAATTCTGAAAGAATATTTGGTGAGTGTTGAAAATGTTATTTAGTTATGACTTTAATGTCATTAACTACTTAAGTATTACTAAACCCGAAGGGTTGATATTATTATAGCGAAATGAAGAAAATCCTGTGTTAAACCCCGAAGGGGTGATATATTTTACTCGTTAAGTTAATGACATTGGTTATGATCACGTGGAAAAATTATGAAGAATATTTGATGATGCATGCCGATGGCGAGTTACGCCCGGAGGAGGAACAGGAATTAATAGCATTTGTCAGCAAGCATCCGGAGCTTAAAAAAGAAATGGCTGCGTATGAACTTACACGCTTAACACCGGATACAGCCCAGGTATTTGAAGACAAACATTCTTTGCTTAAACCCTTGCAGGAAAAACGCATTATTGCCTTTCCTCAATGGAGAAGATACAGTATAGCGGCAGGTGTGGCTGCGCTGGTTTTTATTTCTTTGTTTAAATTAATTTCAACAGAAAGGAATAAAACGGAGATCGCTAAAACAGATAGCGTTACCCCGATAATTCCTGTCTTGCCCGCAGGCAAGCCAGAGGGCGCCGCCACTCCGGTTGTTGCTAAAAGTACTTTGCAGGAACCTGACAGCACTTTGCTGGCAAAACATAACACTGATGTAAAACCTTCAGTTGTGAAACCGGCTAACAGAATGGCTGTAATGATGAAAGTAAAAAAAGAGAAGAAGCATCCGGATAATACAGTTGATGTGTCTGTTGCGCTGGAACCTGCAATAAATGATTTACCATTGGCAGCAATAAAAGAGATGCCTTACAATAATGAAAAAGTAATAGCACAGGAAACGAAAAATGTCCCTGTCTGTACCGTATCAGAAAACAATGAAGAAGCCCGGAAAACCTTGTGGGATAAGCTCCCGCTGAATGACATAAAAAAGAAGCAATTTGAAAATATAGCAGGCGCAGTAGCTGATGTTTACAATAGTGTGAATACAGCAAAGCAAAACCTCTATGACAAAAGAATTACCATTGATGTTAAAGTAGAAAAAAGAAAACTAATTATATCCTTTTAAAAAAATCAAACTTAAAATTTAGAAATTATGAAAAGTAAATACTGCGCAATTATCGCAATCGCCTTCTTATTGTTTGCCGGCACACTTTCTGCACAAACAGATAGTACACAAACCGGAAAGAAAAAGAAAAAATATACCATGTCCATAACCCTGCCCGGAGGCCTTTCTGTTCAGAAAAAAGACAGCGCTGTCACCAAAGCCGGAGTGATTAAAAATGGTGATGATGACGAAAAAAACGAAGGAAAGAAAGATCCAAAGTTTAAAACTGGCATGACAATATTTGATCTCGGGATCAATATTTTGAAAGACAACACAAACTACGCAAACCCGGCAGTAAAAACTTTTCTGAATGTCCCTGCCGGCAAGCAAAATGCCAGCCTTTTTGATCTGCGGCAGGGTAAGTCCGTTAATGTAAATGTTTATCCGCTGTTGGTTCGCTTTAAGGCATTGCACACGCATGGCCAGCGTATCTATATTACCTCCGGTTTAGGGCTGCAGCTATATAACTTCCGTTACGACCAGCCGCTCACTTACACCCGGTATCCGGCAGCTGTTACACTTGACACCATATCCTTTAAAAAAGATAAACTGGCGCTTGATTATCTGAATGTCCCGCTTATGTTCACGTTCAAGACAAGGCTTAGTAAAGATAATTGGCTGGTTTATGGAGGAGGTCTTACTGAAGGGTACCGCTTAGACTCCTGGACCAAACAGGTTTCCGGCCCTCGTGGCAAAGTAAAACAGCATGACGCCTATGGCCTTGCAGATTTCAATACATGTCTTACTGCTGAGTTTGGGATTGAAAATATGTTCAGGTTTTACGCTACCTACCAGCTCACCTCATTATATACTAACGGCCTTGATCAGCATCCGTTCAGCTTTGGTTTCCGCCTCACCGGGATTTAAATTTTTCTTTTTTCTTCCCGGCTAATTTTAAGGTAACATCCTTTGAATTAGTAAAAGTCCCCGCCGATGTCTCGCTTTTCGCGGACTCGGCGGTAATGAAATGAGCACAAAAAATGGTGACTGTCCCCGCCGACGTCTCGCCCTTCGCGGACTCGGCGGTAATGACCTTGAAACAGTTGAGAGATGGTCATTTTTCAATTTTGCTCTAAGCTATATCAATGCTATTAAGCTGAGGTTGCGACGCTCCGTTCATCTCCGGAATTTCTACTCAACAGAGTAATTATCTTTTTCGCAAACTCAGCATCCTGATTGCAAAGTGAAAACGCTACATCATATTTGTAGTCTTTAATCATATCTGCTATCTATTACCCTAATTACTGTCTATTGCTTTTTCAATGTTCGAGAAAAACCAGTTACCAACTGTTGATACTATATGCTGTATTTCATCATCACTTAATGACTGATGGTATAACTTACTGATGTTTTTCTTAGATCCGATAAACTCTATTTCATATGCGTTCTGATGGAAAATAAACCTCACTTCACCTCCATTGTAGCTAGTGTTATCATTTAAAGCACGTAATTTTTGAAAATTAATATCCAATTTAATCTCTGTTATTGGTTCTGGACTGAGCAATCTCCTTCGTAACTGTTCGTCGCAAAACTGACTAAAGGTTTCACTTAATGATGTTCCCTTCCTGCCAGTTCCAGGTGCCAGTACCAATGCGTTTCTTTCCAAGAACAGAGTGTCGAAATCTTTCAACTTATCCTCCCAGGCAATAGTCAATGGGGTTATCGTATTCTCTATAACGGATCTGAGAACTTCAGTGCTATATTTGACTTCTATTTTTGTGTCGGTATGTTGCCCAATTCTCTTTTTGAGCTGTGCAAGTTTCTTTTCAAGGTCTCCTGGCTCGTCAATACTCTCCCCTTTAGCAGCCTTAATAGAAAGTTCTAATGACCAGACAACTTGTTCAGCGATATAATCAATGAAAGGCTCATAGTCTCCTATATCCGCCCTGTTTAATGCACGCAAATAGTTGTTCTTGTCTTCTGATTTAATAACAATGGGTGGCAGATCATTTCTTAACAGGATATAATTTAACAGCAGGCGTGCTACTCGTCCATTTCCGTCATCAAACGGATGTATCCTTACAAACTTATAATGGAGCATTGCAGCCAGCGTAACAGGATGAATTGAATGCTCTTTTCCTCTATACCAATCAATTAATTCCTGCATCAATATAGGAGTATCAACAGGTTTAGCATACTCAAAAATTTCTCCATTAGCTAGGCGCACCGAATTGGGATGCTCTTTATAGTCACCCACTTTTATCAGTCGTTTTGTATTCTGTCCATCAGGGGTAATAGCATCTTTCCAAAAAGGTTGCACCAGTATTATCTCATTCAGGTTCTTAATATTCTGTTCGGTCAATGGGCGTTCCTTATCCTTAGCCCATTCTTCTACCAGGTGATAGGCTGCATCATGCGCCTTCATCTCCTCTAATTCACGCATAGAGTGACTACCCTTGGTATCTCCGAATATCAGCAGTAGCTCTGTCTCTCCATATGTCAGCGTATTCCCTTCCAGATGGTTAGAATTGTAATTGAACTCAAGGCGAAACTTCTTGTCCAGCCTTTGTTTATCCTCTGGCTTCATCGGCAGAAGCGTCTTTAGCTGTTCAGCTAGTATGTCTATTTGGTCTGGGAATCTCATAAGTTTTCTATTTTGGTGTTACATCTATATACCTGATAGGTCTTCAAACGACGGAATGCAAGTTCTTTTTCCCTTGTATTGCCCGGATTCTCCGATAAATATATAAAATAATAGTTCGGCTTATTTCTAAGAATACATCTTAGAGGAAGTAAATCGCCAATTTGCGAAAGTAATAAATAAAAAGCTCCCCGCTTTCGCAAAGGATTTATTGAAATGCTTTATCAATGCTATCTTTGCCCCTCATTTTTCTGACTTAATAATTATTACAAATGAAAGTAGCATTAGTTGGCGCAACAGGCCTCGTTGGCAGCACCATGCTGAAAATACTGGAAGAAAGAAATTTCCCGGTTACGGAACTGATTCCCGTTGCCTCTGAAAAATCAGTAGGAAAAAAAGTTTCATTCCGTGGAAAAGAATATACGGTCGTATCCGCAGATACCGCTATTGCCATGAAACCCGCTCTTGCTTTGTTCTCTGCAGGCGGCGCAACGTCACTGGAGCTTGCTCCGAAGTTTGCCGCTGTCGGTTGCCGCGTGGTGGATAATTCTTCTGCATGGCGTATGAATAAAGATATAAAACTTATAGTACCGGAAGTAAACGGCCATGTACTAACTCAAAATGACTACATAATTGCCAATCCTAACTGCTCCACTATACAAATGGTAATGGTGCTGCATCCTATTCACAGGGAATATGGCATTAAAAGGGTTGTCGTAAGCACTTACCAATCCGTTACCGGTACCGGGCAAAAAGCGGTGAAGGAATTAATGGACCAGCGGGCAGGCGGCAGCGGACATGGCGTTTACCCGCATCGCATAGACCTCAATATCATACCGCATATTGATGTCTTCCAGGATAACGGATATACTAAGGAAGAGATGAAAATGTCCCTCGAAACCTGCAAGATCATGGGCGACGACAGCATCCGGGTAACAGCCACAACCGTGCGCGTCCCCGTTGTTGGCGGCCACAGCGAAAGTGTAAATATTGAACTGAAAAAAGACTTTCACGAATCCAGTATTAAAGAACTCCTTTCAAACCAGTCAGGCGTTGTTGTCATAGATAACCCGTCCATGAACGGATACCCTACCCCCCTTGACGCGGAAGGTAAAGACGAAGTTTTTGTAGGCAGGATAAGAAGGGACTACTCACAACCCAACACCCTCAACTGCTGGATCGTATCTGATAATTTAAGGAAGGGAGCAGCCACCAATGCCGTGCAAATTGCAAAGCTGTTGCATAATAATGGCTGGATTTAAAACAATGACCACTGAAATATCACTTATTTCGGGTCTTTGAGAAGCGTGTACCTGCTAAGGCACGGACACAGTTCAACCTCACAAAAAGAAAGAAATAATTTGTTCCCGGCATTGTAATACTATCACCGTCCGGGAAGCCTGCCCTGAGAAATCGAAGGGTCACTTACTTCAAGGTTCAGTGTGCTTTTGCCCAATCAAAGTACTGTCATAGTAACAATTGCCATGGGGCGTAAACAATTTGCTTTGTTCCGATAGCTATCGGAACTCTTTGAAAATGACAGGAAACTTTGTGAGATACGTAACACACTCCCCTCCTTTTTTCAAGGAGCGGGATGCTGGATGAGGCGAATGCCGAATACAGCCGGGGTGGTTTTTCTCGTACAGGACAGAGATTTTCCTTTTTTTAGAATTTCTCAACAAATTGATTATATAACATTTACAATACGTGCCATTAGCGCAGCACGAATAAAATGTTTCATAAATCAACAAGGCAAAAAAACAAGCACTAAAATTAAACCCAGGAAAAGGGACCTGCCACATCAATGCCGGCTCCAGTCGTCCCCAAATAGCTTTCCCCACAAAAACAGCATATAATGTCAGAAAAAGCGCTCATTCGGCCTCATCTCCTTCGGAGAGACCGAGAGAGGTCTCTCGCACAGGACAGATATTGAGGACAAATCCGTGAAACCCGTGCAATCCCCTCAATCCGCGATTCAGACAAAAAACAAAAACGCCTTTCCGACGTAAGTCAGAAAGGCGTTTTAAAAGAATATGGCAGCTACCTACTCTCCCGCATTGTTGTGCAGTACCATCGGCCATGGCGGGCTTAACTTCTCTGTTCGGAATGGGAAGAGGTGAACAC
>CAISOH010000008.1 GCA_903887005.1 uncultured Bacteroidota bacterium | reverse complement strand
TTATTGCTATTATAATATTGCGAATTATTTTAATCCTAATGAGCTGAAAGGGTTAAAGATATTATCAGCAAATAAAAAAACACGAGAATAAAGAAAGTCTTTTTCATATTTCCAGGTTTTTAAAACGATAAAGTATATAGAGCAATTTTCATGCCATTTTATCATTTCTTTCACATATAAATTAAGCTATTGCTAATTTCCATTTCTTATAACAAATTGGAAATAAAAAAGAAGTATCACTGTTGCAATTGCTGCGATCAGAAAAACCGCCATAGCGCCAAACTCATACCATACCAGCCCGGCCAGGCTGCTTGCTACTAAAGTGCATATACTCTGGAATCCGGTATAAGTGCCGATAGCGGTTGCCGTGTCTTTCTTATCTGTAATGTTTGATATCCATGCTTTGCTGATACCTTCTGTAGCTGCCGCATAAATGCCATACACGAAAAACAATACAAAGAAAAAATACAGGTTGTTATTGAACGCCATTCCAAAATAGACTATTGTAAAAAGTACTAAACCCACCAGGAAAACCTTTTTCAAACCGATACGATCGGCCAATACTCCAAGGCGGTAAGAAAAAATCGCATATACGAGATTATAAAAAATATACACACCAATGGCTTGAGTATCACTAAACCCTTCCGCCTTTATTTTCAGCAAAAGGAACATATCAGAACTATTAAACAAAGCAAACAGCAGCAGGCCCGTTACAAGTTTGCGATATGCGGCAGGACTGGTTTTCCAGTATTGGATAAAATCGAAAAACCGGGTTTTATTAATATGGATTTTCTTTTCTGTTTTTTTGTCCTTGATCAGGAAAGTAAAAGTGATGGAAACAACTCCCGGGATAAAGGCGATATAAAAAAGCGTTTTATAGTCCTTCGGGTAAAAATACAGGAAAAGCAAGGCAATTGCAGGGCCTAATACTGCGCCCAGGGTATCCATGCTCCGGTGAAAACCAAATACGCTGCCCTTGTTTTCCGGGCTTGATTCATCGGATAACATAGCGTCTCTTGCACTTGTTCTTATACCCTTGCCTAAGCGGTCGAGCGACCTTGCCGAAAATATCCATACCGGAAAGGTGAACAAAGCCATCATAGGTTTTGAAAGCGCACTCAATGAATATCCAAAACGAACAAAGGGCAGGCGTTTTCCCATATTATCCGATAATTTCCCGAAATAGCCCTTGCTGAGGCCCGCTGCGGCCTCGGCAAAGCCTTCTAAAATACCAATCATCAAAACAGAAAAATTAATGCTCCGGAGGTATATAGGCATTACCGGGTACAGCATTTCGCTGGATACATCGGTAAACAGGCTTACCAGTGACAATAACCATATCGTTCGGGTTAATACTTTCATTGTATGGATAAATAATTCTTAAAGATAAGAGGATTGGTTGATTATTAGAGGATGCTATATCATGGATGTAGTATTTTTGTGCCGTGAAGCTCGTCACCCGCATTATTGATTTATTTCTTTTCACAAGTTTGTTCACTGCTTGCTGCGCGGTAGGTTTGTGCATGGCCACCGAACGGCTGATCAATAATTCCATTCCCCCGGACATAAGCCCGCTTCATTCACTGGTATCCGGAAGCGCATTACTGGTATATAATCTGCAGCATGTCATCAGGTGGCGGCGTATGGTAACCGGCATAAACCTGCAATTCAGGCCATGGTATTTATTATTTTTTATTGCCGGAATGGCAATGGCAATAACCAGTTTGTTTTGGTTATCGGGCGAAATACTTATCACCTCTGTTATTTTGGGGGCATTTACGTTCACCTATTCCTGGCCGCTGCTGCCATTCAAAAACAAAAAAAGGATACGGGAGTTTGGCTCGTTAAAGATATTGGTGCTTGCGGGGGTCTGGACTATTGTCACTTCCATATTGCCCATTTTATATAGCCATAAACATACCCTGGACTACCCTTTTGAGATACTGCTCCGTTTTGTATTTATATTCACTTTGTGTGTTGTCTTTGATATACGGGATATGCAAACAGATCTTGAAAATAATATTGCCACCCTGCCAAATAAAGTGGGTATTGATAACAGTTACCGTTTAATAAATATCACATTGGTGTTGTTTGCTGTTTTAAGTATTGTACAATATTTCCGTTACCCTATAACAGGAAGGCTTGCCGGCGCTTTGCTTACTGCTGTAATCACAAAGGTTGTTGTAAATTACCTGAGAAAACACCCTTCCGGCAAAGCTTATCTTGGTCTTGCAGACGGGGTGATGATGTTGTATGCGTTGCTGGTATTGTTAACCCCCGCCCCCTGAAGGGGAGTCTGTTATTTAGCTGTTTGCATCGTCTTGAAATAGATTTAGACCCTGGTCAGGTAATCCTGTTTTTTGTTACTCCCAATGGAGAGCGAACTATTTGTGAGCAATTCTAAACCGATTTTTTTATTTTTTTGATTATTGCGCAGTTTCATATTGAAAATCAATTAGTTAGTGAAATTTTGTGCTCAAATTCCTGCGCATTTCCTGCGCTCCGTTGCGCATTCTTTGCGCTCTGAATTTTTATAATATTAAAAATTAATGCATAATTAACAAATTTAGGAACAAAGATAGACATATTTATTGACATTTCCAAATTTATTGGAATATTTATTTTTATTTAATGCGGTGTGTCGGCATGAGTTCCGATGGGCGTTGCCCATCGCTAACATATTCCGCCCTTTCAGGGCTTATCGGTGTTTTTTTATTTAACCGATGGGCGTTGCCCATCGGTTAAATATTCCGTCCCTTCAGGGGCTGTTAGCTGTCTGACACCTGAAAAAGGTGTGCTGACAGCAGCCTATGTATCTGGCCACATCAAGGATTTTGCGGACACAGTCCTGGTCAAACTAAAATATTTTTTATTAATATTGTCATTATGAATAATGAAGTTTTCCCGGTTATTAACTCAACGCTGTCACCAGATCATTTAGCTGTTTGGGTATCGGCGCAATATGGTTTTAAAAATGCCAGGTGTCAATTGCTAAAAACCAATATCAATCACACTTACAGGATAACCACCAATAGTGCGGATTATATACTCCGTATCTACAACCGCAACCACAGAAGCTTTCATGATGTGGAAGAAGAAGTAAAGTTGCTTTGCGAGGTGAAAAATATTATCAGCGTATCCTTTCCGGTTGCCAATGCCAAAGAGGAATATATACAGGAAATAAATGCGCCTGAAGGCAACCGTTATGTAGTATTATTCTCATTTGCCGAGGGCAAGAAAATGCGGCACCTTTCAACGGCGCTTCATCATAAAATAGGGGAAGAAGTTGGCAGTTTCCACCAGTTTACACGCAATAAGTCTATTGAGCGAATGACCTATTCTATTGATTTGCTGGTTAACTGGTCATACCGGCAGGTAGCCAGATATATTTCCGAAGAAATGGAAGAAATGCAGTTTATAAAAGCTTCGGAAGCCGTATTGTCTGATGCATTTGGCAAGCTACACCTGACCAAAGGCATAGTGCACCTGGATATCTGGTACGACAATCTGAATATCCAGGACAGCGGCATCATTACTCTTTTCGATTTTGATAATTGTGGCAATGGCTGGCTCATTTTAGATATTGGCTATTATTGTATGCAGCTCTTTTACATAGAGCCGGACAAAGCAGCATATGAACGAAAGAAAGATGCATTTATTAAAGGCTATCAATCAAAGAACCAGCTGTCCGAATATGAGTATGAACTGATACCCTATGCAGGATTGGCAATATGGATACATTATTTAGGCGTAGCGGCTAAGAATTTTGATTATATTGCCAACTTTTATATGTCAGAGAACTATATAAAAATGATGGTGGCAAGGGTTAAAGATTGGCTAAAATATCATAATATAGTAATTTCTCATTCCTAAACCGGCATATAGCTAAGACTACGCCGAACAACATTTTTTTAGAGAACACTACGAACAACATTGGGTTTTTTGAGATTTTTTATCCAAAATAAAACCTCTACTCTAAATATCAAGGGATTATTCAGCGTAACCGTTTTCCGTTACAATTTGTGGCAGACTAAATGTAACTTTCATCATTTTTAACTTTAAGAATGAAAACGAGAAAAATAAAAGGTTTGGTCGCTTTATTGAGTATTATTTTTTTTGTTTCGTGCTTTGCTTCAAAAAAGACAAGGTTTAACTCTGTTTATAAATTACACGATTATGGCAATATAAAATCCATTAAACAATCTAATAAGAGATTTTATTTCAGGTATAGTATTCCAAATGAACAAATAGGTATTTGGTCGGATGACTCTATACACTATTTCGGAGAGGTATTTTGTTATACAGCAAGAAAGGACAAGAAGAAAATGAAATACTACGGAATAAATTTTCATATTACCGATAGTATCACAAACGAAATTGTTAAGGAATTTAACAACCTTCATGTATCACAAATTCTCACAAAAGACTCTGGTCATTTTCCTCTTACAACATGTGATGACTGTGGATTTACAGAATACGAGTATTCTAATGGGAAAACCTATACAATTAAAACATTTTATTTTAATACTGGGAACAAAGTGATAGACTCATTTGGTAATTTTATTGAGAAAAGTGTGCAGGTAGAAAAAAAGTTTTATGAATTTATTGATTACCTGCCCTATGGGTTATATCAACGGAATATGATGGATGTTGTTAAATCTCGTCATTAACTTATTGCCTTCTCTAAAAGCAGGATTATGTAAGAGCGAGTTTATGTTTAAATTCGCCGATACTGATTTTATGAAAATAATAGGAGCTGGTGGCAGAAAGGTAGCAGTTTTAATAGAATAACAACAAAAAAGGGTTCTAAAACGTCAATGTAAACATACACCCACCACCCGCCATATTGTTCACATTAATGGCGCCGTTGTGCTGGCGCATCACCTGTGCGGCATAGCTGAGGCCAAGGCCATAGCCCTTTGTATTGTGGCGGTTGCCGGTGGGTACGCGGAAGAATTTTTCAAACACTTTTTCGCGGTATTCTTCGGGAATACCGGGGCCATTGTCGGACAGCATGAGCTGCACTGCGCCATTGTTTTCGGCAAGGCGGATGTTTATGTTTACCGGCGATTTGCCATATTTAAGGCTGTTGTCTAAAAGGTTTATCAATACGCCCTGTGTATGCAGTTTGTCCACCGGTATCAGGAAATTACTGCCGTTTGATTCAAAGGAAACCTTTGCTCCCTGCTGCTGTAACCGTAGCTGCATGGTTTGCAATACTTCTTCCACTAATTTTTTCAGGTCGTAGCTTTCGCGCTGTATGTATAACTTTCCGGTTTCAAGCAGGGAAGTATTCAGTGAACTGGTAGCCAGCAGTTCCAGCCTGTCCATTTCGGAACAGGCCATGGCGAGGTATTCCCGGCTCAGTTTTACATCTTCTATTACGTTAAAGTTATTGAGCGCTTCCAGGGCGCATTTTACGGTAGCTATGGGGGTCTTCAGTTCGTGCGACATATTGCTGATGAAATCGTCTTTCATATTCCCCAGCTTTATCTGCGCTTTCAGGCTTTTGAATGTGATCAGAAATGCAGCGCCGGTAACAAACAGGAGTATAAAGCCAAAGCATATCTGCGGCAATAATTTTCCATACAGGTACCATTTATAATTCTTTACCACTACCCCATTAGCGTTGGTAAAGAAATTACTTTGAATGAAGATTGCTTTTTCGCCTTTCGTATTGCTGTCGCTGCTGTTGATCCATTCAGAACGAAAGTTCCATCCGTTATGCTTCATCTGGCTGGTGAACAGTTCATTAAAAACGATCGTATCCATTCTGAACAATGTCTTTTCTTCGGATTTGGAAATTCTGGCGCCGCTTAAAATACGATGAAGGCCGGGCTGTGATAATGCAATTAATTTGCCCGGCTGATCACCGGCCGGCAGACTGGTGGCATTCGTAATAGCCGCTTTATTTACAAAGGTTGGATCTATGACATGCAGTAACAGCGAATCAGTTATTTTCTGCTGTACTTCGGTGAACAATTTTGTGAGGTTCTTTTTTAACTGGGCCTGCTGGTCATTATACTGGCTGACTAACCATTGTGCAGTAAACAGCAGCAGCAATACATGGCTGAAGAGCATCAGCCCTTTTATCCATTTCAGTTTATTTTTTTTCATTCCTGCCATTTAATATAGTTTTCTCGCAAAGGCGCTAAGACGCAAAGTATAATTATTTAGTAGTGATCAGGTTATAATAACAAGGGCGCAAAACCATGTTATGTACAGAACCATCAGCTTTGTTATTGTCTATGTAACCACTATATCTTACCAAATATAATGCGCAATTTGATACGTATTCTGGTTTTAACCTTATTTAACATTTGCTCTTTTATGGGTACAATTCAAACCTTCGCAAATAGAAATTATAAATATTGTGTAATCTCTGTCCTGCATTATCTTACTTTTCTTTTGCTTCGCCAAAAGAAAAGTAACAAAAGAAAAGGCGATTTTTGGCGAAATGCTCCGCGCGCCAAAAAATAGCTGTACGCTGTTATCTAAAGCTTCTTTCAACTGCATGGCGCTGGTTTTTCTGCCTATGCCTAACTTAATTTAGCTATTTGCAAACATCCGTTGCTCAACCCTCATTTTACCGCAGAATAATCATTGACGGCATAAAAAAGGCGCCATCAGGTGCTCTGCTACATTACTTCTATCTTCAAATGCGCGAATGCGAAAATTTGAAATGAACCCTGTCATATATCTGTCGTAACTCCCTTTAAATATTTGAATTATATTGCAGTATAATTACGTGGAGCAATGATAAAATTTTATACAGCCTTATTTGCAATTTTTGCTTTTCACTGCAGTAGTGCGCAAATACCTGTGAACAACCCGATAGACCCTGCAGATACGGAATTGGTTAATGCCGTAAATTTTTTAAGCAGGTATTTCAATGAGTTTAAGCCGGGTCATTTGCCGGATTTTAATGAATACTGGACTGCAGAAGATTGTAAAGAATACAAACGTCCGGATCAATTGGTTTTTGGAATTAATACCGAAGCGCCTACCTACAGGATTGGTAAACCAACCATACTCTATGCAAAGCCGGAACAGGGGTTTGTGCATATTAAGACTTTGTTTGGCAGAGGTGATTCTACAGGCAAAATTTCAGTGATGTCTATTACAAATCACTACATTCAGAACGATAAAAATAATGCGCTTCATTTTGTCAGCCCTATACGGCTGGCAGGTAAATACTGGAAAACAGAGAAAGTGGATAATATCACCTACCATTACCCACCTTATCATAGTTTTGATAAAAAGAAAGCGAAGACGCTTACGGTGCGAATAAAAGAACTGGAGCGCGAATGGAATTTAGCCCCAATTAACATCCGTTATTATTTCGCTGATACAAAGGAAGAACTGGAACATTTCAGGGGATTTGATTTTACAGTAGCCATGGGCAACCGGGATAAGCCAAGCGGCATATCGGACGATATGGATAATATTATTTACTGCGGGGGATTGGGGGAAAACTATTTTCATGAGGTGGTGCATATCTACCTCAACAAGCTTTACCCGCACTCACCGCTTAAAGAAGGCCTGGCAGCGTTTTATGGGGGCAGCATGGGGCATGAGCTGATATGGCACATTAAACGCCTGAACCTTTACCTGGAACAGCACCAGGAGATAAACTTAGATAAGCTGGATGCGTTTTACTACATGGACAATAATACCAACCCCTATAGTGCAATAACAGGTATGCTGTGCCTCGACGCCTACAATAAAAATGGCATTACCGGCCTCAGGCGCATTATGGCCTATACATCGCTCGATGACATTATTTCAAAGGAATTTGGTATTGGCAAGGGCGGCTGGAACGCGTTTTTGAGAAAAATGATAAATGAGAATGGAAAAGGTTAATTGGTTAAAAGGGCAAGAGGTTAAAAGGTTAATTGGTTAAACCTTCAATTTGGTGAATGTTTTTAAGGTGTGCCACACTTTTAAAGTGTGGCACATCTACGTCGGATTATTCTTTGGGCTTATCCCAGTTAAACATCCAGTTTATGCCAAATTTATCGCAGCACATACCGAACTTTGCACCCCAGAATGTATCCTGCAAAGGCATGGTAACAGTGCCGCCGGCAGAAATAGCATGGTAAGTCCTGGTAATTTCGTCATCAGCATTAAAACTCAGGGACATGGAAAAATTATCTCCGAATACTGCTTTACGTTGCTCGTTGCTGTCTGAAAACATGATGCTGCCATCACCCACCATCAGTACACCATGCATTATTTTGCTTTTATAATCGTCGCTGCATGGCATTGGTGCATCGCCGTAACGCGCCATTGCTGTGATATTACCACCTAAAGCAGCTTTATAAAAGTTCATGGCCTCCTCACAATTGCCATTGAAAAATAAATAAGTGTTCATTTGCATAAGTGTAATTTTGGAGATAAAATTATGTTAAAGATTGATAGATTTACATTAATATTTTCTTATTTATTATTGGTTTTTAAACTTATGAACAAATCAACTAAACCCGTACCTTTGCCGCCGCTATGCAGATAGAAGTATTAAAGTCTAAAATTCATAGGGTAAAGATTACCGAGGCAAACCTGAATTACATTGGCAGCATTACCATTGATGAAGATCTGATGGAAGCCGCTAATATTATAGAAAACGAAAAGGTACATGTACTTAGTGTTGACAGCGGTGAGCGGTTGCAAACCTATGTGATCAGGGGAACAAGAGGTTCCGGTATGATTTGTATGAACGGCCCCGCTGCCCGGAGAATTTCTGTAAGCGACACAGTTATCATCATGTCTTATGCCGTTATGGATTTTGAAGAAGCAAGGAAATTCAAGCCGGTGATAATTTTTCCAAAGGAGGACAATAGTTTGTAATTACTGAAATTGACACCATAGATATGGCTGATTTGCGTCAGTCATTTTTGTTACATTCCCTTAGTATCTTTAGATTATGAAGAAAGCCATCCTGACGATATTACAATACATAATTTTTCTTGGGTTGGGAATATGGATTGTTTATCACATGCTGCATGAGCTTACACCTCAGCAAACTACAGAACTTGTGCTGGCAATGAGAAGTATTGATGCGTGGTTTTTAATCCCCATTTTTATTGCCGGATTCTTTTCTCATTTTTTCAGGGCGCTGCGCTGGCGGTATTTACTGGAAACAATGGATTTACGGCCAACAGTCACCAACACTATGTTCGCGGTAATGATAGGATATCTTGCCAACCTCGCATTGCCCCGCGCAGGCGAAGTAGCTAAATGTACCGTATTAGCCAAGTACGAAAAAATGCCTGCTCATAAAATGATAGGGACCATAGTGGCAGAGCGCGCTTTTGATATTCTTTGTCTTATCTCTATAGCTATTATAGCGTTTCTGGTCCAGATAAACACCATCAGTAGTTATGTTGGGGGAAAAATGAACCTGTTATCCCAAAAAATAGAAAGGAACCAAACTGTTTTACTGATTATTCTTGCGGCGGTTATAATATTGATTGTTTCATTGGTACTCATATACCGAAGGCATAGGGAAACCAAATTCGGGAAGGTAATGAAAGAGATGAGCCATGGTATATTTTCTATAATGCACATGAAAAAAAGGTGGGAATTTATTGGTCTTACTGTTCTTATGTGGTTAATGTACGTTATTCAGATATATATTGGACTTAAAAGCCTGCCTCCTACACATCATTTATCAGCCCTTGCCTCACTGGTGGTATTGGTATATGGCAGCATAGGCCTTATCATAACACCGGGCGGCATTGGCATGTACACCTTAATGGTTGCACAGATCCTTGTTGTTTACGACATACCTGAAATTCCTGCACAGGCTTTCGGATGGATAGCATGGGCCGTGCAGACAGTACTGATAATTGCGCTGGGTATTATTTCCCTGTTATCAATTCATGCTTATAACCGCAAAAGAAATGCAAAAATTACAGTGGATACAACACAAAATATATAGCAGTGAAGCCCTTGCCCGTGAATGTAATATATGGCGCGCCACAGGCAAAAAGATAGTATTTACAAATGGTTGTTTCGATATATTGCATCATGGGCACCTCGACCTCCTGGCACGGGCTGCTGATTTTGGCAATATCCTTATATTGGGTTTAAATACCGATAGTTCTGTACAAAGATTGAAAGGCGCCGCCCGCCCTGTAACCAATGAGCAGGACAGGGCTTTCCAGGTAGCCTCCCTCCTTTGTGTGGATGCTGTTTGCCTGTTTGATGAAGACACCCCTGAAACTTTAATAAAAATGATTAAACCGGATGTGCTCGTTAAAGGTGGCGATTATACAATATCCGGGATTGTTGGCGCAGAATTTGTAAGGAGTATAGGCGGCGCAGTAGAAATAATTCCATTTGTGGAAGGTTATTCCAGTTCATCCATTATTGACCGTATTAAGAAATTGTAAACTCTTATTAACGGGTGGATTTTAAAGTATTTTTAGCGATTCTTTATTGCCATGATAAAAACAACCAAACAAACTATAATAAGGGATTTAAGCTGGCTGGCATTTAACGCAAGGGTATTACAGGAAGCCAACGACCCCACCAATCACATCCACGACCGCCTGCGTTTTCTCGGTATTTTTTCGAACAACCTTGATGAGTTTTTTCGTGTGCGCGTAGCTGCGCTTAATAAAATGGTATTGCTGGGAAAAGCCGCCAAGATGCACCTTGAGGCCAACCCGGATAAAATATTAAAGAAGATACAGCAAAACGTTATAACCCAACAGGCGGAATTTGACATGACTTTTTCAGATATTATTTCTGAATTAGAGAAGAAGAACATATTTATCAAGAACGAAAAACAACTATCAAAACATCAGAAGGAATTTGTGTCAAGAATTTTTGAAGAAAAAATAAGGACACAGATTATTCCTTTGATGATTGAGACCATTCCTCATATCCCCCTCCTCCGTGATAAATCCATCTATCTCGCCTGCATGTTGGGCAGCACAAAGGAATCTATGGTGCAGCGTTATGCCCTCATAGAGATACCCACTAAAGTTTTACCCCGTTTTGTGATCCTGCCATCGGACGAAGGCCAGACCGACATAATATTGCTGGAAGATATTATCCGCTTTAATCTTCCCGGCCTGTTTGCTCCTTTTGGTTTTAACAGGTTCCTTGGTTACATTATTAAAGTGACCCGGGATGCCGAACTGGAAATAGATAATGATGTGAATACAAGTATCATTGCACAGTTGGAAAAAGGATTGAAGAACCGTAAACATGGCCGCGCTACCCGGTTTGTTTACGACAGGCATATAGACCCCTCTTTATTGAATTATCTTACAAAACGGCTGGGGCTAACGAAAAAAGACAATCTTATACCTGGCGGAAGAATACATAATTTTAAAGATTTTATTGATTTTCCCGCATCTATATTCAATGATATAACCCCGCGGCAGCACCCTTTTATACATCCTTTGCTGAAACAGCCCTGCCGGATAATGGATGTTATAGAAAAGACGGATGTGATGCTTCATTTGCCTTATCATTCTTTCGATTCCATAATTGATTTGCTCAGGGAAGCGGCCATTGACCCGTTTGTACAAAGTATCCGTGTTACCTGCTACAGGGTAGCTAAAAATTCCAAGATCATTAATGCACTTATTAATGCCGTTCGTAATGGCAAGGAAGTAACGGTAGTGCTGGAACTGCGCGCCCGTTTTGATGAAGAAGCAAATATGAGATGGAAGGAGCAACTGGAGGAAGAAGGCGTAAAAGTAGTTTTAGGCCTTCATGATATGAAGGTACATGCCAAAATATGCGTGATAAAAAAGAGGGAATTTAACCATACCAAACAATATGGTTTTGTCTCCACCGGGAATCTTAATGAGAACACAGCGCTCTATTATGGCGATCATTGCCTGCTAACCACCGACAGAAAAATTATTGCGGATATAAACAGGATTTTCGACTACCTGGAAAGCCCGGTAAAAAAGCAGGCAAACCTGAAGAATTGTAAGACATTGCCCGTATCGCCGGTAAGTATGCGCAAAGTAATGTTGTCGCTGATAGATAAACAAATAAGGATTGCGAAGAAAAAGAAACCCGCCTCTGTTATTATAAAGCTGAACAGCCTTGTTGACACAGTTCTGATTGAAAAATTATATGCAGCCGCCAAAGCCGGCGTGGACATAAAAATGGTGATTAGGGGTATCTGTTGTGCATATACCGGACAGAAATCTTTTAAAGACCACATTAAGGCTATCAGTATAATTGATGACTACCTGGAACATGCACGGGTATTTGTTTTCGGTAATAGCAAAGAGCAACAGGTATTTATCTCTTCTGCCGACTGGATGGTACGGAATCTCGACCATCGTGTAGAAGCTGCATGTCCTGTATATGACAAGGGAATTCAGCAGGAATTAATAGATATTTTGAATATTCAGCTTGCCGAGAATGTTAAAGGTCGTATCTTGGATAACGATCAAAGCAATAATTATGTGCAAAGAGAAGATGATAAACCGGAAGTGCGCTCCCAGGAGGCTATTTATCAATATTTGCGAAATAAAAAGTATAAAAATTGATACTTGCAGCTATTGATATAGGCTCTAATGCCGCGCGCTTATTAATATCCGAAGCTGCTTTGTATAAAGATGGCTCCGTTGATTTTACTAAGCTTACATTACTGCGCATACCCCTGCGACTCGGTTTTGATGTGTTTGATAAAGGGTACGTTACTGATGAAAAGAAGAAGAAACTTATAGAAACACTGAAAGCTTACAAGCTTTTAATGAACATCTACGACGTAAAAGCATATAAAGCCTGCGCAACCTCGGCCATGCGGGATGCAACAAATGGCAGCAAAATACTGGAAGAGATATTTGCAGAAACGGGGCTCAAAATAAATATTATTACAGGCCAGGAAGAAGCCAATATTATTTATGAGACCCACATTGCCGAAAAACTCAGCGATAACAAATCATACCTGTATATAGACGTAGGCGGCGGCAGCACGGAGATTACCCTCTTTTCACATAATCATACCATCTTCAAAGAATCCTTTAATATCGGTACCATACGCATGTTGCATAATAAAGTTTCGGATGAGCAATGGGAACACATGAAATGGTATATTAAAACCTACGCGCGCAATTACCAACCGCTTGAAGCTATTGGAACGGGCGGTAATATCAACAAGATATTTTCTATGTCCAAACGCAAAGAAGGCAGGCCGCTTTCACTTGATCTGCTGAAAGACTACTACAAAGAACTAAGCTATACACCTCTTGAGGAACGTAAACACCTTTACCAGTTCAGGGAAGACAGGGCAGATGTTATTGTTCCGGCTCTCCAGGTTTATATATCCATTATGCGCTGGGCGCTTGCTGATGAAATTTATGTACCCAAGATAGGCCTCGCTGACGGACTTATAAAAATGCTGTATAACGAGCAGATGGCAAAACTTAGCTGACAGTTCAAAAACAGAGCGAATTTCAGGAAATAGAAATTGGTTTTATTTTGTTATTGTTTCTAACCACCCTGAAATTTGGGGATCAATTTTTATCCCGGCTTCCTGAGCGAGGCCCATATATTTCCTTGCCAATTGGCTATTATTCAGCATATAATGAATAGTGCAAAGGACACCATACAAGTCTCCCATGTGTGGATTGTCCATTTGCTTATAATACTTTTCTGCGGTGTTGCCATTGTCCAGCGCGTCATGAAACATTTTAAGCATCAGATACATCTTTGACAATCCATAGTAAATTTCCGGATCTTTAGAATTAACAGCAAGCGCTTTATTATAATATTCAACTGCCTTTTTATAGTGCCCTCTTCGTTCTTCCACAACAGCCATATTCTTTATAGCTACCGTCCCTAACGGGTATTTCTGGTGAGAAATCAAATAAAAATATTCGGCACTATCGAGTCTGTTAATTTGCCTGTATGCCAGGCTTAGATCATCATATGCGTCAACATAATCCGGATCAATGTCAATTGCAAGGCTTAAGGCCTCAACAGCTTCTCTGAAGTTTTGCCCCAATATATAATCATGGCCATTATTATAATACTCTTTTGCCTTAGCGGATGTCGTAGGAGTATATGGTTCATAGCTGATAATTTTACTTCCATTCTGACAGAAGCCATCAGTAGTTTTTAAAAGGGTGATCAGAAAAAAAACAAAGCTGCTTTTCATATTATTAGTTCAAAAACTTCACTCTTCCATATTTTTAAGCTGTTCATTTATCAGGCGCTTCTCACGTTCTATTTCTGCAATTAACTCTTCTTCAGAAGGCAGGTATAAGCGGTATTTAGTGGCAAAAAGCTGTTCATTGTCTTTGAGAATGGAGTATTTTACTACCGTTTCATCTTTCTGGCTGCATAGTATGACGCCAATAGTAGGATTATCTCCTTCCGTGCGTTTAAGATCATCAAACATTTTAATGTACATATCCATCTGCCCGGTATCCTGGTGAGTAAGTTTCCCGGTCTTTAAGTCAAAGAGCACAAAGCATTTTAGAATATAATTGTAAAAAACAAGATCAATTGAAAAATGGGTGGTTTCAGTGCTGATACGAAATTGCCTGCTTACAAATGAAAAACCTTTGCCAAGTTCCAGTAAAAACTGTTGCAGGTTGTCAATTAATGCGGTCTCTATTTCTTTCTCATTCGCTAAATAAGGTTGGGGAATATTTAGAAATTCGAAGACGTATGGATCTTTAATAAAATCAGCAAGTGATTGCTTTTCCACGTGATTGCCATGCGCCAGCGCTTCTTTTTTCTGTTGAGAAGATAAAAGCCTTTCATAATAAAATGTACTAATGTTTCTTTGAAGTACACGGACACTCCAGTTTTGGCCGGCACATTCATTCAAATAATAAGCACGTGCAAGCGGGTTCTCCACTCTCATTATTAACCTGTAATGTGACCACGCCAATTCGCTACACAGTGTGTAGCCTTTTTCAAATTCGGGAAAAGTAAGATAAAATTGCCTGAAATTTTTAAGATTTGCATAAGAAAAACCATTACCAAGATCGTGTGTAAGCGACTTTGAAAGTTCTTTAAGCAGCGCATCTCCATAAGCAGCTCTTTCTTTCCCCTTCTGGTTTTCCTCTATTATACGTTTACCAATATGCCAGTAAGCCTGTACCATTGTAGAGTTTATGGTAGTGTAGGCCTTCTGCCTTGCAACGGCAAGAATGTTCTTAATGTCAGCTATAAATGATTTCTCTAATTGCACCATTTTGAAGTTTTTGATTCTGCAATGGGCTACAAAAATACCAAAAATAAAAATAGACTATGCCAGATCATAACCAAAACCGAGTGGCCTTCCCAATTTGCTACGCAGTGCGTAGCCATTTCTCTTGCTGACTTGCAGTTGTCCCTATCATTTGTTAGCCTATTACCGGATGCAAACCGGTAAGTTTGCTCAGACACAAGTTTCCTTCGCCCATGGCTCTTCCACAAACTTGCGCCCGGAAGGAGCATAAGGCTGGGTAACTATTTCAATTTGAATACAATGGGCAAAGTAAAAAAGACTCTTACCGGGTCACCGTTTTGAATTCCTGGTTGCCAGTAAGGCATTTCAGAAATAACTCTTAACGCATCTTCATCGCAACCGCCACCAATACTTTTAAATATCTTCGGGTTGGCAATGGCACCATCTTCATCTACTACAAACTTGATCAATACCCTCCCTTCGGTATTCTCCTTTATCGCTTGTTTCGGATAATGCAAATTGTGCATGAGGTAATATAACATATCAAATTTTGCCCTGGGCATTTGCCGAACATAAGAATACACCTGATGAGACGAGTCTTGAAGAATTGTGTCACATGGAATTATTTCCCCATTCTCGTTATAGCATATTAGTTCGGAATTTTTAGCTTTGAGGTCTTTATACTGTTTAATCTTTGTTTGGTTATTAGCACTGCTTGAATCGGTGATTTCTCTAAAAGTTGAATCGGTTGCAGTATAGTTCCAAATTAATGTTTTATTGGAATCCAGATAAACCGTTTTATATTTTAGCTTATGCGTTGCAGAATCGTAACTTAATGCATAGTCCATATGCTCTCCGGTGTCCTGTGCGTAATGACATTCATATCTAATTACGTCGGTACCTCTGTAGTAGTATTTCCAGGTTCCTGTTCTTATTCCATTTTTATATTGCCCTTCCCTTAACTTATGCCCTTCCCGATCATAAAAAACAATTGGCCCAACCCTGTACATACAACTATTGGATTGAATAGTGGTTTGGTATCCGGTCTTGTATAAAGGGCCATCAATATAATGGTCTTCTATTTTAATAATATTATCCGGTACTTGTAAGGTGTACTCACGATACCAGTCTGCTTTTCGTTTTTTAGTTACCTGCCATTGTTCGTCGTAATAAATCCGCTCATTTTGGGCTTCGGCTGATAAGAAAGCGCAAAGGAAAATCAGTAAGAAAACGCTTTTGTGCATTGTGGGTATTTGATTATGGTGTGTTTGTTCAAAAGTAATGAAAAAGATGAAAGTGCTTTAAAGAGGTTACAAATAACTTAGTCATTCGTGCGTTGTTCATGATAAAACCACAAATTGTAACAGGCGAATGAGTTGAAGCTTATACTAATTCCTGAATATTTTCTAAAATAAATTATGCAATTTTTCGTTTATTGTTTGTAGCTTTCATATATATTCCACAATAAAAATACCTGTTATGAAAATACCAGCGATTCTTTTAACTGCAGGAAGCCTGTTTTATGTGGCTTGCAACAATACTCCAAAACCTTCTGCTGTTGACCACAGGGCCGACTCATTAAGAATGAAACAGGACGCGGAAAATTTAAATGAAACCATAAAAAAGATGGACGTGCCTTCGCAGCTATTTTCCGCGCCCGGCAACCAGCTATCCCTGATCAGGGGGAAAAAAGGAACAGTGATTTTCTTAACACCCGGCGACCTGGAAACGGAAGACGGGCAGGCACCCGGTAATAATGTAATCGTGGAACTAAAAGAAATTACCAACCAGGCCGATCTCACAAGGGCCAATGCACAAACAATTTCTAATGGAAATTTACTCGTTTCCGGTGGGGCTTATTATGTCAATATGACCTCGGGTGGCAGACAGCTGAAATTGAAAAAAGATAAGGCGCTGAAAATAGCTTTCCCGAAAATTACAGACAGCGCCATGGGGCTCTATTACGGGCAGCGGGAAAGTGATGGTCTTATTAACTGGCAGCCGACCAAAGAGCTTCTTACTTCAAAAAACGGGTATAGCATTGATACGAAGGATACTGTGGGTAACAAATCTATAATGGTTTATAATTCTGACAACTACAAATTAATGGGGTATTTTGGCGATACGGGTAATTTCAAAAGAGATACTGCCTCATTAGGCGTAATGAAGAAGAAAGCTGATGTAATAAGGAAGGAAACATTGATAAAGCAGCGAATACAGCAGTATATACAGGATTCTATCTCTTTCGAAAAAGAGAAAAAATATATTATTGCATCTAAAAAATTAAACGAAAGTTTGTATGACATTACCAACATCAAAAAACTCGGCTGGATCAATTGCGACAAATTATTTCCGGATGTAGTGAGAACAAATATAACCTATACCATTAACCCAAAAGATAGCATTGCAATTGCGTATGTCTATCTTGTATATAAGGATATTAACACGTTCATCAATAATATGTTTAATAACAGGATGGAAAGCGGCACCAGATATTTTGAAAATATCCCCATTGGTTACCAGGCGCGGTTAATTGCAGTAGCAAACAGAAATAATGAATTGCTGACCTGCAAAATGGACTTGACCATTGTAAAAGACCAGCATACCCTGATCCTCTGGAAGAAAACAACACCGGAAGAATTGAACAGTTATTTTGATGTAAAGAGTAATTGGGGATCGTTAACAAAATAAGTTTCTCTTCTCCGGCTACTCATAATCATTCCGTGCCCATTTAATAGCAGGAGCAACCCATTCCTGTAAAGGCTTGTAAATAAATCCGTGCTTAAGGCCGGTATTCAATTCTATCTCTTTGTAATGCGGAATGGCCTGAGATGACCTTTTTTTAAGTTCTGCACAGGAGCGCCCTATGCCATCGCTTTTTTCATGGATGGATAAAATGTTACCGCAAAAATTTATGTCGGGAGACATGGTTGAAATATTACCAAAACAACCCGCGAGAAAAACAAAATTGACGTCCTTGTTTTTAAGAAAAGAAGAAACATACATGGCTATCAAACATCCCTTAGATGCGCCAACTACTGTTATATTATTTGGTTTAGCGCCTGTTTTTAATAAGCTGTCTATTTGCTTCACCACCTTATGGGCATAGGTTTCCGGGTCTGTATCCTTTGCCCTTACCTCGCTTATTACTTTAAATTTTTCTTTCCGGAAGGCATTCAGAATGTTATTGTATTCGTATTTACCGAACTGCGGTGAAACTGCATCAGCCCCCTGGTCTTCTACTATTGCTCCGTGCAGATAAAAGAGGTATTGTTGTCCGTAAGATTCGGTTGCGGCAATAACCATTGATAATAATGCAAGTAGTAGTGTTTTCATTTTTGCTGATTTAGCCTGTTGGTAATACCCATCGCTTTTATTGGCTGCCTTTTCAGGGCAGCATTATCAACTTTTATTATAAAATTTATTTTGTCAGTTTCACTTACCAATGCACCAGCTTCACACTATCCCCATTACCTACCTTTAATAAATAGTTACCCGCAGGCAAGCTATCTCCGGGAATAATAGCGCTTCCTTTTACACTCTCTCCTTTCCATAGACTACGGCCGCTCATATCTGAAAGGGTAAGCCCTGTGTTTTCAGGCAAGTGTACAATTTGCCAGTAATTTTTTGAAGGATTTGGAAATATTTTTATGGTATTCGAAAAAACACGGCCACTCTCTAAGTATAAGCGTAAGGTGGTGTCTTGTTTTATTGCGCTGCTTTTTCTGCAAATTGTCAATACATCAGGGTTCAGGATGAGGGAGTCCATTGGTTGCGCCCAATCAAATGTAAATATCTGGGTATTTGCTGTATTATATGCCTGTACTGTAGTACTTGCACTGGCGGAGGAAGAAAGAAATTCCAGCTCTACTGGGGTATAGAAAAGTTTCGTTTTGGATGGGCATGATGTGGTTTGGACTAATTTCACGATGACAGTTGAGCCCACCTGGTCCCAGGTAATGGAATATAACGGGTAGCCCGAACCATATATCCATTGATGAAAGAAACTATCGAGGCTAAACCCATAAAGAGAGTCCACTATAGCTACCATATTGTCTATGCTTGCATTACCTAATCCATATTGCTGCTGGTAAGTGCGCAACGCCAGAAAAAATACACTGTCCGATGGGGCCAGGTTACGCATCATAGTTACTATTCCCTGCCCTTTGTAATATACCCTGGTTTGGTTAAATAATGTAGTTGGGCCTGATGTATCTGTAACATACACCTCACCGCAATTATCACCAAGAACAATGTTAAGATATTTCTGCCTGCGTGCCAGCCCGGCAGCATCGCCCCAGAAGTGAGTCAGAAATAATTGCTCTGCAAAAGTAGCAAAACCCTCGCTCAGCCACATCTCTCCCCATGTCGCATAAGTTACATTGTCGCCAAACCATTGATGCATTAATTCATGTGCAATAATATCGGTACCCGGTACACCTATCGTGGTCATTGTCTGGTTTTCCATACCACCGCCCAGATTAGTATAGCATACGCCATATTTTTCCTGCCAGAATGGATACCTGCCGAATAATGAAGAAAAGTAATCAATAATCTGGCCCACACTATCAAAGTTCGCCTTGTACAACGGGTTGAAGCTGGCAGTATCCAAAAAGAAATTCTGAATGAGCATAGAGTCTGCGCTACCCGAAAAATGCAAATATGACTTGTATTCGGAATACCGCGCTACCGCAATGGAAATAAGGTAGTAGTCTATTGCGTAGTGTGTTTGCCAGTGATAAGTCCAGAAACCGGGTGTGGATATTTTATCCACATTTTTTAATAAGCCATTGCTCCCATCCACTACTCCAGCTGGAACAGTGATAAACATGTCCACCGAGTCTATCTTATCATTGCAGGACTGTTTTGCAGGCCACCAATCCTTCGCTACCCATGGATCGCTGACAGTATATAACATATGCGTACCGCCTGTACTTACAGCATGTGTAACGCCATTAAAGAAACCGCTGCCGGTTGGTGGAAAGCCGTGGTAAAATATTTGCGCTGTAAAAAAAGAATTGTTAGGTAATGAAGCAGGCAGGGTAATTGTTCTTACAAAGCCAGCATTTGTAACAGGGAGTACTGTGCCGTTAACTATTGCTGAATCAATTACCATCAATGTATCCAGTTCGAAAATATAATTGCTCATGGAAGTTGCAGTCACTTGCGCTGTTGTTGTCACATCTCCCCATAAATACAAAGAAGTATCTGTAACATGAAGATTGAACTTCAGGTATTTAATATCATAATTATCTTCACCAGGATCTGCTTGTGTCGTTTTTTCTGCTACCTCTTTTCCTTTATTATATCGGCATGCAGCATATCTTCCTGCATATACATTTAACGTAAGCAATAATAAAACAGAACAAGTAAGCAATAATTTGATTTTCATAAAAATTTGTATATTGTTGAAATAACCCCCAACTAACCCAACCTAATAATTAGGTAAATATGTCTTTTAGTTAAAGAAGTTTAGACGATTAAAATATATTAAAGTTAAAATTTACCGATAAAATTAAACAATATTACTAACAACTAAACATTTATCAAATGAACAAAAATATCACACTATTTGCAGTAGCTATTATTTTAATAGTGCTACAGGCACCGGCACAGCCTTCGGGCTTTGTACCAAAGGGTATCGGCGGCGGAGGAGCATTGTTTTTTCCAAGGATAAATCCCGGGAATGATAATGAATACTATGTAGCCTGCGATATGAGCGATATGTTCCATTCCACGAATTATGGGAGCTCTTATTCGCAACTACCGTTTACCTCCATGCAGAGTATGCCGGTATCTACTTATGAGTTTACGAACAATCCATCAATCGCATACAGCAATTTTAATGACGGCAATATGGGATACCCTGTAAAAACAACAGACGGGGGCATAACCTGGAATAAACTTACCGGATTTGACGCCACCAAAGCAACAGGGAACTACGCTATATTTTCGATGAAAGCCAACTATAATAAACCAACTCAATTATTAATGGATTATTATGGCTATATCGTTTTCTCAAATGATGGAGGTACTACATTCAGCACCGTTGCAACGGCCGTAAGCATGGGTGTTGGCCTTATTATGGGTGGCGCTCTTTTTACCGGTGACAGTATTTATGTAGGCACAAACCAGGGTATCTATTATTCTACTAATGGCGGAACCTCATTTTCCCAGATGACTACTTCAGGCATTCCGGGCACGGAAGTTATCTGGCAATTTGCAGGCGCTAAAAACGGAGCTACAATACGTTTTACCTGTATAACTGGTAAAACTGCGAATATTTATAATGGCCTTATGCCTTATGATTACAGCGGCCTTGTTGCCAATATATATACTATGGACAATGCAGGTGGTACCTGGGTAAATAAAACAGGGACAATAAACATCGCCAATGACTATGTAATGTATGTAGGTATGGCTGAAAACGATGTGAATACAATTTATCTTGGAGGCAAGGATAATGCATTGGCAGGGCCTCTTGTTTATAAATCTACCAATGCGGGCACGACATGGGCCAAAGTATTTAATACCACTAATAATCTGAACATCACAACAGGCTGGGAAGGGGCCAGTGGCGATAAAGCATGGAGTTGGGGAGAAACCGTTTTTGGCATGTCAGTGGCCCCGAATAACTCCAACAAAGCCATGTTCGGAAGTTTCAGCGATGTGCATCTGACAAGCGATGGCGGTACTACCTGGCAGCAGGCCTATGTAAAGAGTTCGGATGCGCACCCGGCAAATGCCCCTACCCCCACAGGTAAAATCTATCACTCTATTGGATTAGAGAATACGACCTGCTGGCAGGTGCATTGGCACTCAGCAGGCAATATGCTGGCCGCTTTCAGCGATATTGGAGGTATCCGTAGCCTGGATAGCGGCAATTCCTGGAGTTATACAGCTGCTGGTATGAGTGTGAATTCCGTATATCGCATAACAGAAACACCCGGTGGTACTATGTTTGCAGGAACTTCCAACATACACGATATATACCAGAGCACACGGCTGAAAGATGCGCAGCTTGATGCTGCTGATGGAAATGGTAAGATCATGTATTCTACTGATGGCGGAGCAAACTGGACTTTATTACATTCTTTCGGCCATCCTGTATATTGGATAGCCATAGACCCTAATGACAGCAATACTATGTATGCAAGTGTTATAAACTTTGCTGGTGCAGGTTCTGCGGGTGGTATCTGGAAAACAAGTAATCTCAATGCGCTTGGCGGTAGTACATGGACTCATTTAACAAATCCCCCACGCACGGAAGGGCATCCGGCCTGCATCATGGTTCTCAAGGATAGCAAGCTATTATGCACTTTCTCAGGCCATATAAATACAAGCAGCGCTTTTACCACGAGTTCAGGAGTTTTTCTTTATAATCCTGCAACATCATCCTGGAGTGATGTAAGTGATGCTAACATGGATTACTGGACAAAAGATATAGTTCTTGACCCATCGGACGCGACACAAAATACATGGTATGCTTGTGTATTTACCCATTGGGGTGGCACTTCAAGCAACCAGGGCGGACTTTATAAAACTACCAACCGCGGTACTTCATGGACAAAGCTTACAGGCACTACATTCAGCAGGGTTACGTCTATTACATTCAATCCCCTGAACAATAACCAGGCATACTTAACTACCGAAACACAAGGGCTTTGGTATAGCAGCAATATGAATGTTGCTACCCCAACCTGGTCGCTGGTAAGTTCCTATCCGTTCCGCCAGCCGGAACGTGTTTATTTTAATCCTTACAACCAGCCTGAAATGTGGGTATCCAGTTTTGGAAATGGCATGAAGGTAAGCAACCCAAATGCGCTAGGAATGCCTGTATTTAGTAATAACACTGAAGAAATAAAAATGTATCCAAATCCGGCAAACAGTATTTTGAATATTTCGCTTCCCAATAACAAGCCACAGACATCATTGGAAGTATATAATATTACAGGAAGACTGATCACGAGAGAAATGCCAGGGAACACTACGCATCTCCAGATAAATATCCAAACATTTGAACCAGGCGTTTACATGATTCGTTATGGAGACCTTTCTGCTAAGTTTATTAAAGAATAAAAAGCAGTTTAAATATTAATGCCAAAGCAGCAAGCCTGACTTTACAAATGATTCCATAAATTTGAGAACTACCTGCGGCAACAGGTAGTTCTCATTTTTTATTAAGACAATAATCTTCATTATAATGCAGCATTGGGAACTCCTTTTATTCTTTTTGGTTATTTCGTTCATATATGCATCAGTAGGGTTTGGGGGTGGTTCCAGTTACCTTGCAATATTGGCGCTATATGCATTGCCTGTGCCCGAAATGAAGCTGACTGCTTTATTGTGTAATATTATTGTGGTAACAGGCGGCACACTTATTTACATACGCAACGGGCAGGTTGTCTGGAAGAAAATAATTCCGCTAGCTGTGGTCAGTGTGCCGATGGCATTCCTTGGTGCAAGGCTAAAATTAAGCCAGGATACTTTTTTCATTACACTCGGGTGCAGCCTCATTGCAGCGGCAATCCTGCTATGGATAAAAACAAAGAAGGGCCGTGATTACTTAACTGAAAAAGAGAAAGAAAATTATTTACGTGATGGGGCATTGGGTGGGGCAATTGGTTTTTTATCCGGCATGGTTGGTATTGGCGGCGGCATTTTTTTATCTCCCTTACTAAACCTTATAAAGTGGGACTCATCAAAAAAAATAGCGGCAACGGCATCGGTATTTATTTTGGTCAATTCCGTTTCAGGCATCGTAGGGCAACTATCAAAATCGTATAGCGGGATAAACTATACACAAATCGCCTTGTTATGCGTAGCTGTACTCATAGGCGGGCAGGCAGGTTCCCGCATTGGCTCCTTAAAATTCGATCATTCAATTATCCGCCGGATAACCGCGATAGTTGTTTTGGCTGCCGGCATAGAGGTATTAATAAAACATTTGCATTGGTATAATTAATATGCTCATTCTCACATTTGCAACTTAAATTGCGTCATGAATTACCTGGGGCATGCATTTCTTTCTTTTGGCGATAGCGGGATTCTGACCGGGAATATGATAGGAGATCATGTGAAGGGCAGGATAGCCCTGGAGCAATATCCGCCTGCTATAAAAAAAGGTATTGAGCTGCATCGTAAAATAGATGAAAAAGCCGACCACCATCCGGCCACACAAAGGGCAAAATTACTGTTCCGGGAACACTATGGGCTTTATGCCGGCGCTATCATGGATACGCTTTATGATCACTTCCTGGCCAATGACCCGAAAATTTTCCAGGGAGAAGCCGCCCTGCTTTCATTTACAGCATCTGTTTTTGTACAATTGCAGGAAAATGAACAATTTTTCCCACCAAAATTTGCCACCTATTTCTCTCATATGCGACAGCATAACTGGCTGTATAATTACCGCACTTTAAAGGGCATGGAACGATCTTTGAGTGGATTATACAGAAGGGCATTGTACATGCCGCCAATTGAGAAAGCCTATGAAATATTTGTTACCAATTATTATTTGTTGAACCAATGTTATTATGAATTTATAGACGATGCAATTAAATTTGTTAAAATTGAATTAAGCAGTTAGAAAACTATTGTTCAAACTTAAATTTGCCATACGCCAAAAAGAAATTATGCGCCTGACAACTCCATATATAGCAACTACAATTTTAGCCATATTATTCATTGCCTGCCATTCCGAATCGCAGCCAGTGGCGGCACGGACAAATAATACCAGGTTTCACGAAATACCGTTGAGATCATCACCTCCATCACTCATTTATGATACTTTAAGCGAAAAAAACAGGGACATAATAACTCAATTGGATAATTATTACAAATCCCAGGTAAGGGCCGGATTTAACGGTAGCGTATTAGTCGGATATAACGGAAAGATTATTTATGAAAGATACTTTGGCCTCAGTAACAAGACAACAAAACTACCATTAGGCCCGAATAGTTCCAGCCAGCTCGCCTCTGTTTCAAAAACTTTTACAGGCGCTGCGGTATTATACCTGTATGAACATAAATATCTTAACATTGATGATACGGTAAGAAAGTATCTCAAAGAATTCCCCTACCCTGATATTACAATAAGGATGTTGCTTGACCACCGTTCCGGTTTGCCTGATTACACCAAGTGGGTGCCTGTTTATAATCACGACATGGAAACACCTATCTCAAATGCCGTGATGATGCAAATGATGGCAAAATATCACCCGGCATTGGAATCCAGGCCTAACAGGCGGTTTAAATACTGCAATACTAATTTTGCAGTGCTTGCCTGCATTATAGAACGAGTTACCGAAATGAGTTATAAAGATTTCATGACCAGATATATTTTTCAGCCTCTAGGCATGGCGCATACCTTTGTATATGAACCATCAAAAGGCCTGCCATGGTATGCAACTATCAGCTATAAACGTAACTGGATGCGCGAGCCTGATATGTTTGCCGATGGGGTATATGGAGATAAGGGCATTTATAGTACTCCTGAAGACATGTATCGCTGGGACCAGTCATTTTATCAAAACAAACTCCTTAGCAATCAAACTATAGAATTATCTTATGGGCCATGTTCTTTTGAAAAACCAGGTATAAAAAATTATGGATTAGGCTGGCGTATGCTCTGCTATGCCAACGGTAATAAGGTGATCTACCATAATGGATGGTGGCATGGTAACAATACTTCCTTCTACAGGTTTATAAAAGAGAACATGACTATTGTTGTATTAGGCAATAAATTCAATAATAATATTTACCACCAGGCCCCTAAAATATACAGCATTGTAAAAGGAGTGCCTGAGGAGAATGGATTTGATACTGAAGACTGATTTTCCATAGATAACATTTCTGTAATAGGCAAAAGACAAAATAATGAGAAAACATTTTCCCGCTTAACTATTGTCAGATAATTATCTGGTTGGTATTGCTGTTATTATAGCACATGAAATTATTTATTCTCCCAATAGGGTGCAATACTTTTATCTTTATACAGGCCTTATCAAATTCCGGTAATTAAATCAGGGTAAAGCGTCTTGTAAATATTGTGTTTATGAAATTTGGCAAACAATTCTGGATAACTGTTGCTTTGTTTAATCTATGTATTGTAGCAGCTCTTGGTGTACTATTAAGGACCAAAATGGTATTCCCGCTTGAGGCAATTGAATTCAGCAATATACTGGAGGCCCATTACCATTTTGCAATGAATGGCTGGGTAACCTCCTCATTAATGGTGTTGTTGGTATATGAATTGCTGCCGGAATATACTAACAGAAAGCCTGTTTATCAATGGATGCGATGGGGGATGCTGACCAGTAGCTATGGTCTCGCCTTAAGTTTCATTATTGATGGTTATAATGCTATTACCATTTCGATTATTACTCTTTACATAATTCTGGCAATTGTATTTGCATTTATTTTTACCAGGGATTTGATCAGGGCGAAGCCGGGTAAACCGGTATTAATACTCTGTATTTGCGCTATGGTTTCATTGGTGTTATCCTGTATAGGGCCGGAAACTTTCCTGGGATATGTGCTTGCAGCCCATTCTATGAATGTACTTGTGTTCCGCGATACCGCTTATACCTATTTACACTTTCAGTACAATGGCTTTTTCCCCCTTGCTATTTTTGCATTGTTTTTTAACTACATAGGCAGTAAGGATATTTCATTGAACACAAAACAATGGATGCACAGGGTAGCTATTATACTGCCGGCAACTATTATACCCTCACTGTTTTTATCGTATCTCTGGCACTACCCTAATGTGTATGTCCGTTCAGTATCAGCTTTAGGATGTATTTGCCTGTATGTATTTTTGTTCCAGTTCTATAGGCTATTAATTTCAGTATGGGCGCATTTAAAACTTATGGACCGCTATGCGAAATTTTTAGGTGTACTATCTGTTATTTCATTGACTGTAAAAATCATTTTACAAACCGGTACGTTGATACCATATGTTGGTATTATTGTTTTCGGTAACCGGCCAATAATCATCGGATATATTCACCTGGTGATGCTTGGCTTTGTCACTTTGTTTATACTGTCTCATTTTTTGAGAAATGACTTTTTAAACATCAATAATGCATTTACCAAAACTGCCATTCTTATTTTTGCCTCAGGTGTTGTAATTAATGAGGTTTTATTAATGTTACAGGGACTTAGCCAGATTTTCATGAAGTTTTATCCAATCTATCAATGGTTGCTTTGGTATGCATTGATATGGTTATTTACAGGCGCTGTTTTGATTTTTATATCAAGAATTAAATACAGGAATCCTGCTAAAATGTAAACGTAGTGGAAAGTAGCCTTTCTTATGCCGACAATTGTCAAAACACCATAATGTAAAATCTATAAGTCGAGCAAAGTTTTCAAATTGTCGGATAACTTCATTATCATTTTTGAATTTAGTTTTCCGGTTCTTTTAATAAAACGTTTATTGTCTATCGCCCGAAGTTGGTCAACCATAATATCGCAATCTGTCACTACGTTACTTTCGCCTTTCTTTAAGTGAACACGCAATATGTCAGACTTTGGTTGGACATTAGTTGTAACAGGGCAAATAATAGTAGAAGGATGTATTTTATTTAGCAAGTCAGTTTGAATAATTACAACAGGTCTTATTTTACCCGGCTCTGTACCAAATCGGGGATTTAAATCAGCAAGCCACAATTCATATTGCTGTATGTTCATCGTCTAATATTTCAAATTCAGCCAACACTTTCATGGATTCTTTTTGAACCAATTTAGATTCCGAGGCAAGTTTGTCTGCAAGTAATTTCCTATTTTGCAAATGGTTGTAAAATGATACAGCTTTATTGATATACCTATTACGGTTTAAGTTCAACCTTAACGATATTTTTTCCGTTTCATCAAAGATCTCATCATCCAATTTTAATGATAAATTCTTCATGGTTATTTTTTCTCAAAGGTATATACTTTTGGTAATACTATCAAAAATATCTACCCATAAAATGCCACCATCTCTTTCCCTTCACTATTCCTCATTCCCCGATACATCCCTGTAGAATTAAAGCAAAAGTCATAATTGCCATTGGCATCAAGTGCTATCAGGCCGCCCTCGCCTCCCAGCTTTACCAGCTTGTCTTTTATGACTACTGCGCATGCATCCTGTAACGACAGCCCTTTATATTCCATCAGGCAGGAAACATCGTAGGCTACTACCGCCCTGAGGAAAAGTTCCCCATGGCCTGTACAGGAAATAGCGCAGGTCTTGTTATTGGCATAAGTGCCTGCGCCAATAATCGGGCTATCGCCAATACGTCCGAAACGTTTATTGGTCATACCACCGGTTGATGTGCCTGCTGCAAGATTCCCGTGTATATCACAGGCTACTGCGCCTACGGTACCAAATTTATAATCAGTAGCAGGTATTGATCCTTTTAAATTATCGCCTTTATGATCAAGTTGAGTATAGTTGGTATCTCGTATTTCAACCCATTGGTCGTAGCGTGCTTTATTAAAAAAATAATCGTCAGGCGCCATTTCTATACCCTGGTTGAGCGCGAACTCCGCTGCCCCGCTGCCGCTCAGTAACACATGGCCTGAATGAAGCATGACTTCCCGTGCCAGTACGATTGGATTTTTAATATTACGTACACCTGCTATTGACCCTGCTGCGAGGTTGCTGCCATCCATCAGGGCGGCATCCATTTCATTTAATCCTTTTTTAGTGAATACAGCGCCTCTTCCTGCATTGAACAGGGGATTGTTCTCCAGAATTTTGATAGCGGCAACTACTGCATCAATGGAAGCGCCGCCTTTGCTTAATACTTCGTACCCATTATCCAGCGCCTCTTTCAATCCTTCGCTATATTGTTGTTCCTGTTCTGCATTCATTATTGCGGGTGTTATGTTACCTGCCCCGCCATGTATTAGTAATGAAAATGACATTTATTTTTCTATTAAATTTCTATATTGAAGATTATTTGTTTATTCAAGCCCACATTCAAAACTATCCCTTCATTATTATATCATTGGCTCCGTACACTTTTTGGTTTTAACTTTTAACTTTTGACTTAAGTCCCTATTCCAGGTACGCCGCCAATATCTCATTCCCTTCTGTTTCTACTTCTATATGGTCTTGTAAGGTAGTTGCTATAGAGTGCCCGATGATATCGCAGGCTATCGGGAAAGATTTGTGCTTACGGTCAACAAGCACGGCCACCATTAGTTTTTTAAGATCATAGGAAAGAATTGCATGAAGCGAATAAATGATCGTTTTACCCGAATTTACCACATCGTCAACTAAGATTACAGTACGGCCATTAAGGTTTTCGTGAATGTCAATAACATTATTAAGAGGTTTTTTCTTGTTAATATTCACCGACAGGATAATTATCTTCAACGGGCTGATCTCTTTTAATATTGCGGCAAGGTTATCTGCCAATATTTTACCGCCATCTTCTATACCAATGAGAATAATTTCCTGTTCACTACTGTTGTGCTCCCATATCTCGTAAGCCATACGGCGGAGTTTGTAGGAGATTTGTTCTTTGTCGAGTATAAGCACCCGTTTTTTTTTCATCTCAAAAGATTTTATTTCTTGTCTTTCCGTTAATGAATTTCTATTACTAATGTCTGATGACTATCTGCTATTTACTAATGACTATCTACTATTTACTATTTACTATTTACTATCTACTATTTACTACTACTTACTATTTTTGACTTTTAATTTTTGACTTTTGACTTAACGTTAGTTCGCCCTAATCGCCACCACAGGGTCAAGGCGCGAAGCCGACCTTGCTGGTATCAGCCCTGCTAAAACACCAACGATTATAGATACAAAAATACCAATAAAGAAGTTGGTTACTGACAAGACCACCTGGTAATCCATGGCGTAAGTTACTACAAAGCTTAATAATAGAACTATGATTATACCCACAGCGCCGCCTACAAGACACAAAACAACTGCTTCCAGGAGGAATTCCCACATAATAGAAGCTCTCCGTGCGCCAAGTGCCTTCTTTAAACCTATAACCTTAGTGCGTTCTTTTACGGTTACAAACATAATATTAGCAATGCCAAATGCACCTACTATCAGCGAAAAACCACCTATCACCCATCCTATTATATCTATGGTGCCAAATAACATTTCCAGGCGCTGGGATACCTGGCTCAGCTGGTTTATAGCAAAATCATTTGCTTGTCCCGGCCTTACTTTCCGCATCCTGCGCAGTACGCCTTCCACTTCATATTTCACCTCATCGGGGTTTTTTCCATTGGCGGCTTTTACAGCCAGCATCGGATCATAGTTCAATGACCTGATATCCAGCAGCGATGCTGCGGCATAATAAGGGTAAATAACAGCATTATCAAAATCAAACCCGGCCATATTCTGCCCTGTTTTTTTCATTACGCCTGCAACCAGGAACTTCCTTCCATGAAAATTCACCGTTTTGTCCAAAGGGTTAATATTGCCGGGGAAAAGGGTTTGATATACTTCGTCTCCCAACACTACCACATTGCTTCCCCCATCAAGTTCCGATGCATTCAGGTAACGCCCTTTAGATATTTCAATATTTTGTATCCTGTCAAAATCCCGCAGCACAGCATAACCTGTGATACTGCTTGCTTCCATATCGTTGTGCTTTACTGTCAGGGTCGTACCCAGGCATATTGTTGCAAAGGCCACATCAGGCACCTGTGTTTCTATAGCTTTCGCCTCAGTGGGCGTCATGCCTGGCCGGCGCCAGTATTCCCACCATTTATACTCACCCCCTTCGTCCATCCATGGCCAGCGGCCTATATAAAGCACATCGCTGCCAAGAGTGGCCATATCTTTCTGGATATTGTTTTTCATGCTATCCAAAACTGTAAGTACCGCGATAATGCAGAAAATACCAATAGTAATACCCAGCAGGGAAAGAAAGGAACGCAGTTTATTAGCCCTTAATTCCTGGAATGCCTGTACGATACTAGTTCCAATGATTTGTGAGATATTATTCATTGTCCCGGCAAATTTAGAGGTTAATATGTTCTTAATGCAATATTTTTGCTCAGAACAAACTCAATATTTTTTGCGTCCGGCTGTATCTTTTTTAAATAAAAATAAAGCGCTTGGTTATCCCTTATTCAGGAATTACCTGTTGTTGCGTTTTGTGATCATCCTTGCGCTTAATATGCAGGCTACTATTATCAGCTATTACGTTTACAAATTAACTCATGATAAGCTGGCGCTTGGCATGCTTGGTTTATGGGAAGTAATTCCTGCCATTGGGTTCTCCCTGTTTTCAGGTCATTTCGTTGACCTTAAGGAGAAGAAAACATTGCTTACCCAATGTATCAGCGGCTATATTTTGCTTTCTGCATTTTTTGGTTTTCTGGCCTGGCCGGGAATAAAGCTGCATTTACCTGTAAATGCCATTGTCTGGCTTATTTATGGCGGTATTTTTACCGGTGGCGCTTTAAGGGCATTTTTCAGCCCTTCATCCTTTGCGCTAATGGGTATGCTGGTACCAAGAGAGTTATATCCTAACGCTACTACATGGAGCAGCACATCCTGGCAGATAGGGGCCGTAGTTGGGCCACTGCTAGGCGGATTTATGATAGCTTTAAGTGATTTCCAATTTAGCCTTATCAGTGTTGGCATTATTGAACTGGTATCTCTTATAGCTATTTTACGCATCCCAAAGCAACCTATATTAAAGAAAGAAAAAGAGCCTGTAGCCAAAAGCCTTGGAGAGGGTATTAAATTCGTTTTCCGGACACAATTGATACTTGCAGCATTGTCGCTCGATATGTTTGCCGTTTTGTTTGGCGGCGCTGTTGCGCTGCTGCCTGTTTATGCTGATGATATACTGAAAGTAGGGGAAATTGGCTATGGCTGGATGCGGGCTGCGCCCGGTATTGGTTCAATTATTGTTCTGCTGATAATGTCTTTCATGCCTTTAAAAAATAATCCCGGCATAAAGCTATTACTGAGCATAGCCGGATTTGGCATTACTACTATCATTTTTGGATATTGCGGATATTTTGGAACAGAAGTTATTGGCCATGTTTCCGGCATCGGCATTTCATTGGGGTTTATTGTAGCCTTCGCCATACTGTTAATGGGCGGAATGTTCGACGCGGTAAGTGTTGTGATACGCGGCACTGTATTACAGCTATATACACCGGATAGTATGCGTGGCAGAGTAGCTGCTGTAAACACAATGTTTATCAGTTCATCAAACGAACTTGGCGCAATGGAAAGCGGCATTACGGCAAAATGGATGGGTACAGTCCCAGCCGTAGTCTTTGGCGGTTGCATGACGCTTGTAGTAGTAGGGATCACCTGGTTTGCCGCCCCGATGTTCAGAAAATTGAATTTAGAAAAGGACAAGTAGTTTACAGTAGCCGGTTTGCATTTACAAATCACAATGTCAGCGCCAATTGTTAACTGGCATTTACTGCCCATGGGCAAACTGTAAACTGTAAACTGTAAACTGCAAACTGTAAACTGCAAACTGTAAACTGCCAACTGTAAACTGTAAACTGCCAACTGCCGACTGCCGACTGACAATTGCAAATTGTTTAACTTACAATTATTTTCCCATATTGTGGTTTTCTTAACTTTAGAATGAGTACATTTACCTTATAGACAATAAGCGCAATTTAGCTTCTTTCGTTTCCACTTAATCGAATACCTCCAGAAGTGGTTTTGTAAAAATCCGTTTTCCGCATTATCTGTTTTTTTAACAACTATTCAAATCGTTTTTTATGATAATGCTGATTTTCTTTATTGCGCTTTGGTATTCTTCATTGTTTTGCCAAACATTTTTCCAGCACAGGTATGCGGCGCATGGAGCTTTTAAAATGAATAAGTTCTGGGAACGGATGTTCTTTATTCTTACTTACATTACACAAGGATCTTCCTATATGAGTCCCAGGGCTTATGCCATTATGCACCGTATGCATCACGCCTATACCGATACTGAGCAAGACCCTCACTCACCTTCCTTCTCTAAAAACATCTTCACCATGATGATGCGGACACGTAATGTTTATGTAAGTATCTTCAAAGGAATTCTGGAAATAGAGCCCCGCTTTCTTAAAAATCTTCCGGAATGGCCGGCATTCGAACGTTGGGCAAATTCCACAACATCAAGGGTGATGTGGGGTGCAATTTATCTTACTGTCTTCGTCCTGTATGCTTCCTCGCCATGGGTATATCTTTTGTTACCTGTGGTTTTGTGTATGGGGGCGTTTCATGGCGCTATCATTAACTGGTTTGCGCATAAATACGGGTACAAAAACTTTATTCTTAAAAATACTTCTGAGAACCTGCTGGGTGTTGACATACTTATGCTGGGTGAGTCGTATCACAACAACCACCACATGCATCCTTCTTCAATAAATTTTGGTTTTCGCTGGCATGAATTAGACCCTGTCTATCCGGTTATCCGATTCCTCGCATGGCTGCGGATTATTAAGATTTCCAGGCCAGTACTTGTTTATTCAGGTAAAGCAGAATGAATAATAAATAGTATGGCGTAGTGAACATATTGGTAACTAAAGAAATGCAGACAAAACCTTCAATTTTTGTTTGCATTTTTTCACAATTCATTCACCACTAAATTTTCAGCAAATATCTTTGATACTGTAGCCCTGGTAGTTTTCCCAATCAATATCACCATTGAATTATCAAAAGGAATTTTCTCAATAAGCTGAATTTTTGTGCCTATCCCAATGTCTAATTTTTTAAGGTACTGCAGAAAAGCTGGGCTGGTATCTTTTACTGCCACCACTTTGCAGTTTTTACCTTCATCCATGTCAGCCAAAAGTGTTTTGTAAGTTATTGCAGTTTCTCCGCTGGCTGTTGGTATTGGGTCTCCATGAGGGTCGTATTTGGGCAATCCTAAAAATTTATCCAGCCTGTCTGCAAGTTCCGCATGTTGTATATGTTCTAATTGCTCCGCTATATCATGAACCTCTTCCCAGCCATACCCTAATTTTTCCAGCAGAAAAACCTCCCACAATCTATGCTTACGCACTATCAATACTGCAATATCCTTGCCCTTTTCAGTCAGCTTTACACCTTTGGTTTTTTCGTATTGCAACAGCTTTTTCTCTACCAGCTTTTTTATCATATCCACCACGGATGCGGGGTTATTGTTTAATGCCTCCGCTATTGCTGTGGGCGTTATTTTTTTAAGCCCCTGCTTGTCGAGGTGATAAATTATTTTTAAGTAATTCTCTTCCGAAAGTGTCTGCATAATATTTAGACCAGCCATAAAGTTATTAAATTATTGGTAAATTTTTAAAAATTAGTCTAGCCTAATAAATATAATTTGGTAAGTAACGTTTTTGTAGTAAGTTTGCAGCCATTATGAAAACGACAGTTACCTTTTTCCTCGTTTTAATTTTTTCATTACAGTTATATGGGAAAAGTGATACTGCTGAGCAAAGGCTCAATTTACATTTTCAGGCTACATACGTCAATCAGTACAAGCCTGCGTTCAGCGCATTATACAGTGGTCCGAACAGCTTACAAACTATAGAGGAAAGACAAAATTCAGTTACAGCAACATTATATTTCGGAGCACGGTTATGGAAAGGCTGCGAATTATATATTAACCCTGAAATAGCAGGTGGCAGAGGTCTTAGCGGGGCATTTGGACTGGCCGCTTCCACAAATGGCGAAACTTTCCGCGTGGGCGATCCAGCGCCTGCGTTATACCTTGGACGGGGTTATATTTCGCAAACATTTCCCGGAGGCGGTAAAAGCAACTTCATTACTGATGGTGCCAATGAAATTGGCGGAATGAAACCCAATAATTATCTGAAATTTTATCTTGGCAAGCTATCCCTTGGAGATATTTTCGATAATAATCCCTTTGCGAATTCTCCCCGTACCCAATTCCTGAATTGGTGCCTGATGAATAATGGCGCATACGATTATTCCGCCAATGTAAGAGGTTATACTTATGCATTTGCTGCTGTTATGCAATATGGAAATGTGAGCTACAAAGCAGCTTTGGCAACAATGCCTGTTGTGGCCAACGGTGATGAATTAAATACTAACCTGAACCAGGAATACAGTATCAATACAGAAATTGGCAGAGCCTTCAAAATAAAAGGGATGGACGGGCACATTCGGTTACTAGAATATAATAACAATGGCCATATGGGTAATTATCGGCAAGCCATTCAACATACGGATAGCTCGGGCATACCCAATGTAATCAGCACCCGCCAATATGGGAGAACAAAAACAGGTATAGGAATAAGCGCCGATCAGCAACTAAATAATATATTGGGTGTTTTTGTAAGGGCAGGCAAAAATGACGGCAAGAATGAAACATGGGCTTTCACCGAAGCCGACCGTGCTTTATCCGCAGGTTTGGCAATAAATGGTGCAGCATGGAAACGTAAGGACGACAATCTTTCATTTGCATTGGATATTAATGGACTTTCCCCGGATCACAGGGATTATCTCCAGGCAGGCGGTATGGGATTCCAGTTGGGAGACGGGCATCTGAATTATGCAAATGAAACCGTAGCCGAACTATATTATAGTTACAAGCCGGCATCTTATGGAATATGGCTTACCGGTGATTACCAGTTTATATTGAACCCCGGTTATAATAAAGACAGGGGGGCCGTAAATGTTTTTGCATTTCGCGTCCATGTAGAATTATAATCAGTCACAGAATAATGAATCATGTATGATGCGAAGAAAATAATACAGAAAAAAAAATTACCACAGCAGAAGGCATGGTTTAAAGAAAATAAACTCAAGAGCCTTTCGGAAGTTTTTTCATCTGTACATGTTCCCAAAAACGGAAATTTTTGGAAAAAACTGTTTGCATTTGCCGGGCCGGGTTTAATGATATCGGTTGGATATATGGATCCGGGAAACTGGGCTACGGATATCGCAGGCGGAGCGCAGTTTGGTTATACATTATTGTCGGTTATCCTTATTTCAAATTTATTTGCAATCCTGCTGCAGTATCTTGCTTTAAAACTTGGAATAGTTTTAGAACGAGACCTTGCACAAGCCTGCCATGATTATTATCACCCTACAGTAAGTTTCGTTTTATGGGTTTTATGTGAAATAGCCATCGCGGCCTGTGACCTTGCGGAAGTAATAGGATCTGCACTGGCGCTGAATCTGTTGTTTCATATACCGCTTACCTGGGGTGTTCTGATTACAGCATTTGATGTTTTGATCATTCTTTTCTTCCAATACAAAGGATTCCGTTTCATTGAAAGCATAGTAGCTGCTCTTATTTTTGTGATTCTTGGCTGTTTTGGTTACGAAATATTAGCTTCTCATCCAGATTTTTTACCAATAATAAGCGGGCTTATTCCCCATAAGGAAATTGTTACGAACCCATCCATGCTTTACATTGCCATAGGGATACTTGGCGCAACTGTTATGCCGCATAATCTTTACCTGCATTCGGGCATTGTACAAACCCGGAATTATGACCGGGATGATGCCGGGAAAAAGATGGCAATCAAATATGCTTCAATAGACAGCACTGTTTCTTTGTTATTTGCTTTTTTTATCAATGCAGCAATTCTTATTGTAGCCGGAGCTACATTTCATTCTTCTGGCCATAATGAAGTGGCGGATATTACGGTTGCGTATAAATTGCTTAATCCTTTGCTGGGGGCATCTTTTGCTGGCACAATATTCGCCATTGCATTATTAGCCTCCGGGCAAAATTCTACATTAACAGGAACATTAGCCGGTCAGGTTGTAATGGAAGGCTTTTTGAATATCCGGTTAAAACCCTGGCTGCGCAGATTGATAACAAGGGCAATAGCCATAATACCAGCATTTATTGTAACCTTTATATACGGCGAAAAAGGCATAGGGAATTTATTAGTGTTAAGCCAGGTTATTCTGTCTATGCAATTAAGTTTTGCCGTTATCCCGCTTATCCTGTTTACCAATGATCGCGCTAAAATGGGGCGCTTTGTAAATAGTTTTGCATTGAAATGCGTGGTATGGGCAGTAGCGGGGATCATACTGTCTTTAAACCTTTATCTTCTGTATTTTGCACTCCGGCCTTAAATAACCACTGGCGCTTGCTGCTTAGGAATGTTGTGTAAAATTACCTCAACAGTATGCTCTGCATGGTCATCAACAAGGGAAATAACATTATCATTTTGCTGCTCACTATCCACCGTCATAGTCATTCCTTTACCTGATGCAGCTACTTGTAGAATATAGATATGATAAAGAGTACTCCTGTAACGGTAATGTATTTTAAAGGAATCCCACTCAGCGGGAATACAAGGCTCCAGTTGTAGTTTATCTGCCTTTAATCTGAATCCCAATAACGATTGAAGGATAAAATAGTTCATCCATCCTGCCGATCCGGTGTACCATGTCCAGCCGCCACGGCCTGTGTGTGGTGCTACTGCATATACATCGGCGGCTACTACATAAGGTTCCACTTTGTAGATATTGATAAGTTCAGGTGCACTTCCATGATTGATGGGATTGATCATGGAGAATAGTTCCCATACCCGTTCGTTTTCACCCAATGCCGCAAAAGCCATTGTTGTCCAGATAGCGGCATGGGTGTACTGTCCGCCATTTTCCCTTACACCGGGCACATAACCTTTTATATAGCCCGGGTTCATATCCGACTTATCGAATGGAGGATCTAAAAGCTTAATCAATCCATCGTCTCTGAGAACAAGATATTTATCAACAGCCTGCATACCTTTACGGGCGCGGTCTATTGCTCCGGCGCCGGATAATACCGACCAGCTTTGCGAGATGGAATCTATGCGGCATTCAGTATTGGCTGCAGCGCCAAGCGGACTTCCGTTATCAAAATAGGCACGACGGTACCATTCACCGTCCCAGCCATGCAATTCAAGATTAGCCTGCAGTTTTTTCGCTTCTGTTTTACATTGTTCAGCAAAGCTCAGGTCTCCATGTAAGGTCGCTATTTCGGTGAACTTCATTAGAATATCATAAAGAAAAAATCCCAGCCAGATGCTTTCACCCTTGCCATCTTTGCCTACTTTATCCATGCCATCATTCCAGTCTCCGGAACCAATAAGCGGCAGCCCATGTTCACCATACTGCAGTCCATTACGAATCGCAATTACACTGTGTTCGTATAGCGTTGCCCGCTTTGGATTCCGGGTTGGAAGATCATAGTAGGATTCTTCACCGGGGTTTAGTAATCGCCCATCAAGAAAATGAACGGATTCATTTAAAATGGCATTATCTCCGGTTGTTATTACATAACGGCACACAGCAAATGGCAACCAAAGAAAGTCATCGGAACATCTTGTTCTTACACCTCTTCCTGTTGGCGGATGCCACCAGTGCTGCACATCGCCTTCCTTAAACTGCCTCGAAGCGCAAAGCAAAATTTGCGTTCTTGCGATAAGCGGTTTTGTGTGAAGGAGCGAAATAACATCCTGTAACTGATCCCGGAATCCAAAGGCGCCACCGGATTGATAGTATCCGCTGCGTGCCCAGATGCGGCAGGCCAGTGTTTGATAAGTAAGCCATCCGTTCGCTAAAATATTAAGTGATTTATCGGGTGTTTCTACCTGTACCGCATTAAGCGTATTTTGCCAGAATTCATGAACTTTGACCAAAGAATCGCCCGCCGCGGCAATGCCCTTAAATTGCTTTACCAAACGGCTTGCTTCACGGGAATTTTTCCCTGTTCCAAGACGAAAGACAATTTCTTTTTCCTGTTCATCATACAGATCAAATGAAACCTGGATAGCAATGCATGGATCAAATGATGAACCAACCTTTCCGGAAAGTTTTGTCCGGCTCATTGCATCCGGGTCCTGGAGCGTACCGTTTCTGCCTATGAACTCTGTGCGGTCAGTTGTAAAGCTGCGGTTTGTCTCATCTACATCAAAGAAGGCTACCCTGCCAGGAAATGCTGTATTATAGGGATTTCTTGAAAAAACAGCTCCGGTTGCTGCATCTGTTTCAGTAACAATATGCAGTATTGATTTAGCTTTGAGATCACCAAGTATCAATTCTACATAACCTGTTGCAGAAAGCGTTCTGAGCCTGCCGGATTGATTCTTTATTTTCAGAACCATGAATTTAATGCTTGCTTCTATGTCAACATACACCCACATTTCTGAACTGATGCCATCTTCGATGTGTTCAAAAACACTATATCCGAACCCATGACGGGTAATATATGCAGACTTGCCGCACCTCGGAAGCGGAGTTGGCGACCAGAACTGCCCGCTGTCTTCATCACGCAGGTAAAAGACTTCACCTCCTGTATCGCTGACAGGATCATTATCCCATGGTGTAATCCGGTATTCATGTGCATTTTCAGCCCAGGTATATGCAGTGCCGCTTTCAGAAATAACTGTTCCGAAATTAGGGTTAGCGATTACATTGGCCCATGGGGCGGGTGTGACATGGTTCTTTGATGTATTGATTATATACTCACATCCGTCGGGAGAGAAACCACCGGTCCCATTGAAGAATAATAAGTCTTTCCGTTGCGGGACGACAGTAACTACAGCGCTTGCAGATTGGGTAGTACTTAATAAGGGAATAACATTTTTTATATTCCGGCGCCTGTTCAATTGATCATCCAGCGTACCTCGGTCATCGATAATGATTACCCGCGCCACTGTTTGAAAAAGGGTACGGTCCTCTACTGATATTTGATCCGCGGACCGTACAAAGATTCCACCGGGACGATCAGCGAAATTGGCGCCAACTCCCGCTGCAATAAGTCCGGCTATCTGATCCATTAAATTTTGCCTGTACCCGGCATGATCTTCATTCCATATTACCAGGTCAACCTGCAAGCCTTTTAATCGCCAGTATGCATGGGCCTGTATCAACTGTTTTACAAGAATGATATTATTAGGGTCTTGTATCCTCAGGAGTACAATTGGCAAGTCCCCGGAAATAGAATAGCTCCATAAGCCCGACTGGCCTTTATTGTTATGGATAATCGTAGAAGCATCGGCACGAAGCACAGGGTTAGCAAATATTACAGAACTCGCAAGGCGTGTGTATATCTGTGCATCTGCTTCAGTTGCATTGATCTGCCTGAGCACTACCTGGCTGTGCGTCCACGACAATTCCAACACTCGATCCGTAAGGTGGCGGTCCTGGTATTTATCTATCAGCGCCTGGCAGCCTTCGCGTGTATCGCTGATACCAGTGATCAAATCAATTATTGCTGTTTGTCCGGGTTCTATGATTAATTTATAACGAATAGCCACTATCGGATCCAATACGGAACCCTGGCTGCCTGAAAGTTGGCTGTCTTGTTCCATAGCCCGTGGTGAAACAGTTGTATTTCCTCTGCCAATAAATTCCATCCGGTCCGTTTCATACGAAACCCCCTCGTGCATGATACCGTGCGATTTCATTATATGGCACATCCACGGTGCTTGTTCTTCAACAGAACGCGGCCTCCTCGTACAAATTACAGCATGTTGCTCCGGGCGTATTTCAGTTTGCACGAAAAGCTTGCTGAACGCAGGATGAATAGCATCTGCTGCCTGCGAATTAAGTACTACTTCTGTATAACTGGTCACTTCAATCGTCCGGGTCCTGCGGGAACGGTTCTTTATATGGATACGCCTGAGTTCTATATCATCTTCAGGAGATACAACAACTTCGGTATGCGTTTCTATATTATTATCTTCCCTGCGGAATTCTGCACGTCCTTGTGTGAAGGTAACCTCGTATTTCTTTGGCTCCTTAAGTGTAGGCTGATAGGTATTCGACCAGAACGCATTGTTTTCCAGGTCACGGATGTAGCAGAATGTACCCCAGTTATCGCAGGTGGCATCCTCACGCCACCGGGTAACAGCAATTTCTTTCCAATGGCTGTATCCGCCGCCGGCATTGGTGATCATTACATTATACTTCCCGTTCGATAATAATTGTATGGTAGGTATTGGCGTATGAGGCGTATTAATAATTCTCACTTCCGTGTTACTGACAGGAAAGCTTACCTCTGCAATATCTGTCGTATGCACGTACGGTATTGTGGCTTTTGGAATTCTTTCCTGGAGCAGTAGTAAGGTTGCCTGGAACTGAAGCTCAGCCTGGAAACGTTTCTGCATTGGCTGGTTCTGCAGTAAATGATCCAGTGACAGCAGGCCCATTCCCTGGTGGTGCGCCATGAAAGATTGTATCAAAGCATATGACTGGCCGCGGGGTGTGCGTGAATGAGTATAATCTATCGCTTCATAAAATCCGAATTTCCCTGTAAACCCATCTGCTGCAAGGCGTTCGAGGTTGATGCAGGCTTCATAAGGCGCGATCATAAGCGCCATTAATGATGCATAAGGCGCTATGACCAGGTCATCACTAAGCCCGCGCTTCAGCCCAAGCCCCGGCACACCAAATGCCCTGTATTGGTAATTTAGGTTAGCATCTACCATATTGTACCCGGACTCAGATATTCCCCAGGGAACACCTCTTTGAATCCCGTATTCTATCTGGCGTTCAACAACTGCTTTATTGGTCTGATAAAGTATAGTATTTTCAAAATCGGGCATTACCAGGTCCGGCATTATATATTCGAATATGGAACCGCTCCACGACAATAATATTGGCGTTCCGTCTGTATTGGTAAGCAGGCGTCCCAACGCAAACCAACTCTCCTGTGGCAATTTCCCTTGTGCGATTGTTACAAAGGTGCAAAGCCTTGCTTCGGAAGCCAAAAGATCATAACAACCGGGGTCTGCCCTGCTTTCATCTACGTTGTAACCAATCACCAGCAGATGTTTTGATTTGTCGTAAAGGAAATCATATTCCATATCAGCAATATCATTACAACTGATTGCAAGCTGTTCGATATTTGCTAAACGTTCTTTAGCGTTGCGGGATGCCTCTCTTACAGCTTCTCTTATTTCATTTAGCCATTTATTTTCAGTTACATTACTGCTTTTATTTTCCAGTAGTTCAATTTCAGGCAGGATATTTTCTTCTAAAGCTGCCAGCTCATTCAGTGTGGAAATATCGGAAAGCGCGGTAAATATTCCCATGTTTGCAGGAACAGGCGGTATTTTTATCCACGGAGCAAGGAAATATAATTCATCCAATAATTTCCGGCATTGATCTGTAAGCGCTTTCGTCCACCACCTGGAGTCACCATTCTGCCTGGCATCCGGGATGTTGTGTATTTCAACAGCGGCTTGTATCAGCCTGTCAAGAATAAGTTTTACGGATTCAAGGGTAACAGGAGGATCCAGTCGGATACCTTCAAGATATATTTTAAGGTTTTTAAGCGGTATAGATTCTTTCATGTACTCTTCAAGTACACTCACTGTATCCTGCACGCCTTCTATAAATTTAACTGATATTATGGGCGCTCCCGGCAATGCAAGGAGTCCTTGCCTGAGGGTTAATATATGTCCGCCAAGGTTTCCGCTGTCAACCGATGAAATATAACGTGGTACCAATGGCGCAAGTGTAACGGTATCATACCAGTTAAAATAATGGCCACGGAACCGCTCCATAGATTCCATAGTTTTGATAGTATTTGCAGTACGTTCTATGACTGTTCCGGCAGGTATATATCCAAAGTCATAAGCTGCAAGGTTTGATAGTAGTGATAATCCAATATTGGTAGGTGAGGTGCGATGGGCGATCGCTTCTCTAGGATGCTCCTGGTAATTGTCGGGCGGAAGCCAGTTGTCTTCTATTGTTACGAAATTTTCAAAAAAGCCCCATGTTTTTCTTGCTATTCTGCGCAGGAAGATCCTTTGTACCGCTGATATCTTTGCATCTTTTTTTGCCGGTGGATTACTCACCCACCAGGTGATGGCAGGGGCCGTAATCCATAATACCAGTAATGGGAAACTCGCGATCAGTGAAGCAGGATAATAAATACTCAGGTAAACGGTAACAGCGATAGCAATGAAGGGACTGGCCCACATGGATTTGAATGCTGAAATAATATTTTTTTCATTGCCTGTTTCCAGGTTGCCCGATGGTTTCCATTCCAGCAGGTATTTATGGGATACTATTATGCGCCAGCTTGTGCGCACTATTGCATCCATACTGTAATAAGCTTCAAAAGGTAAACAAACAAGCGTATATACATTCTGCAGCAGGCTTTTTGACAGTATGCTCATTGAAGAAATGAGGTGCTGTTTGTAAGTAGTCTCCCTGGGCCTTTTAAGCATACCCCACAGGGAAGAAATAATGGAAGGCACCAGGATAACGGCAATGACAGATAATGTCCAGAAGCAAGGTGCTTTCAAAAATGTCCATCCGGATAGTAACAGGAGCGAAAGCGCCGGGGATACAAGGCTGCGGCGAAGATTGTCGAATATTTTCCAGCGGGAAAGAGTGGATAAAGGGTTTTTTATGAACCGCCTGTTTGCATCGGGCACTATTGGCAAAAACCACCACGCAATCTGCCAGTCACCCCTTATCCAGCGATGGCGGCGGCTAACATCGATAGTATATCGGGAAGGATATTCTTCATACAACTGTATATCGGTTTGCAGGCCAGACCGGGCGTAGCATCCTTCCAGCAAATCATGGCTCAGGATACGGTTATCAGGGAAACGGTTATTAAGCGCCTTTTCAAAAGTTTTTATTTCATAAATTCCTTTACCTATAAAAGAACCTTCACAAAACATATCCTGGTAAACATCCGAAGTAAGCCGTGTATAAGGATCAATACCTGCCTCGTTTGAATGCATCCTGTTATACAAAGAACCGGCAGACCGGGGAAGAGTTATCGCCATCCTTGGCTGAAGTATGCCATATCCTTCTGTAACACGCGATCGCTTTTCATCGTATAAAGGCTGATTTAACGGATGGGCCATGGTGGCTATCATTTTCCAGCCTGCATCACGGGGTAATTGTGTATCTGTATCCAGGGTAATAACGTACCTGGTATTTTTCAGTACTTCCAGATCGCCGGTAATGAGCGAAAAATTCTCTTTGGTACCGTTACTCAATAGTGCATTCAAAGCAGTAAGCTTACCGCGTTTCCTTTCATAGCCCATCCATATCCTGTCGGATGCATTCCATACCCTTGGCCGGTGAAAAAGAAAAAAAATATCCTTGCCTTTGCTGTATTTTTCATTCAGGCCTTCAATTTTTTTCTGTGCCAGGTCCATAAGCGCGGCATCTCCCGGAAGCGTTTCTTCTTTTGCATCAGCAAAGTCAGTAAGCAATCCATAGTAAATATTTTCAGTCCTGTTGGCAAGAAAGCGTATCTCCAACCCTTCAGCAAGGGCTTCAAATCCCTCTTCGCTTGTAAGCATGGTGGGAACAACTACAATGGTTTTAAATTCAGCCGGTATCTCTGATGAAAAATCCATCCGGGGAAGGATATTTGGCTTTACTACTAAAGTTGTAAGCCAGTTTACCAATGCCAAAGTAAGCTGGCTGGCGCCGATAAGAGAAAGAATTCCTGTCAATACCAGTAAGCCATAATTCCGGCTATAATCATATTCGTGTAAAATTGCAATCCCACTAAGCGCTGCGGTAATTAAAATAAGGCTTCCTGCATAAAAGGTTACCGGGAATCTGCTGATGTATTTTCGCAATGCTTCCGGCAGGGGCAAATTTAAATTTGCAAGTGTTTTTGTTTGTGCCAGTCCTTTACCCACCAGGTAGTACCCTACATGCGAGCGCCTGTCTGCAGTACCATTTTTTTCAGCGTTTTCTTTTGCAAGCTGTATGACCACCTCCGCCACTTCCGTTTCTGTCAGTTTGCTGTATTTTGCCGTTTTCTCTATGATATGACGGTAATGGTCGCGTGTTGAAAAATTCATTTTACCATAGATACCGCCAATATCTTTCCTGAGCGTTGACTCCACTTTGCTCATAGACTCTATACAGTCGCGCCATTCCATGGAACTAACAAAACGCAGACTGCCTATGCTGTTACTAATGGATACCTGGTCGGCTGCCTGTTTCTGGTTTTCCAGGTTTACCAGTTCGGCGCTCGTAATACCGCTTTCAGACAACCGCTGTTCCATCCAGGTAAGCGGTAAAGTAAGAGCGGGGCCCTTCCACATTAACTGGCGGGTTAATTCTGCAACAAACGAACTTTCCATCGGTGGGAAAGACCTTGCCATATCGGCTATTACAAGTATCAGGCTCTTGGGGTCTTTCTCAGAAGTCTCTATCATCTGGCCGGACCAGTAATCTGCAAGATTCTGATTGATCCGGTCAATAGCAATCCGGGCTGATACCCGGCGCAGGTTCTCAATCAATGCCAGCCGGAGCATAATGGGAATTGCCCATAACTCGCCTAACTGAAGGGTGGTCACTTCCTGGTATGCCTGTATAAAACTGGCGAGGTTTTCAAGGTCTATTCTGCCATCGCTGTGGGAAATAATCTCCAGAACAATATCATATACACGGGGAAGATTTTGGGAATGCCTGTTAATAAGCCTTGGCAGTCCTTCGCTATAGCCTTTTGGGAAATGTCTTTTACCTGTACGTATCTGTTCTTCAATCAGATAAAAATTATCCAGTATCCATTCTGCACCAGGGGTAATCAGGTGTTTTTCTTTGATCGAATCGGCCAAAAGATTACGTACCTCATGTAATATCTTTTCATTATCGGCCAGGCGTTTAAGTAAGAAATCGGGCGCGCGTTTTGTACTTACCCGGTGGATCTTTGCAAGCGAACGGCCATGCTGTTCCATATGAATTGTATTGAACAATTCAGCTCGGAGCGGCGGTGGCTCATTTGCATACTTGCGTACAACATCATTTTCCTGAAAGTATAAACGAAGACGGGACAGAAACTCGTGAACAGTGGCGTTTTTTACTTGCATGGGGATAGTTCTTAATAAAATGGTAGTATTTAAATAACGGTTATAACAGCTACCACATCATGCAACCTCAAAAGCATCTCCTTTCTCTGAAATAACCGGTAAAAGGAATCTTCTTTACTGAAAATATATTAATCTTGGATTTAAAGAAAAATGCTGCTCTTCACGATATTTTTTTAGCTGGATATAAGTTTGATGCAAATCACTTTGTTGATCTTCCATAAGAAGGCGTATGTCTGAATTCATATCAACATGAAGGTTTAAAGCTGCTTCATAAGCATATTGAGCTATATCCTCATTATATTGGCAGTATGAAATTATGGCTTTCCGTGTATTACCATTGAAAGTCATTTTCAAATCCTTCCATGCGCTGTAAATTTTACCAGGTACAATAATTCCTTTTTTGCCATTGTTATCAAGCCCTTTCATTTTCTCAGAAAGTTGCATTTTGTATTTTCCTCCTTTAACTACTATGTCTTCAAAAGTATATTTCAGATCCGGTTCTATATCTGTAACCTTCACAATTGCCTGTCCGTAACCTGATATCCTGTCATTATGAATGCTGATAAGATCGCTTAGTATCCCGGTTACCGTCTCGTTGTTATTATATTGAGTTGACATTTTATATAAAATGAATGTTGGTGAAAATGCTGAATTCAAGCAGCAAATGCAACGTTATGTAAATTTAGCAATTTAATTGGTGAGGTAAAATTGTTCTTTTTTCTAGGCCTGTTGTTGAGCTTTTCTTGCACTTTATCTATCCTGTCCTGCGATATTGCGTTGAG
>CAISOH010000007.1 GCA_903887005.1 uncultured Bacteroidota bacterium | reverse complement strand
GTAATCGGGCTGATAAAACGAATAGGCAAAACCTACAAATATTACATCACATCTTTGGGAAACGAAGCAATAATAACAGCTTTGAAACTGAAAAATATCGTAATCATTCCCCAATTAAATTATGCCTTAGCAGCTTAAGTCTTGCCAGTTATGGCTAAGATTTGAGGAGTTAGCTACTAAACAGAGTACGCCAAACCGTTTTTTTCAGAACATTAAAGTAAACACAGGAAAAAAGAGATGGGATTGTGACAGAATATATTGTATAGGGAAACTTTCTTAAGAAAAGTGTTATTTTATATTGGCACTATTCGTAATTTTAGGTACAAAACTGCTGTCATGGAAAAATTTTTAATAAACAGGCAATTTCATATTGGTACTGTTTGCAAATGCCCAACCAATAAAAGGCGTCTCTACCCACTCCTGTTTTTACTAATCTTCCAGGCGCATTTCTCACCTGCCCAAAACATAACAACAATAGCAGGGCATAGCAGTTTTACAGGAGATACTGCCCCTGTCCTGGCAGGCTATATTCATCCTATTTCACTGGCTACAGATCCTTTAGGAAATATTTACATTGGTGATGATAATTGTAAAATAAAAAAGGTCGACTTTAGCATTGATTTAATGTCAACAATTGTTGGACAGTTAGGATGTGGTTTCAGCGGCGACGGAGGTCGTGTCGAACTTGCAAGTATAAAATATCCAACCAGCCTCGCATTAGATCTGCTGGGCAATATTTATTTTTCTGATGAAGGAAACTCCAGGATACGAATGATAAGCACTGCGGGAATCATTAATACAATAGGTGGTAATGGTACTACAACCTATTCAGGAGATGGTGGGCCTGCAACAAATGCTGGGTTTTGGCCGCGATGTGTAGCGCTTGATAAACACGGAAACATTTTTATTGCAGATTTTGGTAATAATAGAATACGTAAAATTTCGGCAGGAGTTATTACAACCATTGCAGGCGGAGCGATAGCAGGATATAGTGGAGATGGAGGACCATCTTCTTCAGCAAAGTTAGATCATCCAAATGTTATTTCTGTGGACAAAATTGGGAATATTATTTTCTTTGATCAGGGTAATAAAAAACTTAGAAAAATTGACACAAGTGGAATTATTACTTTGATGAACGATTCAGTTACTGCTGATGCAATGGCAATGGATTCCGCTGGAAATTTTTTTTTACATCTAGTAATATAATGTACAAAAGAGACACGTCAGGCTCTATTATTCATTATGCGGGTGACTTGGTTGGAACACCTGGATATTCTGGTGATGGCGGAGTTGCAACTTCTGCACTATTTAGCGAAATGTGGGGAATAGCAAGAGATAAATTAAACAGCTTGTATGTTACCGATGCTGATAATTATGTGATTCGAAAAATTGATCCCTCCGGCACTGTGACAACAGTTGCAGGCAATAACTTTCCTTCTTATACCGGCGACAATGATTCGCTAAGCCACGCCACTATGTACCCTGAGTCAATAGCATCCGATAGCAGCGGTAACATTTATATAAGTGACACTTTCAATAAATGTATTCGAAAAATAACAACATCAGGTATTATCAGTCGGGTAGCGGGGCGTAATAGTTATCTCGGTTATGATTATACAAGCGATGGCTACCCTGCAAAGCTGTATAATTTGGACAACCACCCGTTCATGACTGTTGATAAGGCTGGCAATATTTATTTTTCCGATCATAATGATAACAAAATCCACAAGGTTACTTTGGATGGTATTTTGCACACCATAGCAGGAAATGGATGGACGGGTTATGTCGGCGATGGCGGAGCTGCTACAAATGCCCGTTTAAATTATCCAAGTGGTATAGTGGTTGATAAGGCAGGTAACGTTTATTTTGCTGATGCCAGCAATCACGTCGTAAGACAAATTGATACAGCAGGGATTATTCATACAATTGCAGGCACTGGCACCAGCGGGTTCACCGGCGATGGCGGCCCTGCCACTGCCGCAAAGCTCAATCTTCCCGGAGAGCTTGGGATAGATAAAGCGGGAAATATTTATGTAGCCGATTATTTTAATTACCGCATACGAAAGATAAATACGGCAGGTATTATTTCCACGGTAATTGGCACAGGTGTTTTCGGCTATTCAGGAGATGGCGGCCCGGCAATTGCTGCGCAGATAGGCGGGGTGCATGGCATTGCTGTTGACCGCACCGGCAACCTGTATTTTTCTGATATAGATACCAATGTAGTGCGCAAAGTAGATACCTTTGGCATTATCAGCACCATTGCAGGAAACAGCTTTGCGGGGTTCAGCGGAGATGGCGGGCCGGCAGTTACTGCTCAGCTTAATGGGCCCAGGGGCGTATTAGTTGACAAAAACGGCAATGTACTTATAGCCGACAATGTAAATGGCCGCATCAGTTTTGTCTGTGCCAGTGACAGTATTTTTACTGCCGATACAATTTCAATCACCTCACCGGCTGGAAATACCATATGCGCAGGCGACTATGTTACCTTTACTGCAACGGCCACATACGGCTATCTGCCCACGTATCAGTGGAAGCTCAACAGTACGGCCATACCAGGCGCTACCAATAATTTTTATGCTACAGCTTCCCTTGCCAGCGGAGACATTATCAGTTGCGAAATAGCGCCTAATCCTGCTCCCTGTGCGGCCTCAGGCACTGCGTTAAGCAACAGTATAACCATGACCGTTAATCCTGTTTTTCCGCCGCCTTCGTCGGTTGCAGTTACAGCCAGCCCTGGTAGTGTAGATTATCCCGGTGAAACAATAACCTATACAGCCACTTATGTAAATGGAGGCACTACACCATCTTTTCAATGGTATGTAAATGGCGTATTAGTTCCGGGTGCTACTACTAATCCCTTTGTCACAAGCGCTGTTTCAAATGGAGATGTTGTTTCAGTCACGGTATTCACCAGCAATACCTGTGCTATCCCTGATTCTGCTACAGGTGCGTTCACAACCGGCATTCCGCAATTAACAGGCAATACGAATAATATTGACATGTACCCTAATCCTAACAATGGCAGCTTCACAATTAAGGGCAGGTTTAATGGTTCAAACCATGTAATGATAACAATAACCAATTTGATGGGAACGAGTGTCTATAGTGAAAACAAAATTGCAGCGGGCGGTTATTTAAATAAAGAAATTGTTTTGTCAAATCAGTTGAAGCCAGGAGTATATTTTCTCAGAATAAATAGTAATGGCTATGTAGATAACTATCCGCTACTAATAAGAAAGTAGCGGGATACTATCAATGTTGTACTTTCAATTTATTGGCAATACGTTTTGGAAAGTAAAAAATTACAAAATGTATATCCAACACGAATTGTTGCATCCCGATGGGATGTGTGCGGTGGGGTGTTCGGCGGGCTACAAAGATTGTAACCCCGATGGGGTTATGACATGTTATTGTGCGATTGCTGCTGCAAAGGGTATCAGATCTTTGATTTTGCAGGCTGCAAATGCTCAGGGGATTTCTTCACTTCGTCCTGATGAAAAAATCAGGTCTTTGCAACGAGTGGCGCTATGGACAATAGAAATCCTGCCGGTGAATGGTGCTATTCCTTCGATTCCTCAGGACAGGCTCCACTAAAGCGAAATAGAAGCATTTATCCCCGGCCATATTCTTTTATAACTGTTTTATCAGTTATCCCAATCAGGTTTTGCGGGTTGCCATTGTTTGTTTTGTTCCGATGGGCGTTGCCCATCGCTATTCATATTTTGCCCCTTCAGGGCATGTCATTGATTTAACGTGAAATAATGTCGCCCACTCCGGGGTTTTGCAACTCTAAATTATTGATTTTACTATAATAATGCCATCCCTATCGGGATTATTTTGCTTATGTCAATGACATTGCCCTGAAGGGCTTAATAATGAACCGCTATCAAAAATGCTATTTAGCGCCATTCCTAATTCAGCGTGTCATAGTTCGGCGCGGCTCACTATGACAGAATCCTAATTTAGCTATTTTAATAAAATTGATAGCTGTTGATTATAAGTTAATGACATTGACTTGCACCCTATTGCTCATAACCATGCCAGACAAAAAAAGCATACCTTTTCGGGTATGCTTTAAAACGTTTTATCTTAGATTTCGTTTGGTCTTATTCTTTTATCAGTTTTTGAACCATGAGCCTTTCTCCGTTTCCATCAAAAAGCATGATGATATATAATCCGCTGGCGAGGTTGCTTATGTTAATGTCTTTAGCATTTGCTTCCTCTAACAAAGTTTTTCCTTCAATTCCGGTAATAACAGCCCGGACACTAACAGTTGATTCTATATGAATAACTGAACTTGCAGGATTTGGATATATTTTCACTTCGGGTTTATTAACTTGTTCAAGGCCTGCGCTGATACTATTTATCTGTATAGCGGTTGAATAACCACCGCAACCGGTATTATCATAAACCAATACCCGGTAACTGCCGGTCTGGACCGGAACATACGTAGCAGATACTGCCCCGGTAATTCCAAGTGTATTTAAAAACCATTGATAGCTTGTATAGGTTTTGCCGGTAGAGAGCGTGTGCCCTGAATAAGCGATGGCCGGAGTTGGAGGAGTACTTGTTGTGACCGTATCGGCGGAGGTAGGTACCGTACAGGTGCCGGAGCTTCCCGAAACACTCACTACACAGTTGTAAATGCCGGCCGTAGTTGCCACATAATTAACTGCAGTAGCGGAAGGTATGTTACCTCCGTTTTTCTGCCACTGGTAAGTAATACTGCCAACGGTGGCGCCTGTATTGGCGGTAAAGACTACATTGCTGCCTAAGCAGAAATGAACAGGGCCGGAAGCATTGAGCGTGGGTGATATTCCTGAAATAACAAGTACCGGTGCAGAATAAGTAGTACAGGCAATGCCATTAATAACTCTTATAGTTACTGTTTGAGTGGTATTGGTAGAATAGGTTGGCGTCGTTCCCATCGGGGGCCCTATCGGAACTCCTCCGTCGTACCATTGGTAAGAGCCTCCGACGCCTGCCGGCGGCACAGTCAAAGTAACAGATCCCCCCGTACAGAAGGTAGTTGGCCCTCCGGAAATAACCGCAGAAGGGGAAGGATTGAATGTTATGTTCAGCGTACTGTAACAGCCTGAAGCAGGATTGGTATAGGTAACATTGTATGGGCCTGAGGTTAAGGCTTTTACAAAACCGGAAGTTGAGCCAAGCTTTGCCATTGTCGTATTTGCACTTGACCATACCCCACCTGAAGTAGCGTCACTTAAAAACACAGAATCATTCTGGCATAACGATGCCGGGCCAATTATTGCTGATGGCGCAGCAAGTATCTTAACTGTAATCGAGGCATAACAACCTACTCCTGTACTATATGAAATTTTGGGATTGCCGCCAGAGATGCCGGTAACAACTCCAAACGCATCAACTGACGCCTGCAAAGTATTGGCGGTAGTCCAGCTGCCGGCAGGTGTAGCATCAGACAATGCAATGGTCTGGCCTGCGCAAACCTGTAATGGGGTTGGACCAGTGGGCGTTGCCGGAGCAGCGCTGATTGTCATTGAAACAGTGGTATAGCATAATGTCCCCGGGAAAGTATAAGATATTATATCAGTACCGGTTGTCATTCCGGCAATTAATACACCGCTGGTAAAAGGTGGAAAAAATCCAGCTAAACCGCCGGATTCCCCCCATGTACCGCCGCCGGCAGCATCGCTTAAAGTAATGGAATTTCCTGTACACATACCTGCGGGAGCAATAATAGCTGAAGGTGTATCATTTATAGTCATCGGGTATGATTTCGGGGCGCAACCTGCAATGGTATAATTTATTGTTACAGGGCCGCCTGCTACCGCAGAAACAGTGCCCGGTGGCACCACAGTAGCCAGTAATGTGGAAGAGCTGGACCATACACCGCCTCCCACAGTTTCAGTTAGTGACATGGTCTGGCCCTGGCAAAGTTTTGTGCCGGGGCCGGTAATACTGGCTGGCGGAGCATTTACTGCCATCGGTATAACAGCAAAACAGCCGGTAACAGCAGGCGCTACGGGAGGTAAAATGTATGAAATTGTTGTGGCTCCTACCGCAACTGCGGACACAATTCCGGTAGTAGAGCCAACAGTTGCTATTGTGCTTGCAGCCGGGCTCCAGGTACCACCCGGTGTAGCGTCTGACAATGGAGTAGTGCCTGGAAAGCATACAGCATTTGATCCGGTAATAGCCGCCGGAGACGGATTAACAGAAACAGTGGTTGTAGCGGCTGTCACGCTATAAGTAGTGGTAGTACACATATTAACAGCTGTAAGTGTATAAATACCTGCCGAAGCCAGAGTTGCAACTGTAGTAGTTGGCAATCCGGCGCCGGTATATCCACCAGGCCCTGTCCACAAATAAGAGGCGAGGCCTGGTATTGTAGCAGTACCGCCAAGTGTAAGGTTGGTACCCGTACAAACCGGATTTGGGTTGGCAGTTGCTGTAACCCCGGTTGGCTTTGCGCAATAATTAATTTGCAGATAAGGGGCATGTACACCGCCTATTGTAGCAGTACCGGTTTCGCCTGTTATTGTGTAGGTCCGTGTTCCTCCGCCAGTCCAGCAAACAGAAACTTTGCTGCCAATATTTGCCTGAAGAAAAGCAATAATTGGGGCTGGCACTAATGTCTGGTTACCTGCGCCAGGTCCAAAAGACCCGGAAAATAATAATGATCCGCTTGTCATATCTGCATAAAGGGTAGCAGGGACGGTAACCGTGGAAAGGTCGCCGGCATAACCATACAGGTTACAAGCGGAGGGTACGCCCGCACCACCAAAAACAGCAACATTGTAGCCTACAGTACAACCCTCGATTATTGCACCTGCAGGAATACCGGTAAGATCAAATACGGCATAACCATATTGCGCACCTGTGGTTGACATAATATTCCCATCTGTCCGTACAGCGGCAGTAGAATTACCGGTAATATAGGAGAGGGCTGCACCGGTAGAATAAATTGTTGAGACAGATGACGCTGCAAAAGATGCAATACTCAAACAGCAGAGAAAAGAGATTAAGGATAAAAGATAGATTTTTTTCATACAAATTTGATTATTAAAAAAGAAAGAAAATGTTAGCAACCCAAAAACGACTCAAATATTACTTAATCAGCAACTGTATTTATCTTAAAAACAAGCAAAAATATTAACTCTTAATTAGTAAAAAAATAATATTCCATTGGACACGAAAATTATGATTTTTTTGTTAAAAAAACAAATCAAGACAAATTATTTTTATGGAATTTGCATTTTATTTATTGTTTAATTCCTCCGGTCAATCCCCCAATACAATTTTTGCCGGATAGTTTTGAGAAAATTATGTTCATCAGGCCTGACCAGGGAAACTAAAAAACTCTCTTTTTTTACCGCAAGTTGTACATTGCTTCTAATGACCTCTGTACGGGCATCGAGCGTACAGAGAAACTGTTCCGTGCGCCCTTCTATTTCAAAGGAAATAACATTATTGTCCGGCACTACTATTGGCCTGGTATTGAGGTTATGCGGAGCAACCGGCGTTATTACAAAACTGGAAGTTTGCGGGAAGACCACCGGCCCGCCGCAACTGAGTGAATAGCCGGTGGAACCGGTAGGTGTAGCCACAATAAGGCCATCGGCCCAGTAAGTATTCAAAAACTCACCGTTCAGATAGGTATGTATCTTAATCATCGATGAAGTATCCTGGCGGTGAATGGTAAACTCATTCAGGGCAAAGGGGGACCCATTGAACAGGGGAATGCTTGAATCAAGATGCAGCAAGGTCCTTTTCTCTAATGTATAAGACCCGCGAACGAGCGATAATATGGCGTCTTCCACTTCTTCTTCAGGTATAGCGGCTAAAAATCCAAGCCTCCCCAGGTTCACACCAATGAGCGGAATGCTGGTATTCCCAACGAAGCACACAGCATCCAGCATGGTACCATCTCCGCCAAGGCTGAAAAGCATGTCTGTATGAGGAGGAAGATCTCTCTTACCTGTAAAAAAACGGGGTGCAGGAACAGAAGGGATATAGGGTTGCAGCCTTTCATAAAATTCTTTATAGAAAACCAGTTGCAGATTATGGTATTCAAGCAAATTCAAAATGCGGAGCAGGATAGGTACATCCAGTTCGTCAAATGTTCTGTTGTATAATGCTACTGTCATGATATCAAGTCAAAATTCAAAATTCAAAACCGGCCCGTAAACAGGGTCAGAAAATCTCCTGTACCTATACGCTTACACTTCTCTGCCTGAGTTTTACTCACTGTTAAAATGTAAATATAATCCATTTTGCTTTAAATGGTTATATGCAAACTCCAAACGTATCTTAATATCGTAAAGTGTAACAATATCGAGGCCTGCACCAAAACTGTAAAGTAGCCGGTTGGACAAAAAGCTGTTGCCTGGTGATGGGCTGTTTATATAACCAGCATCCGCAAATATTTTCGGATATATGCGTAGCGGTATAGCTGTAAAATATTTGACAGGGATGGAATAAGTGTTATTGAAAATTTCCCGTTTGAGATCAATGCGCAGCAATCCGTAATTGCTGCCATCTGTTACATAATATTCATATCCCCTTACATAATCCGTCTGTGTACCCAGGCCACCTCTGAAAAAGTATGGCTGCTCCTGCGGGTACATTAGCCTGCCACGAAAAATTGCAGAAATAAACCACTTAGGCAAAGGGTTGCGGAAAATCCCCGCTTCCACATTGGCAAAGCTTTGAAAATTTATTCCTTCAAATCCATTGCGGACCACTGCATAAGTAACTATTTTAAACCCCTCCAGTGAATAGTTCCAGTTGTCCACTCCGTTGTATTGATACCGGTAAAAAAACTCTATAAAACGTGCCCTGTCATTTTTATTGGCGTAATAGTCCGGGTTAAGTTTTAATATAGTATCACTGACGCTATAGTGTTTATAGTTGATCTGGAAAATATGTTTGGAGGCATAGCCGGGGCGGAACAGATAAATAATGCCACCTTCCAGTTGCCTGGAGATTACCGGTCCGGAATAACTGCCTGTATAAATTAATTTATCAGAATCGGTAGCATACCAGGTTTGCCTGCTTTGAGTTGCGCTCAGCCAAAAGCCAATTCCTTTCGTTTGCCCCTTGTTGGCGTATGGCCTCATATACCCAATGCCCAGTTCCTGCGTATATCCTGCTTCCGCAGTAACGGCAAGGGTTTCGAGATCGCCGCGGAAATTTTTATCTGTAAGTGTTAAACCTGCCGCTACTCTGCGCAGGTCGTGGTTTTCATCCACCCACCAGGTATTGAAATTCCTGTCTGCAAACTGTAAAATGACACTGGGTATAATTGGCCAGCGCTCCTTAACAGTGATGTGCCAGTCTATTTCATTCTCCCCGCCAGGACGGGGTTCTGTATGCTGAATTACTTCATTAAAAAGCTGCAAATTGAAAAGCCTTAATTTATTTTGTTCCGTAAGTACAGAGATGGAATCTGCCGCTAATATATCCCCTTCATGTATGCTTAACTCCCTTTTGATGACTGCGCTGCGGGTAATAGGGTTGCCATCAATAATTATTTTGTGAAGCGTAACTTTTTGCTGCGTTTTTTCACTTGTACCTGTATTTTTCTTTTCCTGGCACCAGGCGCCGGAATAAATGAACAGGAACAATAAAACAAACGGCGAAAAATGTTTCATAAAAACTATCGCAAGATAATAGTTTGGTGTGTGAAAAAGTGAGAAAATAATATCCTGGCAATTGCAACTTCCCGGGTTACAGTTATCGGGCTCAATTTTTGTTTACCAACATGCCTGTCGGCCGTCAGTAGCCTGATTTACAAAATAGCATAACTTTATCGCAAAGAAACAATAAATGAGGCGGTTCCTTTTAATAATTCTACCGGCTGTACTAACCCTGGTTTTAAGCATAACCGCATGTGTTCACAAGCCCCGGACTCCTGTAACGCCAGTAACCAATACGGATGGCAATTATCCGCCTGCTATTGCAAAAATCATCCTTAACAAGTGCGCTACCTCCGGCTGTCATAATGCCGCCAGTTATCAGAATGCTGCCAACCTGTTATTAGATACCTGGGACCATTTGTTGCTAGGCAGCGCGAGCGGTGCTGAAGTGGTAGCTTTCAGCCCATTGTACAGCCCGTTTCTTTATTATTGTAATCCTGATTCCGCTTTAGGCACAGTTGCAAAAGATCCCGGGCATTTAGATGCTCCCATTACCCGCGATGAATACCTGGCTTTATTTAACTGGATAGCGGGTGGCGCCCCGGATAAGAACGGGAATATCCCCTTTGCGACAAATACAGCTACGAGGCAAAAAATATACCTGACCAACCAGGGGTGCGACCTGGTTGCAGTAATAGACGCTAAAAGCAGGCTGATAATGCGGTATATACCGATTGGAGATGCATCAGACAAGGCGCCGCATGATGTAGAGGTATCTGCTGACGGAATATATGCTTATGTGAATTTTTACAATGGCAGCTATGTACAGAAAATAGATACCCGGAAAGATACGGTTGTAAGTACTGTAAATCTGGGAAGCGTTGTAGCTGGCGGCACGGGTGGCGCATGGAGTGTTATCAGCCTGTCTCCAATGGATACAGCCCTTATGGTAAGCGGGTATATGCCTAACGGATATGTGGTTACTATCAATACCGGTACGATGCAGATAAACCCGAACTTGTCGGTGGACATTTTCAGCGGCGGCACGGACAAATTTGTATATCCCCATGGACTCGCAGGCAATGCGGCTTTTGATACTTTTTATGCAACACTGCAATTAGGAAATGTGGTTAATAAGTTTACTTTTAAACCGGTTTTCTGGTATAAATATGTGAGCCTTAATAACAGCAGCCCCGTAACTACCAATAACGCCACTACCCCCGACCCGCACCAGATAGAAATGTCGCCAGACTATTCGAGGTACTTTGTCACATGCCAGAACACCAATGAGGTAAGGGTTATGGATACATACATGGATACCTTGATAACAGTAATACCTGTTGGTACATTTCCGCAGGAAATGGACATATCAACATCAAAGAACTACCTGTTTGTAGCTTGCATGGAAGACGTCGCAAACCCACGGCCGGGATGCCATGGCTCCGTTTATGTAATTGACATTGGCAACCTGCAGGTAGTAAAGAAAATTTACGGCGATTTCTATCAGCCGCATGATATAGCTGTGGATGAGCAGGATGGCCTGGTATTCATACCCAGCAGGAATGCTAATCCGGCAGGCCCTGCGCCTCATCATGCTACCGCCTGCAATGGCCGTGCAGGATGGTATTCGGTATATGATCTGAACACACTGGAGCCAGCCGACAATAAGCGGTATGATGCAACAGTTGACCCCTATGCTATTTCAGCAAGGTTCAAATAAAGTTGGCAGTTGACAGTTCGCAGTTTTACAATTGGCAATTGGCAGTCAGCCAAACAAAAAGTACTTTTGCCGCAACTGATTAACCTGTTGACTTTTTAACCAATTAACCATTTAGCCAATGCTGACAGTATCCCTGCATGGAATAAAAATAATAGCGCCACACGGGCTTTATAAGGAGGAGCATATACTTGGCAATACGTTTGAGATAGATGTGGACATATGGCTGAATGATAAACAGCCATGGCCTTTTGCAGATTATACGCTCATTCAAAAAATTGTCGCTTCGGTTTTTCAGAAGCCGGGGCAACTGCTGGAAACATTCGTGTTCAACATCCATACCTCGCTAATGGAAAAAATACCTGCTGCTGAAAAAATTAAAGTAGCAGTAAGAAAGTTACATCCTCCTATGCCGGGAAATGTAGCTTATGCACAGGTATGCTATGAAACCCCCTGACCGCTTCACTCACCAAAATAAGCAACCTATTTTGCTATTTCAAATGCGGTTAGTTATTTACCAGCTTAGCCGTGAGTAACTGCCCATCTGCTCCCTGCCACCGCACTATATAAAACCCCTTCGCCCAACTATCGGTATTGATATCTATAGACTGTTCCTTTTGGCTTATTTGTTTTTCATAAAATTTCTGGCCAATGGAGTTTGTGATGGTAAGTATGCCTTGTTCATTAATTTGAGATGGTAAATTTATCTTTACATAGAGGGACGTGGGATTTGGATAAATAGTAATGGTTATGCCTTTAGAGCTTGGAACATTATTCACACCTAATGGCCAATAATCAATGTAAGTAATAAATGAACCACCATGATCAAAATTCCCATATGTTGTGCCTTCCGTAAATGCATCAGCACCACTCAAACCTGTAGTAGCATATCCACCTAAATATGGAACAATAGAATAGGAAATTTCAACAACTTTAGGTATACCACCAAAAGTTTTATTAGTAATTTCATTTCCTTCATTGTCTAAAATGAACAACCATAAATTTTCTAATCCTATAGTTCCATTATGAGTATTGCCATAAAATATATAACCATCATTAGAAGTCTCACATATTCCAGTGCCTACTTCTTCATTTTGACTACCTAATGACTTTTCCCATTTCATCGTACCATTTTTATTTACTTTCACCCCCCAAATATCTTTATTTCCATGATTATTTGTCACCATATAATCTAATGACATTGAACTTCCAGTTATAACTATTGTGCTATCCTTTGTATCGTATAATGCATTCACTGCAATATCATCAGCACTGCCACCGTAAGTGCTGTCCCACAAGACATTTCCCGCCGCATCCAGATTAAGCAAATGATAATCGTAATTTAATGCTGTCCAGCTATGCCATGCGTCTCCAATACAGTCATGATCTATTGAGGCCGAACTACCTATTAAATAATAGCTATTATCAACAGCAAGTATAGAGCCATAATACTGCTCATCACTCGTACCGCCAATATCCTTGCACCATTCTTTATTACCGCTACTATCCGTTTTTATCAATATCCAATCATTGGTCCAGCCATCGCCATAATGGAAGGGAACGTCACCACCGCTGCCATTGCTAGTTCCAAGTAATATAAACCCATGGTCTGGAGTATTAGCAATTGATGTTGCCTGGTCTCCCGCGGGGCCCCCATATGTTTTTTCCCATAGCAGGTTCCCTGAATTATCTATTCTTAATAACCATAAATCATTAGCTCCTTTAAACCCGGATACATCACCATCGGCTGATGAAGATGTTGCTAGCACTGCATAACCGCCATCTGGTGTTTGGCATGCACTCATAGCTTGGTCGTTTTGGCTTCCACCATATACTTTTATCCAGCTAATTTTCTGGTTACTATCTATATTTCCGATAAGTACGTTATATAAAACTGTATCTAAAGGAAAGTTAGGAATAATACCTCCTGGGTTATTAATATCATACCCTACAAATAAAATTCCCTTATCTATCGTAGGAATAGCATAATTAATTTGAGTACCCGGCTTATAACCAGTAATAAACCTTGTAGAGTCCACATGCAATTGCTGGCTGTATGCAGGATGCACGCAGGCAAAAACAATTAAGAGCAATGACAGGAATTTTTTCATGAGAGGTACTAATAATGATATAAAAGTACACTATATATTCGATTGAAAATGGTCCTTATTGTTTCGTGTAGTATGAATCGTAGTAAGATAAAACCCTAACTTTGCAGCTAAATGAAAAACATGAAAAAAGTATCGCTGCTGGCATTTGTCCTTTCAATGATAGTAAATACCTCGAATGCACAATTCTATTTCAGGGCGGGCGCCGGTTATGCAGTCCCGCAGGCCGGGCAAACAATGGATGGCGTTACTTCTCTGTATAACGGTATGATAATGCCTTTAAACGGATCGCGCAGCAGTACTGCCAATACAATGAGCTACAACATCAAAAACGCATCCTTCTCATCCGGTTTCCAGGGTATTCTTGGTTTGGGGTATATGTTTAATGATCATGTCGGTATTCAGCTGGACGGCAGTATTGGCATATCAACCAATAAATACACTTTTAAGGATAACAACACAACCATAAATTATACCGTAGGCCCTATACTCAGCAATGTAAGTATGACACAAAGGGCAAATACTCCCGTAATCTTAATGCCTTCATTGGTTCTGCAAACAGGTGGTGATCCCTGGAACTTATATACCCGTTTTGGCCTTGCATTACCTTTAATTTCAAAAATAGACCAGGATCTCATTATCACCAATGCACCCGGCACCGGCGCATTAACAGCAGATGATTTTACATTCCAGGTAAAAAGCAGTTTTTCATTAGGATTCAGCGCCGCCGCAGGACTGCAGTATAAACTAAATGACCGTTTCAGTGTTTGGGGCGAGGTGAGTTTACTGTCAATGTCATTGAATGTAAAAGAATCTGATTTTAATCATTTCACGGAAAATGGTATCTCTTACCAGGTGTCCCAGGTTGGCCTTCCGCCGGTTGTAAAGTACAGTAAGACAGCAACCATTGATTCAAATGGCACTACTGCACCTTCTTACACACTGCCATTCAGTAATGTGGGCATCAACATTGGCATATCTATCAGGCTATCAGATAAAAAAGGCCGCAGGCACAGCGAAATGATAACCGATGATAAAAAATATTTCAAACGTTAAGGGTAAAATACTACGGGATTTATCTTTTTGGCTTTTCCAATATTAAATCATTGTATTCAGGGTGTTCCTTCACATACATTTCTGTAAACGGGCAGTAAATTATCACTTTCAGGTGTTGCTCACGGGCATAGCCTAATACATGAGCTGCCAATGCGGAGCCTGCACCCTTACCCCGGTAAGCAGCCGGTACTAAAGTTTGCATTATTACCATATTGCCTTTAAGCCAGCGATACGTAAGTGTAGCGTATGCACCATCCTCCAATACCGCTTCAAACCGGAACTCCTTCTTATTATTTCTGAACTCCATGCTGATAATCTGGAAATTATTTATAACAATCATGCAAAGGTAGGTGAAGCATACAAAACTTTTGAGGGATTGGATTATTGGAGGTATTGGGATTAAAAAACTCCGGCTTTGCCGGAGTCACTCATAAAGCATCAGACATGAACACACTCAATGCCTGCCGACACTTCAAAGGGTAAGAGGATTAACTTTTAGCCGTATCCTTCTGGTGCTTGAGTACCTTGGCTTCTACGTAGAATATGATCTCTTCGGCCATGTTCTTGGCCTGGTCCCCTACCCGCTCCAGCTTGCGGATAATAGAAAGTACATATAATGCGTCTTTCATTACGCTCATATCGTCTTTTATACATTCGCTTACCCGGTCAATTGCGTCGCCGTTGATCTTATCAAGCGCTTCGTCACGTTTAAAAATACTGCGTGCAAGAATGGTATCCTCCTTTTCAAAGGCTATTCGCGTATCTGCCAATATGCTGATAGAGTCATCGAACATCGTGATCAGCTGCGTCTTCTTAAATATGGACTGGTCAAAATCACCGATAGATTCAATTACGTATTTGGCAATTCCTTCCGCTATATCTCCTATGCGTTCGAGATTGGTATTTATTTTAAGTACGGCCAGCAAAAAACGAAGGTCCACAGCCACGGGGCAATAAAGCGCAAAGATATTTTCACAATCCCTGTCGAGCTTTAATTCAAAGGCGTTCACACGCTTCTCTTTCAATACGACTTCCCTGGCAAGGTCCCTGTCGAAGTGCATCATAGCGGCCCTTGCTTTTTGTAATTGCGATTCCACCAAGGTCCACATACTTACCACCTCAATCTTTATTGCCAGTATTTCATTTTCCAACTGTGTCATTACAATACTATTTTAAAAAATTTTCAAATTTCTATTTTACATAACACCTACAAATAACATCTCCCCGGAACTTGTCCCGATTTTTCATCGGGAGGGGCCGGGGGTTTGTGGGTTTTTAACTGAATCTTCCGGTAATATAATTTTGAGTACGGATATCACTTGGATTAGTAAACATTTGCTTCGTCTCATCATATTCCACCAATTCACCCATATAGAAGAAAGCCGTTTTATCACTAACGCGGGCAGCCTGCTGCATATTATGTGTAACAATGATCAAGGTATAATTTTTCTTTAGTTCATGAAACAATTCCTCAACAGTAGAAGTGGAGATAGGGTCAAGTGCTGATGTAGGTTCGTCAAACAGCAATACTTCAGGTTCCATAGCTACTGCACGTGCAATGCACAAACGCTGCTGCTGGCCGCCGGAGAGAAAGGAGCCTTTTTTAGTGAGTGAATCTTTTACTTCATTCCATAAAGCCACCCGTGTAAGAGATTGCTCTACTATCTTATCTTTCTCCGCCTTTGGCAGTTTAATACCATTGAGCTTATAGCCCGCAATCACATTGTCATAAATGCTGAGATTGGGGAAAGGATTAGGGCGCTGGAATACCATGCCTATTTTCAGGCGCACAAAAATGGGATGCATTTCATAAACATCTTCATTATTCAGGAATATCTGGCCAGTGGATGTTGCTCCGGGTATTAACTCATGCATACGGTTTATACCCCGCAGAAAAGTGGTTTTACCGCAGCCTGAAGGGCCCATAACAGCTACTACATTATTCCGGGGAATTTCAATATTCACATTCTTTACAACGTGGTTATCGCCAAAATATGCATTGTAATTAACTGCTTTTACAATTGTACTTTCCATTTTCTCGTTATCAGCTTTGTAAAAATGTTTAATGATAATACCCAGATGAGTAATATACATGATGCGCCCCATGCCAGATCGTGCCATTCGTTATAAGGGCTGGTAGCGTAATTAAAGATAAGCAATGGCAGGCTTTGCATGGGTTTTAAGACGTTGGTGGATAAATAAGGATTGCCAAATGCAGTAAACAAAAGCGGGGCCGTTTCTCCGGTGATCCTCGCTATGGAAAGCATAACGCCGGAAAGTATGCCGCTGATACCGCAGGGAATTAATACTTTTAATATAACCCGGTGAAAAGGCATTCCTAAAGCAAAGGCCGCCTCCCGGAGCGAATCTGGCAGCAACAATAATGTTTCTTCTGTAGAGCGGACTACGATCGGCAGCATCATTATTGCCAGCGCCACACTTCCTGATAAGGCCGAGAACCCGCCCAGTGGCTTCACCAGCCAGAAATAGGCGACAATACCAATTACTATGGACGGGATCCCCTGTAGTATATCTATGCATAACCTGCTCCAGTATGCCAGTTTGCTGTTCTTATTTTCACTCAGGTAAATACCGCAAAGAATTCCAAAAGGAATAGCAATAACAGAAGCAACCAGGATAATTATGGTACTGCCCAATAAAGCGTTCGCAATGCCACCGCCTGTTTCCCCTACAGGTTTTGGAAGATTCGTAAGAAAATGCCAGTTGATTTTTGTGATACCCGCCTGTATAATGTATATCAGGATAAAGATCAGCGGAACGACACAGGCTGCTGATAATAAAATTACCAACGCCTGGAAGCCGATACTTTTGCCGATCCTGTATTTTACCTGGACGTTCATAAATTATTCTTTTGAAAACCCTTTTATCAATCTTTTCCCAACCATATTAATGAGAACCGTCACTACGAACAGCACCAAACCCAATTCAATCAGCGCTGAAAGATATACCGGGTGATCTGCTTCCGTAAATTCGTTTGCTATAACACTCGCCATTGTATTTCCTGGAGCAAATATGTTTTTCGGAATAAGGCTTGTATTACCAATTACCATGGTTACCGCCATTGTTTCTCCCAGCGCGCGGCCAAGGGATAACATAATGCCCGCGAACATGCCGGATTTTGTATAAGGAAGCACCACACTTCTTATCACCTCCCACCTGGTAGCGCCAAGTGAATAAGCCGCTTCTTTTAAAGTGGATGGCACCATTTGGATCATTGATCTGCCAAGAGAAGCCGCATAAGGAACAATCATTATTGCGAGGATAAGCGATGAAGTAAAAATGCCTAATCCAACTGGTTCTACACCGATTTTTGATTCAAAGCTTCTTACTATAGGCACCAGTACTGCAAGCCCCCAGAAACCATATATTACAGATGGAACGGCGGCTATCAGTTCCACGGTATTTTTCAACAGGTTAGATACCCATCCTGTAGGATAATATTCACCAAGAAAAATGGCTACGGCAAAAGAAAATGGAATGGATATTAATAATGCCAGAAAAGAGGTAAGCAGTGTACCCAACAGAAAAGGATAAACACCAAAAATATCCCTGACAGGATCCCATGTTTTTCCCCAGAGATAACCAAATCCTGATGCCTTAATGGATAGCGTTGACTGGAATATCAGCGTTACCATGATTCCTGCTACCAAAACTACAGTGGCCCACCCTACGATAATTAGGATGCGCCTGAAAACATTTTCAGCTCGAATATGACGATGTGACCGCTTTAACCGCTTGGTGGTACTCAATGTATCCGGTGTATTTACAGATTTAATTACCCGTCCTGAACTAATATCGGGACGGGTAATCAGATCATTTTTAACTAAACTTTCCATAAAAATTGTACCAGCTTATTGCAATACCGGCTTGCCATCATAGGTAATCGTCTTCAACTGGGCGTCACCTATTGCTACTGCATTTGCAGAAAGCGGCGCATAATTCAGCGGAGCGCAATATTGCTGTCCGTCATGTATCATCCACTGTATCATCTTCAGCATATTTGCTGCACGGCCTGCCGAACGGTCTCCATATTTCTGCTCTTTGTAAACAAGTATCCAGGTTAAGCCGGATATCGGATAGCCATCTGCAGCTTCCGTATTTGTAAGAGATACTTTTGCATCCGCAGGAATGGTTATATTTGCTGCGGCAGTAATACTAGCAATAGATGGTGTAATAAAATTGCCCGCTTTATTCTGCATTTTGGCAAAAGCCATATTGTTCTGGATAGCATAAGCAAGCTCTACATATCCTATTGCACCAGGAGTTTGTTTCACGGAACCGGCAACACCTTCATTACCTTTTCCTCCAAGACCTACAGGCCAGTTAACGGAAGAACCCTTACCTACTTTAGTTTCCCAATCCTTGCTTACTTTGCTCAGGTATGTAGTAAAGATATTTGATGTACCACTGCCATCAGAACGGTGTGCCACAAGTATGTCTGTTGATGGAAGCTTAACTCCTTTATTAACAGCCGCAATCTTCGGATCATTCCATTTTTTGATTTCCCCAAGGAATATCTTAGCCAAAACATCGGGAGTTAATTTCAGCGTATCCTTAAGATCAGGTATATTATAACTGATCACAACTGCGCCTGCGGTTATAGGGATATGCACTGCCGGAGCAGATAATGCAGAATCCTGTTTGCCGTTCAGCGGAGCGTCAGAAGCGCCAAAGTCAACCGTCTTGCTGGTAAGCTGCTGGATACCGCCGCCTGATCCTATGGACTGGTAGTTAACTTTCAGGCCTGTTGTCTTGTTGTATTCTGAAAACATTTTAGAATACAGTGGGTTAGGGAATGTTGCTCCCGCACCCAGTATCGTATTATCTTCACCGCCTGCCTTATTTGCTGTGCTGTCTGATTTGGAGGCTGTACCGCCGCCACCGCAGCTTGTGAGCATCATACCGCCTGTAATTGCAATTGCAAGGCCGGCTAATGCTAAACTTTTTAATGCTTTCATATAAAATTTATTTTAAAAATTATTTAGCCTGGTTGTTATTAAAACCTATAGTATAAAGTGATACGGTAAACTGCATCTGTACCCTTAACTGTAGTCACGTTTCCATTCATAGCAGTATATGCTACCGGTTTAGTAGCTGTGTTAGATTGAGTTGCGTCAAGGGATGAATTATACGTATTCATCCAGATATTTGGCATAATGTGCACATTCTTAACAGGAGTATAATCTAATCCGAATGTTACGAACATTTCTTTTGTAGTCGGGTCGTATTGGGAAGTGCCTACAGAATACTTTGCAGTATTAGCTTCATTTACGATATTCTTGAGATTAGTGCTTGGATCTAAATTATCAAACATGGCGAAAAAACCAAGTTCACTCTTTGTAATGCGGCCTTTAACAAATATTTCCTCTCCCATAGCTTTCGTCGTACGGTAATAAGTGTTTTTATCAACTCCTGTTACTACCACATCACCCATTAATGTATTCATATATCCTTCAAAACCGATGGTGAATTTTGGATCAGTATAACAAACAAATAATTTCGTCATATTACGGTCCTGATACCTTGGCCCGTTCGGGCTTTCAATTCCTGTTTTAGCGCCATTTGCCCATACGCCCCAGTTGAGTTTTGCATAATCCTGGTAAAGTTGAACAATCAATTTTTTGTTCAGGAACTTGGCATATATATCCCCATATACCCATTTGTATGGATCATTTTCAGGTTTTGCTCCCTGGCCATTTGCAATCAATACATCGTAACCAAAATTGCCTTTGTTATCAAACCAGCCTTGCAATGACGCACCAAAGTCATAAGAACTGGTACGGCGTATATCCGTAATGGTCCTTTCTATGGAGCGGTAACCCCACAATTCCTCTGCAGTCTGGTTGTTCCTGCCTGTTTTTGCGTATGCAGGAGTATTCTGTTGGCCGAAAACAAGATCTGAATTTTTAAAGATGTTCTTCCAGCGGACGTTTGCCAGTTTAATATAAGGTGCAAATTTGTTGTTCATCAGCACATCGCCATTATTGCCCAATCCCACGGCAGTACTAGTTCCTGTTACCGTACTAACTGTAACTGAAGCGGCAGGTTGGCCTAAAACGTTACCAGCCCAGTCATCTTCCGCAGCTAATAAAAGTTCAGTGGAAAATTTTGCACTGATATTGTAATCATAGCCTAAATAAACCCGGCGCCATTGAAAGAGATTTGCGTTAAGCGGAATATTAGTGTATTGGTTAGAACCGCCGCGTTTTAATTCATCGGTAGCGCCTTTCCATGCGTAATCCCCGAAAGCGTATCCCCAGATTTTGCCACTTGGCTTAAATTCCGCTGCTGTGTCTGTTTGTGCGTGTGCTGCCGCTGCCATCAATAATAATGAGCAGATAAGACTGATTTTTGTAATTGATTTTCTCATTGTGTGTACGTGTTTTAATTTGAATGCAAAGGACGCAACTCAATGTTACCTCCACATTACCGCCATATTAACTTAATGTTAAGTCGGAATGAAATAAATGAATATATGAAAGTTTGTGTTGCCCTTATTGCATTCCTTTAATATCATTTTCCTTTTTCCATTTACTAACTACCTTTATTCATCCAATTAAAAATTAATGTCCACCAAAGAAGATATCTTCCTCGACCGTTACAACAACCTCAACGACCGCCAGCGCGAAGCCGTTGATACTATCTATGGCCCTGTGATGGTGATAGCCGGGCCGGGCACGGGTAAAACAGAGGTACTGTCTATGCGTATTGCTTACCTGCTTCGCAGCGAGGCGCAGGTACAGCCGCAGGAAATACTATGCCTTACTTATACCGATGAAGCCACCAACTCCATGCGGCGCAGGCTGGTACAGATCATTGGCCCTGCCGCGCATAAGGTGAATATCTTCACCTTTCATGCTTTTTGCAACAACGTTATTCAGAATTTCAGCGGTTACTTCGGACAGTGGGCTTTACAACCCATAAGCGACCTGGAACGAACCGAACTATTATATAAAATGCTGGAGGAATTGCCACAAGGCCATTTACTCCGCAAGCTCAGCGGCAATATTTACTTCGATGCCGGCAAGCTATCCCGCCTGTTCGATCTCATGAAACGCGAACACCTTACCCCTGAATTTGTATCTACATCTATTGACGAATATATTGACAGCCTGCCGGAAAGGCCTGAATACATTTACCAGAGAAACGGCAAAGGATATAAAAAAGGCGACCTCAAACAAAACCAGCTCGATGAAGAAATAAGGAAAATGGAAGATACCCGCGCCGCTGCCTTGCTATATGATAATTACCAGTCAAGAATGAATGAAGCAGGGCGGTATGACTTCAATGACATGATTCTTTGGGTGCTCGATGCTTTCGGCAAACACCCCTCCTTATTGCAAAGTTACCAGGAGCGTTACCAGTTTATTTTGGTAGATGAATTTCAGGATACCAATGGCTCCCAGAATGAAATCCTCAACTTCCTTTCTTCCTTCTGGGAAGACCCTAACATTTTTGTTGTGGGCGATGACGACCAGGGTATTTACGAATTCCAGGGGGCGCGCATCCGCAACATCGTTGATTTTTATGAGCGATACAAGGAGCATATAAAGATCATAGTACTGCCGCACAACTACCGTTCCTCACAGCCCATTTTAGACCGGGCCATGGCAACCATCCAAAACAACGAGAAACGGCTCATCAACCAATTGAAGGAGCTTGACCTTGATAAAAATATAATCTCTTCGGCAGAACGTTTTAAGGATGGCAGCAATTCAGTTACTCCTGTTGTTACAGCATACAGTAATGTCCTTCATGAGGAAGCGGATATAGTTATGCAAATAGAACGGCTGCAGGAATCAGGCATATCCCTGCGGGAGGTGGCGATATTGTATGCCCAGCACAAACAGGCTGACAATATCATTGCCCTCATGGAGCGCAAGGGCATACCCTACAATGTAAAGAAGCCGGTAAACATTCTCGAATTGCCACTCGTGGAGCAAATACTCAATGTGCTCCGCTACCTCGATGAAGAACGCAAAAAAACCTTTGACGGTGAAGAGACTTTATTCGAGATCATGCATGCGTCCTACTTTGGAATAGAGCCCACCGACATTGCGTTGCTATCGCTTTACATGCAAACCAACAAAAAAGAAAGAGGCCCGGTTCGCTGGCGGTTACTGCTTTCCAATCCGCTGCTTATTGAGTCGCTGGAATTGAGATCGGCAAAGGCTATGCACCGGCTGGGCAAAAATCTGGATGAATGGGAAAAACACCAGCTAAGCCTGCCTTTGCCTCTCCTAGTAGAAAAGATAGTACATGAGAGTGGCATAGTAGCCCACTTAATAAGAACTACCGATCATGTATGGAATATCCAGGCGTTGCATACCTTTTTTGAATTTGTAAAAGATTCCTTTGCGCGCAATCCAAAAATAAAACTAGCGGAGTTTTTGCAAATGATAGGCCGGATGAATGATGAAAAGATACCGGTACCACTTCAAAAAGTGACACAAAATGAAAACGGCGTTCATTTCTATACTGCTCACAGCGCCAAAGGCAATGAATTTGAGTATGTGTTTGTAATTGGCTGCACCAAAAATTTCTGGGAGGGAAAGCGTGGCGGCGGCAATGAATACCGTATGCCGGATACTATTACCGCTACTGATGAAGACCCGGAGAAAACATATAAAGTGGAAGTTGCGCGCCGCTTGTTTTATGTGGCCCTGACCCGCGCGAAAAAACATTTGCAGGTTTCGTATGCTGCCGCTGATAATGCAGGCAAGCCATTAGAAACATCGGTATTCATAGAAGAAATATCAACGCCGGAAGAAAGGGTATCTCTGACTTTACCCACAGAAGAAATTATTAAACACATTGAATGGGCGCTGCAGCCGGTGCCGGAGGTGCGCATAAAAATGGCCAATGCCGAATGGATTGAACGGGTATTGCAGCAGTTCATTATGAGCTATACGGCATTGTCTAAATTCCTGCGGTGCCCGCTGGCGTTCTATTATGAAACAATCCTTAAAGTGCCCTTTCAGAAAAATGATGCGCTCGCTTTCGGCAGTGCGGTGCATTATGCGCTGGAACGTATGTTCCTGGATATGAAAGAAAAGAATGGGGAATTTCCCGGTAAAGACCATGTATTGGGGGCATTTAATTCCGCATTGTATTCCGAAGCTTCCTGTTTTACACCGGTTCAGTTTGAGCGCAGGATGGAGCAGGGCCATACCTTGCTTACAGAATATTACAATCACTATCTGAACAGCTTTCAAAAAAATGTAGAGATAGAGTTTAAAGTTCCCCGCTACATTCTGGATGGCGTACCTGTGACCGGGAAAATTGATAAGATAGAACTAAACGGGAATAGCTGCAAAGTAGTGGACTATAAAACCGGCGACCCCGACAAATCAGCCAATGCAAATACTGCCCCGCCAAATGAGAAAGAGCCATTAGGCGGCGACTACTGGCGTCAAATGGTATTTTATAAACTGCTGCTCGAGAATTACGAAGAAAAAAGCTGGAAGGTGACCCTCGGCATGTTCGACTATATACAAAAAAGTAAAACCGGTGAATACAAACAAATAGTGGTACCCGTATTCGCAAATGACGAAGAAATAGTGCGCGGGCAAATAAAGGACACCTACGGCCGTATAATGAATCATGAATTTGACAAAGGCTGCGGCAAAGAAACCTGCCACTGGTGCAATTTTGCAAAACGATATGAATTGATCCGGCCGGGGAAGGATGATGTGGTAGAGATTGAGGTGTAAATGTACGCCACCTATATTACCCCTACACCTCCCGAAACTACCTTTATTCTGCTATGTCCACCCGAAAGTTTGGTTACCTGTATTTGAGTGCTTATCCGCTCCTTTAACGCCTGCACGTGTGATATTATGCCTATTGTTTTTCCATTGGCTTGTAAGTTTTCAAGTGCATTAATAACCATATCAAGGTTATCCGCATCAAGGGTGCCAAAGCCTTCGTCTATAAAAAGGGAATTTATCTGCGCTTTGCGTCCTGCCATATCAGAAAGTCCCAATGCTAATGCCAGGCTCACCAAAAAACTCTCCCCACCCGAAAGCGTATTTACCGGGCGCGCCACATCGGCTTGGTAAGCATCCATTATTTGCAATTCCATGTCTTTTTCTGCCGGTTTAAAAATAGTGTAGCGGTCGTTAAGTTTCTCAAGGTGGCGGTTGGCGAGTTCCGTTAGCCGTTCTAATGTAAGCCCCTGTGCAAATTTCCTGAATTTAGTCCCATCTGCAGAACCTATCAGCCTTGACAAATTGTCCCATCGCTCAGTTTCTGTTTTCTTTAGCTCCACCTGAGCCATTATATCTGCAAACCGGACTTTTTGCGCCTTGTCAGCCTGAATTCTTGCACTTATGCTGCCTACCTGCTGATTTATTCCTGATATTAGGTTTTCTGCTTCCGATATTTGCGCTTCAATATTTTCTTCCATCTCTACAGTTAAGTTTTTCATTTGTTCACTTTCCAGTTCGCGCGAGGCGCTTTGCAATGCTTCGCTGCCTGTATGTATGTTTTGTTTCAGTTCATTTTCCTGGGCTGCTATCTGTTGGGCTTCATGTTCATCTATAAATGCTGCTATCACTGAATCAATATGCTCAAAACCCTGTTCCTTTATTTTTTCCGCTAATTCTAAGACATATTGCGCTGCATTTTGTTCTTCATTTGTTCTGTCTTTCAAAAACTGGCTGTGTCTGTCCTTTTTGAGCGCAAGCTCATGCGATATATTGCTAAAATGTGTTGCGGCTTTATCCGCTTCTGTTCTGGTTATTTCCATTTCATTGCTCAACCGTTCACGTTCTGATTTTGGATTTTTATCTCCAAACAGGGTGTTTCGCTCCATTATTAATACGTTGAGCGCTGCTTCTTTTTCGAGCAAGACTTTTTTACCTTCTTCTAACTGTCTGGTTTTTTCATTCATACTATGAATAGTATTTTCCCAGTCTGTTTCCGCAGGCCCGAGGTTTACCTGGCATTGCTGTAGTTTTTGCGAATTGTCTTGGTAGCGTTTGCGCTTGCTCTGCAATTCGCTTTCCATGTTTTTCCTGTTTTCAAAATCGAACCTTATACCATATTGCGCAATAGTGCTTATGGCATTATCAACGAGGACGACTTTTTGCTCGGTCAATTCGTTTAATATCTTGGTGCTGTTTTGTATCGCATACTGCAAGCTATTTATGTTTCCTTCCGCTACCTGAATCTGTCCATCCAGTTTTATCACTGACTTTTCATGCTCTTCTTTTTTATCTCTTGTATCACTGATTTGTTTTTCTAACGCCTTCCATTTTTTTGAGGTTTCCTTCAATGTTTCATTTTCCTTTTTTTTACCGGCTATAAATGCATTAATAGCGTCAATATCTTCTATGTTGAATTGATGCGGTAGTTGATTATTGTATTGCTGAAAGCTGCTGACCGTTTTTTGTAAGGCAGTTGTGCTTTGCACCAGGGTTCCTTCTATTGATTTAATCTCATGTTCACGCGTATTTATTTTTAACTCTTTTTGCTGTATATCCGTTACCAACTCCTGTATCTTATTTTTCTGTTTGTCCAGCTTTTGTTCTTCTTCGCTATAGTTGTTGTTTCGATTTTCTTCTATGTATGGGTGGTTGGTACTTCCGCAAAGCGGACATTCTGCTCCATCTTGTATCTTTGCCCGGTCATCTTCATATTTTTTCACCATTCTTTCCAGATATACAATCTGCTCCAGGTGCAGCAAAATATTTTTTTCATTGTCTGAATCCTTTTTCAGCAATCGCAGCAAAACCGTTTCTTTTTCAATTTCTTCGTAACCTTCATCCTTTCTTAAAGCAAGTTTATTTATTTCGTTATTAAGTTCTGTAAATAGATGTGCAAGTTTTACCTGTTCTTCACAGCTTCTTATAAGCAACGGCAATGTTGCCATGCTTTCTTCAATCATCTCTATGGTATGTCCGACAAGAATATCTTCTTTTTCTTTAAAAAACAGCTCTTGCTTGTTGGTAAGTAATCCAAGCTCTTTATTAATTGCTTCTATTTTATCCTTTAATGATGTAAGATCGTTTATTGTTTTGCTCTTTATGTCTTCGTCTTTTTTTATATCTCCCTTTACAGTTTTAGTTTTTAGTCCAATCTGTTCCAATGCCACTAAAGCTGATTGCAGCCTTATAATATCTTCCGGCAATCCCGCCCCGGATGCGTTCTCCTTTATCCAGTCGCTTAACAAGGCTATTTCTTCTTTCAACAGTTTTACTTCTCTGCCTTTTTGCGCTGCTTTAGTAGTAGTTTCTTCTAGTTCTTTTTGCGCTGCTTTATTTTCATTTTTTAGTCTCTCGTATTGTTGTTGTTCATTCTTAATTCCTTCATCCTGTTTTATTACTTCTTCAATTACGGGTACTGCATTTTCATACGTTTGTTGGGCTATAGTAAATTGTTCACCGGTCTCCGCTTTTTGCGTTTCAGCCTCTTTCAATTGTTCTGTTACAAAAGGAATTTCCTGCTCTAAAATTTCCAGTTGTCCAGATATGTTTTTAACCCGTTCATTCGCATTATTTACCAGGTTCAGCGCCGGTTTACAAAAATTTGCTTTTTTATGTATTTGCAGCTTTTCAAACTCTGGCAAACTTTGATTGTATTTGTTTTGCAAATCATTTAAAATAGCAGATAATTGCGCAATCCTGTTTCTTGATTTTTCAAGATTCTTTAACCATGCGAGCTGCATGGTAAATGATTCTCGGCTTTTTTTATGCGCAGCCTCGGTTTCCTGCAAAGTCGCAATTTCTTTTATAAAACCGTCCAGTTGTTCTTCGGTAAGCAAATCCACATTTTCAAGTTTCTCTCTAAGATTACTAAGCTCCACGTTTTTGCTTTTTGCTTCTTGGAAAACAAAGGCGGATATTTTGGAATAAACCCCGGTGTCCGTTATTTTTTCCAACAGCTCGCCACGCTCATTCTCGCTCGCTTTCAAAAACCTTGTAAAATCGCCCTGCGACAATATTACCGACCGCAGGAACTGTTCGTAATCAAGCCCGCACAATTCTGTTATTTTGTTTTGCACTTCCGCCAGCCTTTGCCCACTTATTATTTTCCATTCCCCGATACTTGTTTTTTCCGCAAGTTCCCTTTTGGCTGTTTGCAGATTACCATCATGTTTACCCCTGCTCCGGGCAATGCTCCATTTAGCCCGGTATATTGCTCCCTTTACCTCAAATTCCGCTTCCGAATACGCCTCGCCCGTATGGCGCGTCATCATCTCTTCTGCATTTTTTCCATGCCGGTGTACCTGCCCGTATAGCGCCACACATATAGCGTCAAGAATAGTGGTTTTGCCTGCTCCTGTAGGCCCGGTTATAGCAAACAGGCAGCTATCCGCTATAGGGCTTTCATCAAACCTTATTTCATGTGCGCCTTTTAATGAATTAAGGTTCAGAAATTTTATACTAAGTATTTTCATTGATTTTTTTGTGGTTAGTGTAAATGATTAAAGTGCCGTTTCTCCGGCAGTATCCTGCTGACCCATTTTTTCTATTGCTTCATCAAAAGTTAACATCAATTCTGTAAAATCCCCACTAGGGAACATGGATTCGCACCGTTTCTGAAAAACAGTTTTTGGATTCAGCTGATTAAGCGATAATGCTTCCACCATCTGTTCGTTCAGATTTTTAATCTTATTGATTCGCTTTTGCCTGATAAACAAGTACTCTATATTGTGTTTATCAATTAACAATTGGTTGAGTTGTTCTTCAATCACTGGTAAGTAATTGTCTGTCTCTACTTCTATATCCACCCATGCTGGCAATTCGTAGCTATCATCAGGCAATGCAGCTATTGCTTTTTTAACCGCAGCTTCATCCCCTTTTATCCTGTATAATTTTCGTGTGCAAGGCACTTCTATTTCTTCAACTGCCGATAAAATGCCGTCATTGAAATCCAAAAGCAATACTATTTTTGCATGGTCTGTTTCAGAAAAGCTTAAAGCAACGGGTGAGCCGGAATACCGGATATGTTCTTTTTTATTTACCAATTGTGGGCGATGCAAATGGCCTAAAGCGATATAATCATATTCGTCCGGAAATTCTTCACTCCCTATCTGCCCCAGGTTCCCCACATGTATGTCTTTTTCACTGTCGGTGGTTATTGCCCCTGCCGCATACAAATGCCCGGTAGCGATAACGGGTATATTTTGCTGTTTAAAATTGAGGATGTGGGAAACCAGTTGCCGGTAATGGCTGGCTATCCCTTCCTTAATCCTAGTCTCACGTTCAGCGGATGTTTCCCCCGAAACTGAAAGCCGTATGTCTTTATCACGCAGAAATGGTATGGCGCATACTATTATTTCGGTAGCTCCTACCTGGTTTTTTATGGGTATTATTTCTTCCTTGAAATCATCCGGCGCTCCTCCCACCACGTAAACCTGCAAATGTTTCAGCAAATCTTTAGGAGCGTTAAGTGTAGAAACCGAATCATGGTTGCCTCCGATAATCACTACCGATTTGCAACACGTAGTTTTAACCTTCCAAAGGAAATCATAATATTGTTTCAACGCTGTATTTGAGGGATTACCGCTATCAAAAATATCCCCAGCTATTAACAACAGGTCAATATGGCGATTGTTAATAGTTTCAATTAGCCAATCTAAGAAATACTGGTGTTCTTTAGAAAGTTCCATCTGGTCGAAACGTTTCCCTAAATGCCAATCGGCAGTATGCAATACTTTCATAAGATGATACCAGTTAGTTATTTGTTTCCTGAAATGTGAAGTTAATAATTTAATCCGTCCATATACCAAGCTGAAATGAAATACCCTGCGAAAGATAAAGTAGTGGAAATAGATGACGTGTAAAAATAAAGACGCTCCACAAAATGCAGATCAATAGAAATGAATACCCGTCAGAATGGTTATAATATATCGCTCACTGGTCTCAGTGTCTCGCTTCGTCCTCCCATTGGAGAAACAAAGAAAAAACTAGATAATGCCGGACAAAGCTGAAAAAAGAAATGAACTAAAAATGTATTCGCTAATGTTTTACTGAATGAAAAAAATCACCGCATCCAACCTAATCCAAATTCCAGTCTTTCGCTGAAATCACACCTTATCGTATTCCGGCAAAATAATTTTTAGCTGTTGAATAACTTCATCCAATACAGATTTAATAAGCTTTAGTTTTGCCGGTACTTCTTCTTTGGATGTGGTTTTTATATTTTCAATTGCCCTGATGTCGTTTATCAGTACTGTGATGCACATATTATCAATGGAAGGTCTTATCCTGTGGGCAAGGGCAGCGCTGGTTTTCAAATCACCCTTATAATAAGCATCTTCCATTTGATCAACCGCCTCGGGAATCGTTTCTATGAACAACTTCACCATTCTATTTACAAAAGCAGTATCTCCCCGCCCTATTGATTTTATCTTATTCAGGCTGAATAGTTGGGCGCTGTCAATCGGTTTGTCAATCAAATCTGCAGTTGAATAGGAAGAAATTTTAACTTCCTTGCCCAGCCATTGCGCCACAAGTTGCACCATTCTGTTTTCATCAAATGGTTTTGAAATAAAGTCGTTCATTCCTGCCTTTATGCACCGCTCTTCTTCCTTTTTCATTGCATTGGCGGTTAAAGCAATTATCGGAATGCTGCTGTCAATATGGCTGCGGATATAACGGGTAGTTTCAAGGCCATCTTTCACAGGCATCATTACATCCATCAAGATAAGATTAAACGTACTCTTTTGAAACTTTTTGATGGCCTCACTGCCGTTTTCAGCTTCCACTACCTCTGCCCCGAACTGGGATAATATCGTATTGGCAAGTAAACGGTTGGTCTCATTATCTTCTACTAATAAAATGCGCTTGCCCTTCAGAATTTGTGTATCAATGTTGATCTGCTTGTTGACCGGCAGTTGCTCAATCGAACCTTTGGAGAATTTTAAAACAAACGTTATGACGGTACCTTCATTTTTCCTGCTTTTCACTTTTATATCGCCGCCCATCAGGTCTATCAGTTGTTTGCAGATACTCATTCCCAATCCGGTGCCTCCGAATTTCCGGGTTACACTTTCATCCTCCTGCGTAAACTTATCGAATAAATGTCCAACGAAATCTTTACTGATTCCGATACCTGTATCAATTACCTTAAACCGGATCTCCTGCGAACTGCTGTCTTCTGCCAGAAGCATACATTCAATTCTCACCTCTCCTTTTTCTGTAAATTTTATTGAATTGCTCAATAAGTTTATCAGCACCTGGTTTATACGATAAGGGTCTCCGATGAGAACGGGAACTATACCTGGTGAATAAGAATAGCTTATGGCCAAACCCTTTTCTTCTGCTTTGTATTTAAGTACCTGTATTGCATTCTGGATAATTGAATTCAGCTCAAAGCCTATGAACTCAAGAGAAATTTTGCCGGCTTCAATTTTTGAAAAGTCCAGCAGGTCATTGATTAATACCAAAAGGTTATTGGCTGCACTTTGAATGGTAGTAAGATAAAACTTTTGCTGGGTCTCCAGGTTTGTCATACTAAGTAATCGCCCGATACCCAATATTGCATTCATCGGCGTGCGGATCTCATGGCTCATATTGGCAAGGAAAAGTTCCTTTGCATGAGCAGAACGCTCTGCTTCAGATTTAGCCCTTCTCAGGTCATACTCAAGATTTTTTTGAACAGTAATATCAAGGTGTATCCCGATTGATCCTATTAATTTGCCGTTGTTATCATAAGAAGGGGCCCCGCTTATCAGCCACCATTTCGATTCACCGTTTTTATTTTTTACCATCATCTCATATGCATCGCTCCTGCCTTCCCGCCTTCTGTTTATTACATCTTCCCCTTCTTTGTAATTTTCATCTATGAAAAAGACAGACGTCGCCTTTTTGCCTTTCAGTTCTTCGGGCTCATAACCGCTCATTTCGCAAAAGCTGTTATTTGCATAAACTATTTGCTCGTCCTTGTCCACCTCCAGCAACCCAAGGTTCATATTAGCTATGATGCTCCGGTATTTCTCTTCACTGATTTTTAACGCACGTTCTGCCTCAATTCTTGCTGTTATATCTTGCGAAAAACCAATTACATATGGCTCATCTGTTTCATCAAACACAAGATAATTCTGGTATAACAGATATATTTTCTTACCTGCTTTATTAAGCGCAATCATAATACCCGACGCCTTCCCATAATTTTTGATCTCCTTTAAATAACCGCTTTCAAATTCAGGCTGTTTGTCGGGTGGGAGCAATTTATATATTTTGGCACCTATCATTTCATCCGCACCGAACCCTAGAGTGGTTATAGCAGCATTATTTACTTCAAGAACTGTACCGCTCATATCATGGGTACAAATCAATGCCTGGCTGTTATTGAATATACTTTTGTAACGCGCCTCACTTAATCTTACCTTTTCATCAATCTATTTCCTTTCTGTAATATTTACACCATAAATGACCATAATATCCAGCTCATCATGCTCGTCAAAAACAGGATATAGCACACGGAGATGATATTCCGTATTACCTTTCGGAGTTACAATCTTCTCCTCCCACTCTACTTGTGCTTTTGTAAGAACGGCCTCATCAAAATGCTTACGCCTTTCCACTGTAAAACCCATCGGTTTTCCTCTGTAAATTCCATATTCCTCTTCGGTTTTCCCAATGATCCATGCTCTTATTTCAGGGTTTCTGAAAGCATGAGGATTGACAAACAGGTACCTGTGATGTTTATCAATAATCGCTATATCGGCAGGTATATGATTGAGTATGTGCTCATAAAACGCCTTCTGATCATGAAGTTTTTTTTCTGTCAGCCGCAGCGCCCCGATTTGTCTTTTCAGGTATGCGGCTATATGTAACAGTTCGTCCTCATCATTACTTTCCGTTAGTGAATTCTCCCCGGTTTCTGTAACAGCTTCCTTCAGCTTATTTATGGATGCTTTTTTTAGTGCTATTTGTTTATTTAACCGGCTATTGATTTCCCTGTATTCATCCTCACTCATCCTGAACGCATGTTCAGACAATTCTATATCCCTTTCATACGCATTGTATGAATCACTCACTGCATTTAAAAATAACTGCAACTCTTCTTTATTCCTGTATTCTTCCGGAAGGAATTTTTTTAATTGCTTATCCAGTAATTTATTCAGTTTCATTAAATGTAGTTATGGTCATGGTCTGGTTATGCAACTGGCAATTTCCTCCTTGTACATTTGGTGATATTTCTCCGTATGAATAAAAGCCGGTTAATAAAGTCTTATGATTAAATATTTCGTCAACCGCTTCCACTTCCTCATCAATTCTCGAATGCAATATAAGTTTTCTGCCGATGCAACTTATCAGTATGGCTAATTTTGGCGGCAAACTATTTTCAGGAAGTGATTGTATCGCAGCCCCGGAAGCGGCATTGGTTATTTTATCAAAATTGGCTTTCATAAACCGTACCTGTGAACCTTCGGGTATATCTCCGGCAAACGTCATACTGCCTTCCGCTTCATTGATAGATAAAATGGTACGTACTACCTGCTCCCCGGTATCGGGCAGCGTCACGGATAGCGGAAATAATAAAGCGGAACCAGGCAGTGAATCCGCTTCATGCCCCAGGTATTTTTTGTACAGTTCCAGTGCGTTTTTATGGTCTATTTCATACAGCACATTGCTTGTTGACCGGGTCACTGTTTTTTCAAGGCCGAACATCTCCCAGCCGCCCTGCGACCCATGCTGGACTTGTAAATGATCACCATAAAAACCTACCCCAGCAATGACTCCTTCCTTTGGTTGTGCGTTCAGGCCCACCAATGTGGAAATGAAGTTGCTGCCATCGCCTGCAAGCCCGCCCGTGACCAGCAGCGTTTGATGAGATGCGTCGTTTAATCCCCTTACCAGTTCGCTGCCGTTTACTTTACTGCCATCAGACAACACCAATAAATAGGTAAGTCCTTCCTTGCTGAATTTTTCAATTAAACTTGTTCCGGCTGCATAGCTGCTGTCATATGCCGCGATATTTACAGCTTCCGCTTTTATTTGGGTCTTAGCAAATTCTATTACCGCTATGGAAGCGGAATCATCAAAAACCTCGGTATTGAAAATTTCACCGGCTGTTGAGCAGGTAACAATATCAGCTACCGGGAATTTCCCTTTCAGATTAATGAACAAGTCAGGATTCTCCAATAGTTTTTTCGCTCCGAAACAAAGTACTAATTGTGCCTTTTCCTCTTCAAAAATGTCGCTGATCTGATGCTTCAGTAATGTTGAATTACGATAATGGTAAAGTGCTGTTCTCATCAAAATTAATCGTTTACAAATAAACTAATTTCGCGGGCTTTCCTCTCGCAAATCCCGGAGTATCACCACCCAATTTATTGCGCTTTTATGAATAAATACAATAAATCTTTGATTTCCATGCAAAAGTACAATTTACTAAACTTTATTAATAATTTGTTAGGAACGTTGACAAAATAAAATCCACTAAGTTGGATAGTTATGATGAAGCTTGCCCCGCCGAGCCTATCATGCATAAATGATATCCTTAAACGCACCTAAAGATTTTTATTCCTTTACAAATTTACCAGCAATACCGCCGTTGATTAATATAATGTAAACCCCTGCGGGCAATGCGGCTACATAGGCTGCTGCCTTATTGCTGTCGTGGTTATGGCAATACACGGTTTGGCCCAGGAGGTTTTTTATTACCAGTTGCCCGATCTTATTTTTTGAGATAACCGTAATTTCATTTGCAGCCGGATCAGGGAAAATGATAGGAGGCTCATTTTTATTGGCGGTAACCGGTACACCAACAAAGCACCCGGCATCAAGCACAGTAACCGGCATCCCGGAAGATGAACTGCCGCAACTATTTGTTACTGTATAGGAGATGGTAGTAATACCCGGCGATACACCAATTATATTCCCCGGGCCGGATATCGTTGCTATCAGGTCATCGTCACTGCTCCACACGCCACCACCCACCGCGTCGGACAGTAATACGGAATCTCCCGGACATACTATGTCAGTGCCGTGTATCGTACCTGCCGCTGGCAATGTTTTGACGGTTACAGATACCCATGCATTGCATCCGGCAGGCAATGTGTAGGTCAGGAAAGCAATACCTGCCGAGACGCCGGTAACAATCCCTGATGCGGCGTCTATGGAAGCGACCGGGATGGTTCCGCTCGTCCATATGCCGCCCGCCGCCGTATCGGCCAGCGTATCAGTTTGCCCGGCGCATAGGGTGTGCGCCCCGGTTATGGCTCCCGGCGATGGATTGACGGTCATTTGCCCGATAGCTATTACACCTGCATTTGAATACGTTATTGTTGTAGTGCCCGTTGCTGCTGCAGTTACTATTCCTGTAGCTGAGCCTATAATTGCTACGACCGTATTACTGCTGCTCCAAATACCGCCAACGGCTTCATCAATTAGAGTGGCCGTTGTACCGGTACAAATATTCAGGTTGCCGGTGATTCCACTTATTTTCCTGACACGGCTGTTGCCTGCGTCAAAAAAATAAATGTTGTTGGCGGCATCAACAGCGACATCCGTCGGGGCATTAATGGTAGCGTCAGTTGCAGCATTGCCATCTCCCGAGAAAGATGGCGTGCCATTGCCGCATATGGTACTGATTATCCCATAGCCATCTACTTTACGGATACGGTTATTGCCATTGTCGGCTATATATACATTGCCTGCAAGGTCTTTGGCAATGCCATACGGCATATTCAGCCTCGTTGAGGTAGCCCATACGAAATCCCCGTCATAACCTCCCGTATATGTGGGCACTATCCCTGCTATGGTTTGAATGTTCCCTGATGTATCTACCATCCTGACCGTATTATTGTAAGTGTCGCCTATCAGCACCGTTCCGTCATGGCAGGTGGCGACGCGCATAGGATGATACATTTTCGCCACATTGGCCGGGCCGCCATCTCCTGAGTTGCCTGACACAAGGTTGATACCTGCATAGTGATAAATGTATAAACCGGCATCCATCATGCGAAGACGGTGATTGGACCCGATGCACATAAACACGTTACCTGCATTATCCACTGCCATTCCATTCGGTACTATAGCTGCCCAGAACGCATAGCCCCCATCTCCGGTATCGCCAAAAAGTCCATTCCCGGCAACCGTGTTGATCACTCCCGCAGTATCTACCCTTCTTATTATGTAGCTCATAGAGTCCCAGATGAACAAATTTCCTATGCTGTCTGCAGCAAGGCTGGCGGGGTAGTTCAACTGTGCAGCTGTTGCCGGACCCCAGTCACCGCCGTAGCCGACAGTGCCATTACCTGCAACAGTGGTTACTATCCCATTGGCGTCGATCCTGCGGACACGATGGTTACCTGCATCGGCCACAAAGACGTTTCCCCTTCCGTCAATGGCGATGCCTCTTAATGCCGAAAATAATGCGGATGAGGCAGGGCCGCCATCTCCGGCAAACCCGGTTGCAGTGCCGCCGGCTATAGTAGTAATGATCTGGGCCTGTGCTGCAAACGGCAAAAGGAACAAAAAAAGGAATATGCTTTTCATATAAGTTAATGCGTGAGTAATACACAAGCACAAACCCCGCTCGTACTGAGGCTTTCCGAATCAATCAACACAAAGGTAGCCAAAAGAGTGAATAGATGAAATAATGCTACTCAATTCTCACAGTCACCACCCGCTTGCCCAGGGCGCTGCCTGTTGTTCGGCGCTTCCCAGCCGTATTTGTTCAAAATTTTCAGGCAACTTAACGAGAGAACGGACTTCTCCGGCAGGTTGAAACTCCCAGTGTGCAGCGTGGCCAGGAGGATTTTCCCGAATGACCATTACCGGCGTGCCGTTCCTGATCAGTTTGCCGCGCTTATCCTTTATCCAGCCATTCGCCCAATTGTAATTCCATTCCGCGTCTGGCCTGGCAGTCCTCACGCAACCGTGAGACGCCGGAACATTAATCGGCAACCGGTACTGATGGACGTGAATTCCTATTTTGGCGTAAAAATTATAAACCCAGAACAGCCTCCATTCTTCCCCTGCAGGGGCCGCGTTCGATAACTTGAAATAGGTTTTCCAGTTGAAATTGTAGCGGCCCGGCGGAGTGGCTTCATTATGCCGCCCTGTAGAAAGGAGACCCCAATGAACTAATTTGCCATATTCATAGGCCCCGAAGGTCTGTGTGTATTTGTCAATCACAAACAACTTTGGCATAGTAGCCGCGGTGGAATAATAATATGGATAGGGCGAATACGCTCTGTAATCTTCGGGGAAAGAGGTTGGAACCAATATCTCCATTTGTTTATCGAGCGCGTTCAGGCGTTGCCTGTTGGCTAATTCCACGATTTGCATTTTTTGTTCCGGTTCATAAGCCCCCGTTATGGAATCTAAATGTTGTTGAAATTGCGCTATAGCCTGTTTATTGCGCCGCTTTCCGTCGCCCATGAATGTGTAGCGTTGCCAGCTTACTTTTTGCACGCTGCTGATGTCCCCCTGCTGGTGCTCCACAACCTTCCGTATGGCGTCCTGGTCAACAACATTCTGAGCCCCGGCGATAAACGCTTCAAAAAAGAACCATATTATGCATATAAAATATTTCACTTTCGTATCGAATTAAACTACAAAACTCATACCAAGGCAGCAATAGCCACTAATAATGAACTTTTATCAAGGCTATTAACACTATGTCCCGGGTAAGAGATATGGCCGGGAGGTAAAAGGTGAGAGCGAAGAAACGGAGAAATCCCCTGAGCACATGCACTCATCCTTATCAAAGCACAGCTCAATCAAAGCCCCGTTCTTCCGGATGTTCCGGAAGGGCATCCGAAAGCAATAATGAAACTCCGTCACCGACGGCTTTCAAAGTACTAAAGCCTATATTTTAAACGCCTCCCTGTTGACCGTATTATTCTGAAAAAATAAAAAATCGTAGCTCGGGGAGCCGTCAAAGTTCCTTTTGATGGTGCTCTGTTAAAGTTTCCTGGATGGGTATTATCGGGAAAATCCTTACGAAAATTGTGATCACCAAAAGCGCACCGGCAAGCGAGCCGAAGGCAATTGCCCACTCCTCCCAGCTTGGGAAATAATGCTTGTAACTTTCCGGAACATTATGCATGGGTAAAAACGGGTGCAGTAATGTAGGAGTTACGATCAGGTATCTTTTAAACCATGCACCTACCACGATCATTGTTCCGCAAATAAACATAGGATATGGAGTCCGTCCGCGGGGAAACAACAATATGATCATGGGAATGATCATTCCGCCAAAAATGGCCGACCAGAAAAGCGGTGCAAATTCCCCGACAAATAAACCATTCAGAAAAGCTTCTTCAGACTTCTTCATTTTAAAATAGGGGATGAGGTATTCATTCACATTAAAGTAAAGGTATAACAGACCTAACATCACTACTATTTTGCCCATTTTATCAAAGTGCTCAGGGGTAATGTAATTCTCCAGCTTATAAAACCGGCGGAATACATACATGGCAGCGCTCACGGCGCCCGCGCCTACTAAAAATGCACCGGAAATGAAATATGCGCCAAAATTGGAACTATCCCATCCCGGCCGGTAGGTTGTCGCAAATAACCAGGAGGTAACCGTATGGATACTAAACGCTACCGGAACAATGGTGATACAGAGAATATTGATGGCCCTTTTGCTGATCCGGTATTGCATATGGGTCCCTTTCCAGAAAGAACCTAAGAAACTGTAAAATCTGTAAATTCCTTTTTTTTCTTTACCGGCCAGCAATATTTTCATATCCGGCAATAGCGGTATATAGAGCAGCAACACACTGATAAAAAAGTACGTAGTAATAACCGTTACATCCCAGATAATCGGCGACTGGAGACGGCCATATAAAAATAAATAGTAAAACCGTTCAGGACGGCCCATATCAACAATAATAATGATGGCGCCAAAAGTAATTGCAGAAACTGCTATTATCTCTGCGATACGCGTTAATGGCGTACTCCAGCGCACACCGGTTAACCGCAACACCGCAGTGATCAGAGAGCCTACGAGGCTGATAGCCACAAAAAAAACGAAATTGGAAATGTATATTCCCCAGGAGGCATAATCCCTCATGGATGTTACTATCAATCCATATCTTAACTGACGATAATAAGCAAACATGCCTAGGAGGCAAATAACCACCAATACACCTGTCCATGCCATTCCCCATTTCCCGAATTTTTTAGGCAGGAGGTCGCTGATAATCTGTTCGTCTGTTAAAACTGTTTTTTTCATTTCCCATCACTTTAGCAATGCTAAGCTACAATCATATTTCATTCAAATGATCAACTTTTTTCATTATCATTTTCAAGTCCTTTCTCAAACGGGAAATTCCTGGCTACCGGCGGCAGATAATATACGCTTGGTTTTGTGCCAAGGTCGTCCATTAGCCGGTATCCTGCCTTGTCCCTTATCAGTTCGCTGAACCGGAATGTTTCTGCGCCATTGGTAACGCTGTCTTCATTCAAATCCCCGAAAAAGTAAACCCCGTTAGGGCAGGCTGATACGCAATGAGGTAATTCTCCTTTACGGGCCATGTCCGGACAAAAATCACACTTGCCTACGGTACCAACCTTTTGCGGCACACTGGTTTCACAGGAATAGGGCTGGCACACCTCTTCAGCTGTAAGTGTATCTGGTTTTTCCCAGTTAAAAACCCTTGCTGAATATGGACAGGCAGCCATACAAAACCTGCACCCTATACAGCGGTCGCTGTCAATAAGCACTAATCCGTCCTGTCTTTTAAAGGTTGCGTCAACAGGGCAAACTTTTACACAGGGCGGTTCATCGCAGTGCATACACATAGTAGGCTCCCAGTAAGGGGCTGTATGCTCCGCCTCATCCATCGGATACACTTTTAACCAGTTGAGGCCGGTGTGCAAATGATGCGCATGATTGCAGGCTTTCTCGCAAAACCTGAGATTTTTACACCTGGAAAGGTCTATGACCATCACAAACTTTTTCCCGGGAATACCACGTCTTTCTTCGCTGTTTGAAACGGCTGGCATTTCCGGGACCGGCCTTAGAAAAGCCTTGTCCACTTCAATCACTTCTCCGTCCACCGATAAAAGTTTTACCTTTTCACCGCTTGCCTTTGCATGCTCACCTGCCGCCAGTTCAAATGGATCCTTTTTGGGAGCACATCCTGCAAGGGCCAGGCCGGTTGTTATTATTGAGGAAAGAAACGCTTTCCGTGAAGTGCTGGTCGTATCCATGGATAAATTTTATTAAAACAGAACAAATAGCTATTTGGTTTTTACCCAATTCTGAAGGTCCTTATCAGATATTTTCTTACTGCCGGAGGCTAATAAAGATGCATCAATTTCTACCAGTTTTCCGTCCCAGGTAAGCATCTTTACCGTTTTGGTTTTTTTATTTTTCCATGGCATCAATGCGGCGCCTGCCATGGTAAACAGTGATAAAACGCCTAACCAGCCTGCAAATTTTCTGCGCGTTACTTTATGTTCTTTGTCTTGCATAATAGCCTTGATTTTGTTTGTTTTGGCAACATATATTTTGCACCCGGGGATGGATTAGTTCAGATAGCAGCGTCCCCAGATGTCCCACACCTTCAAGGTGTGGGACATCTGGGGACATCTATTAAATACAAGTTACCGGGCATTATTTTTTCAATGTTCTTACAAAGTTCACTACATCCCAGATATCGTTGGCATCAGGCATTTTTTTCTTAAAACTTGGCATATCATCCCTGCCTTCTGATATTTTATAAAAAACAGAACCGTCCGATTGGGATTGAAATGCTGCTTTAGAAAAATCGCCCGGCTCCGTTTTTAGTTCGGAAGCTTTTGTACCATCGCCCATGCCGGTCTTACCGTGGCACGACTGGCAATGTTTTGCATACAAAGCTTTACCATTGCTGATGGACTCTGCGCCTTTTTGCGGGTTGGCTTTGGAAGCGGCGGCTGCCGGAGCATTCCATGGTTTTTTATCCGGCACAAAGGCAAAGCACAACACAGCAACACCTGTTATAGCGCTTAAGAAAATTGTTTTTCTCATGTTTATTTGTTTTTTGGTTAAAAATCAAGAAAGGTATTTCCGTATTAAAAACTCCACAATTTGGTCATGTTAAACCCTATCAGGAATTGCCCTTTTTTATAATCATTCTGGTTGTACAACGCATTGTTCTGCGGAAGTATGAACTGGCTGTTTCCTGCAAGTACCTGGAAGCAATGTGAGCTGGTAGTGATTTCGAGGGCAAGTGAAAGGTTCGGATGTGGATTGTTGGTTACATTCTGGGTCAGCGGCTGATCGTAATCCGCAAGAATTGCCATTTTTTCCGACAACTTATACCTACCCATGAATGACAAAGTAAACTGATCATTTTTTACTGTATTCCTTACAACGCCTTCTGAATCTATATATCCCTGAACATTATTGAAATGCGACACACTGATGGCAGCCTGGACAGAAAATTTATCGGTTACCTTTCTTGCAATCATCAACTGGTTAAAATAAGATATTCTGTCTCCATATTTAACGAAATTTGATTTATCACGCAGGTCTATTACCATATTGGCATAATAGGTGATGCTGACGGGCATAGCTCCTGTTGTCTGTTTTGCAATAGCATATTTACCATTGAAATCCAGCTGGTTCCTGTCTTTGCAAAGGCCTGTTCCTAATTGCAGATTTTTAACCGGCACATATTCAAGACCTAACCGGATATTGGCAGGTGCAAACATTCCGTAAAAATCGTTAAACCCATTGTTTACAATGCCAAAACGATGTTGTATATCAAATTCCAAAGTACCTTTTGAAGGCACCATTACGGTTTGGTTCTCTATAATCCAGTTACTTTCAAAAGTATTTTTTACCGGGCTTTTCTTTGCCTTGCTTACATTATCAGGAGTATCCTGTGTACCTTCTGTCTGAGCTATTGCCGCACTGCTAATCATCAGCAAAATAGTGAGAATGCCCAGGCTGGTATGGCTAATAAATCCGGTGAAATTTATTTTTATTTTTTTCATTTTTAATAGTTTTAGTTATTGTTTGCACCTTGTGTTATCCATGCAAGGGTAAGTGCATTTATGTCTGATGGATTATTACTGGAGCCCAGGGGCATGGATTCCGCCTTTTTACCGGTTAACCATAAATAAAGTGCACTATTCGAAGGGCTGGATATATCAATATATTTACCCTTAATCAACGAATTATACGCATCATTTACAGATAAGTCCGGTACATGCCCGCCAGAACTATGGCAACCTGATAATGCGCAGTTTTTGCTGAATATTGGAACTATATCTTTACTTAGGCTAACTGATTTTGTTATAGCAGGTGAATTGTCTAAACGAACGGTAGCTACCTTATAACAACCCGGCGCAATAAGTAAAACCAGCGCACAAAATGCAGTTATTGCAATTATTTTTTTCATGAAGAAAAAATTATGGTGAATCGTGGATTATTTATTGAAATGCAATGTCATGCCGCTAACAATTGCATGTTCATTATCTGCGCCGTTAAACATGACGCCAATACCAAATGGTTGATTGACCAATGAAGATAAGTCAACATCATAGGCTGCATCAGTTGTTTTCAATGCCCGCTTCAGAAGTAGTCTCCATCCTGTTCCTGTCCAAAAGGCGTTGGCCGTAATGTCACCGCGGCTGCCGGTATATGGAGATACAAAACTTCCGGGAATACAGTTAGGCCCGTCGCCGCTACCCACTTGCTGGTATATCGTGCCCGATGTTGCAGTGCGTGGATCAATAGTAGTTGAATTGGCAAGGGTAAGAACCCCAGTGGAGTCAACTGCGATAACTTTTACTGCTTTTCCACCTGCTAGTGTATCGCTTTGTAAAAGCGCACCATTAGAATAACCTCCGGCTGGTACAACATACATTGGTACGTTTACTTTGGTTCCGGTCCCGGTAATTTTTAAGCTTTGTTTATTATTGAATCCACCGTCTGTTGTTGATAATTGGAGATCATTATGAATTTCATTCTGATCTAATGTGCCGCCGCCCCAGTCTATATAAACATCATTGGCCTGGTTAACATTGACTACCTGCAGCATGCGGGCCCTCCAGCAATCCAGGAATTCACCCGGGCCGCTGGTGTGCATTACCCCTCCTGAAGGTGAGGTGACGCCACCGAAGGACGAGTTTGCATGGCAGACGCCATAGCAGGATTGTGTATTAAATGACGGGCATGAATTAGCAATGTTAAAAATCATCGTAAACTGGTCCTGGATAAAAGCGGGCCTGTATGTTGTGCTGTCTGCATTCTTTACCGGAGCGCCGCTTTCCTGCGCCCAAAGATGCGTATTGGGGTTAAAGTACCATGGTGATGATGCAAGGTTCTTTTGAGCACAATTCCATTCTACCAGGAAATAGATGTTATTGGCATCGTATAAGGAGCGCATCGTTACATCAGTAGCATTACCAATAAATCCGCTAAAAGTGTTATTCCCCAAATCGGGAACTACGGCATGTACTGTAAGTTTTGGAGCGTTATTCCATACTGTTTCAATAGTACCATCCCATGCGGAACCGCTGATTGGTTTAAGGATTGCTGTGCCCTTTACTGAATATAAGTTACTGGTATTCAGTCCTGCTGATGTGTCAACCAACTGGTTGTTTTTGGTGCAGAACGTTAGGAGTGTTGCGGGTATAACAAATAACCCAATTGCAATCAATAATTTCCTTTTCTTCATAGAAATTGTGTTTTTATTAAACATTAAATAATTAGATACAACAGTAAATTCAGCTATTCCGGCAATTCATTACGATTAAATTGAAATAAAAAATCAAAGATATGATTAAAGACTAAAATGTCAATAATAATAAAAGATATTTTTATCTTTTATTTTGCATTTCAATGATACAGGTAAAAACTATGCCACGGAATTAGTTAAGGAACGATGACAAAATGTAAAGAACGGATAAGATGTTATTTACAATGCCATATTTGATACCCGGAATAATGTAATCCATCTGGGGCGCATCTGTAATTTAGTATCGGATGGAGCCCGCCAGTGTTCACTTAATTCTACAGGTTTGAAGAAAGAAATTATTTCTGGTTTATTCATAAAAAAACAGAGCGCCTTTTTGAGACGCTCTGTATATAGTTCAATACTATCTGTTATTATTGTTTCAGCGCAAAGTGGAACACTTTATGTTCAGTAGCAGTTTTTACATTCAGTATATAGATGCCATTTGCAAGGCTGGCGCCGAACTGTATTTTTTCATTAATGATACCATCCCGTGCCATTACCTTATTGTTATATACAACCTGGCCCAGCATATTTGTTATCTCCAGAGATACTTCTGCATCTCCGGTAGTTACAGGAGTTCCCAGTGTACCATTAACTGTAAACGTTCCCTGGTTCGGATTCGGGTATAGGTTCAAATCTGTAAATGCTGTATTAAGATCCGCATTCATCAAAGTGCTGCATACCAGGGATGAAATAACTTTTACAGGAAATACCGCAACATCAATACCGCAACTATTGGATACACTATAAACAATCGTAATAATACCTGCTGAAATACCTGAAACTAACCCGGAACCTGAAATAACGGAGATGGAAGTATTACTGCTGTTCCATATTCCGCCGCCGGCAAGATCCGTTAGGATAATTGTATTTCCAACACAAACACTGTCTTCACCCGTTATAGTGCCTGCATTTGGTAACGGATTAATAGTTATTACTAAAGTTGCGTTAGCTGTTCCACATGCGTTGATAACTGAATAACTTATAGTCGCCATACCTGCTGAAACGCCGGTAACAACTCCTGCCAGAACTGAGGCATTCGCATTGCTGCTGCTCCAAATACCGCCTGTTATACCATCTGTTAATGTGATTGCAGCACCGACACATACACCTGGCAAACCTGTTATACTGCCTGCTACAGGAAATGAACTTACAGTAATCGCTTTTGTTGCAGTTGCTGTGCCGCAACCATTGATAACTGTATAAATAATCGTATCCGCACCTGCTGTAATTCCGGTCACAAGGCCGCTTGCCACTTTGGCTTTTGTATTACTGCTGCTCCATACTCCGCCAGCTATACCATCACTTAACAGGATGGCCAAACCAACACACACATCTGATGCGCCGGTTATACTGCCGGGACCTGGTAATGGATTTATAGTAACTGTTTTTGTCGTATTCGCTGTGCCGCATACATTGGTAACAGAATAAATAATTGTATCGGTACCTGCTGTAATTCCTGTAACAACACCACCTGACACTGTAGCTTTTGCATTGCTGGTATTCCATACGCCGCCGGTTACAATATCTGTTAATGTTATAGCTGCGCCAACACATACACCTGATGCACCGGTTATACTACCAGGAAGCGGAAATGAACTCACTGCTACAGTTTTTGTTGCTGTTGCTGAACAGCCTGAGGTGGTAACAGTATATCTGATTGTATCCGTACCTGCTGCAACTCCTGTAACAACACCGCCGGTCACTGTAGCCTTGGCATTGCTGGTGCTCCACAAACCGCCAGACACAACATCCGTTAATGTAATGGCAGAGCCAGCACATACATTGGAAACGCCGGTTATGCTGCCTGCATTAGGTAACGGGCTTACTGTTATGGTTTTTGTTACAGAGCAACCCGGTGCCAAAGAATAAGTAATAGTTGGCGTACCTGCTGCTACTCCTGTTACAGTACCAAAGCCTGTGCCTGCTGTTGCAAGCAATGTATTACTGCTGCTCCAGGTACCTCCTGTCATAGCATCACTTAAGGTCGTTGTAGCCCCTGCACATACGCTGGCTGGTCCTGTAATAGCTGATGGTAACGGATTGACTGTGAAGGTAAGTGTACTTGTACAACCTGCCGGCAATGTATAAGTAATAGTAGCTGTTCCCGCTATTTTACCGGTAACCACGCCTGAAGAAGTACCAATGGAAGCAGTTGCCGTGTTGCTGCTGCTCCAGGTACCACCTGTGCTAGTATTGGATAATGTAGTTGTTAAACCGATACATACATGCGGTGAACCGCCTATAGCCGGAGCGATACATGTGCCGCCGCAGCCGGGAGTCATGATTACATTTATTGCCATAGTCGTTAAAGCGCCTGTAGTTGTAAGCGCCCTGCCGTTAATTGTAGCGCCTGTATTTATGCTGATGGCGGCATTATTGCAAATGATGGTTCCGTTGAAAACAGAGTAATCATTAATGTTTACCGCACCATCAACTTTCCAGAACACATTTTTTGCCTGGGTTCCGTTTATCAGCATAACCCTTGAAAAAGTACTTGTAGAAATGGCGCCGTTTATCTGGATAACAAATACAACGCCGGCATTACCTTCTCCATCGAGGTATAATGTATCAGTAAATGTTGTGGCCGCTTTCATGATGTAAGTATGGGGTGTAAGTACCAGGTTGTGCCCAAACTGGGCAGGGTACAGTAACTCAATATCGGAAGGCAGTGTGTTGAGATAAGTATATACATTATGCAAATCGGCTGCACATGTTACTGTAGAGCCATCAGGTATAGGATGAATGGTGCCTGCTACAAATAAAGGATTGAAGCCGGTAGTTAACCCTACATTCGTTCCGATATCACCTGTAATATTCGTTACGCCCGAGTTTGAAACCGGCCCGTCAGCAGAAAATAGTGCATAACAGGCTGTTGAAGCAAGTGCCGGAGCGGCGGGCCCTGTAAGTGTCGGACTTCCGCAACCAGTTGGGGTATATGCAAGAACTCCATTGACCGTAACGGCCCCTGCAATAGAAAGAGCTCTGCCTTCCAGCGTATCTTTCGCGTTCATATTAATGGCAGCGTTATGGGCAACAACAGTTCCCCTCATCGTGGTTCCTGCAGCCATGCTTACCAGGCCTTCCACTTTCCAGAATACATTACATGCCTGTGCGCCATTAATCAATTTGACCTTGGAAGATGCTCCCGTTGAAAAGGCGCCCTGGATTTGAAATATAAATACAGCGCTGGGATTTCCTTTTGCATCTAAAAAAAGGTTCAGGTTCATTGTTGCGGCTGCAGGTATGTAATAAACACCTGCTATAAGGGTATCCCCGTTTCCAAGTAAAGGTGATGGGAAGAAAGTTGGTATTGCGGTATTCAGCTGGCCATAAGCTATCAGCAAATCTGCTGTACAAGAACCGGTTACACCATCATTATCATGCATCTGGCCGTTTACATTACCGAAGCCGGTGCTGGAACCGCTGTTAGTGCCCACATTACCGGTAACAAGCGAAATTCCTGAATTGGTTACTGCACCTGCACTGGAAAAAAGGACAAAATTTGCAGCAGTTCCTAAGGTAGGCGCCTGTGCAAAATTCACATTTGGTATTAATAACAGAATAACTGCCGTTAATGCATTAAGTAATTTATGTTTCATATTATGTTATTATATTGCAAATTAATTTTCACAATCACAAAAGATATCTTTAATAACCATGCCATAGAAACATTTAAAACTCAACTATATGCAAATAAACGTTAGTTCTGAACAGTTTTAATTGGGATATTTGATTGGCCTTCTGCTGGCACAATTATGTAATGTGGGTTGGAATATTAACGAAATTGACAAAAAAACAGAAATAAATAATTTATATTCCATTTACAAAAAATAAGAACAATCTTTGACGGTTAAATAAATGATGTTAAATTGTGAGTAATGAGTTTTTAATAATATATAATTAAGCTCCTGTCAAAGCAGATCATTGTAATAATGGATTAAAAATCCGCCTGAACAGAAGGATAAAAGAATAAGCAAATGGCATCTAAGGTTCGCAAAATGTATGATACGCTGATGGAATCAGCTGATGAATTTTCAGAAGACCATGCTACCAAGTTAAGCGCTTCACTGGCATACTATACTATATTTTCCGTCGGGCCGCTGTTATTGGTAGTCATAACCCTTTTGGGGTTTTTATATAAAAAGCCATATGTTACCACTCAGGTATTTGATCAGTTGGGTGCAATAATTGGAAAATCAGGAGCAGCAGAATTACAAAGCATACTCGAAAATATCAGCCATCAGAACCATTCTACTTTATTTGGTATAATCGGGGGTATCGTGTTGGTGTTTGGCGCTACCGGTATATTTACAGAGATACAAAGCTCTATTAATTATATCTGGTCTATAAAGGCCAAACCCAAAAGAAGCTGGCTCAAATATATTACCGACCGCCTGCTTTCTTTCCTGCTCATATTAGGCTTAGGCCTTTTGATGACGGTAACATTACTTGCCAACGTACTTATTGACCTGCTTTCCGGCCGTTTACGCAGCTTTCTGGGAGATGCAGATATTTTTCTCTTAAAAGGGGCAAATATCGGCTTGCTGTTTGTTGTGGTAACTTTTCTTTTCTGGATTATCTTCAAAGTACTGCCCGACGCCCGGATACATTGGAAAGACGCCCTCATAGGCGCAGTTTTCACAGGAATATTATTTCTTATCGGTAAATTCCTGATTACTTATTACCTTAATATGTCGAAGAGTATCAGCGCTTATGGTGCGGCGGCTTCTATAATTCTTCTTTTATCATGGATATATTATTCTGCCATGATACTCTATTTTGGGGCTGAGTTTACAGAGGTGTATGCCAAGAAATGGGGAAAGGGCATTACCGTAAAAAACAATGCTGTACATATAATTAAACACGAAGTAAAGCATTTGCCCATTGTTATTATTCCTGTAGATGACGAGGTATAAAATATACATATGCTCTATAATAGTGTTCCTGATGAATCCTTTACACAACTATAACCCCTTACTCAAATGCAGGAACTAAAGAAAGAAAGGAAACGTCGTCCCAAACCAACGAAAAAAAGGATTAGCGTTTTGGTGGCACTATGGTTGCAGTGCATTAATTAAAATGACCAATGGCATCCAAACTACGTGAATACTTCAATCTGATAAAAGATGCAGGAAATGAGTTCTCTGATGATAATGCAACCAAACTCAGCGCATCACTCGCCTATTATACTATATTTTCCATTGGGCCTCTTTTGCTGGTGGTAACCACCTTACTTGGGCTTTTTTTAAAAAAAGCTGATGTAACCACAAAGGTATTTTACCAGCTTGGCAATCTCGTAGGGCAGTCGGGAGCAAAAGAATTAAGGAATATATTGGATAATATCGGCAAACAAAATAATACTACTATGTTTGGTATCATTGGGGTTGTTGTACTGGTGTTTGGCGCTACCGGTATATTTACAGAGATACAAGGTTCCATTAACTATATCTGGTCCATTAAAGCTAAACCCAAAAGAGGCTGGCTGAAATATATTACAGACCGGCTGTTATCTTTTTCCATTATTATTGGTATTGGTTTTTTGCTGTTAGTAACATTGTTTGTTAATGTGCTTATTGACGCTCTTACAGGCCGCTTACAGCATTATCTGGGCTTTGCCAATATCCTGCTTATAAAAGACATCAATCTCCTATTGCTTTTTGCTGTAGTAACATTTCTCTTTGCGGTTATATATAAAGTATTGCCTGATGCAAAAATATCATGGAAAGATACTTTTGCAGGAGCCGGCTTCACGGGTTTACTATTTCTGGGTGGCAAATTTCTTATTGGATATTATCTCGGTAGTTCTGCGAGTTTTAATACTTATGGCGCCGCCACTTCCATTATTATTCTTTTGTCGTGGGTTTACTATTCTTCCATAATCCTCTACTTTGGTGCGGAGTTTACAAAAGTATATGCCATGAAATTTGGTAAGGGGATTACTATTTATGAAACGGCTGTATATATCATAAAGCGGGAAGCCAAAGAGTTGCCCGTTAAAGAAATTCCTTCGGAAAAACAAATTAAAAATGGCAGTTAGGGAATGCGGAAAAACAGGGAAACCGGGGTTTATTATTCCGGTATTCGTTTACTCACCAACTGTTGAATGCTGCTTACAGATATGTAGCGTGGGCTGCTGGAGCATGGATAGAAAGCTTAACATTCCCCACCGCACAACCCCGTCTGACACCAGAAAAAGGTGTACTGACGGGGTTTCGCTGCACAATTCAGCCATTACTCCTTTACTACCCTATGCATACTCCTCACACCATCAGCAGAAATCACTTCAAGAATATAAATTCCCTGTGCGAAATATCGCAAAGACAAAATATTCTCCCCTTTTTTCAGTGATCCCTGCTGCAGGCACATTCCCGCCACATTAAGAATACTGTATTTTACATTCTCTGTAACCCCAGTTATATGCAATTCATCATTTACAGGATTAGGAAACACAGATACCACCTCCTCCCCTTGGTGGATGGTAGGGGCTTCCATCACGCTCTTGCAGCTATCCATCTTTATGTAGCGCACACTATAATTACCAGCATCACCTATATATATATTGCCGTTCTTATCAAGATAAACACCCGGATGATAGAATTCAGCAGCGATTGCCTGACCACCATCCCCGGTAAATCCTTGTGTACCATTCCCTGCAAAAGTGGTAATGATACCATGCCCATCCACCTTACGTATACGGTTGTTATATCCATCTCCAATATAAAAATTGCCGCAATTATCCGGGAATACGGTTGCAGCTGCATTAAGTTGGGCGGCAGTTGCCGGGCCTCCATCCCCGCTAAAACCTACTAAGTCAGTACCAGCGATAGTATTAATAATACCTGCAGTATTTATTTTTCGAATGCGATTAGCCCCATCGGAAATATACAAATTTCCTAAGGGATCCATTGCTATCATACCCATGCAAGGCAGTCCTGCAGCAATTGCGGGTCCTCCATCGCCAGAATAGCTGCTACTACCATTACCTGCATAAATAGTTAGCATCCCGAAAGTGTCAACCTTGAGGATATGAAGACCAGATGCAATATAAATATTCCCTGCTGCATCACTGCAAATACCAGCCCCCCCCTTCGGTTATTCCTGTTGCAGTTGCGGGCACACCACTGCCTGAATAGGAAGCGCCATTGCCTGCAAAAGTGGTAATAATCCCAGCAGCATCCACTTTACGAACACGGTGATTTCCTTGATCTAAAAAATATACATTGCCTTTTTTATCAAAAGCAAAACTTTGAGGCCAATAAATTTTAGCGGCAGTTGCCGGACTATTATCTCCGCTAAAGCCCGCTGTTCCTATACCTGCAAAAGTACTGATGATGCCTGCAGTATTTACTTTTCGCACCACCTCATTAGGTGAATCACTTATATACAAATTGCCATTCATATCCACAGCAATATTAACAGGCCCTCTTAGTTTGGCAGAAGTTGCCGGGCCGCCGTCACCGCTGTATCCACCTGTACTGCAGCCTGCAATAGTAGTAATGATTTGTGCATGAACGCTGGAAAACATGAAAAACAAAAACCCCAAACCCCTCCCGCAAAAAAAGCGGGACCATGTTCCGAGGCTTCTCAGTATCGAGAAAACTAATGAACGCATTTTCATAATATTGATTTTAATAAATCAAGGTATGCTACACTTTTAAAGTGCAGCATACCTCTAAAGATAATTATTTTTTTACAAACATGGTATTTCCCGCTGGCACACCTTCCCTAAACACACTGATAATGTAATTACCATCAATTAGGCTGCTTACATTAATGTTCTGTTTGCCAGGCATCAAACTGCCATCAGCTACAATTTGTCCCAATACATTTTTGATGCTGTATCTATCTGCGCTATTGCTTGCCGGATTATCAACTGTAATGTAATCATTGGCAGGATTAGGATAGATGTCGAGCCTGTCCTGAGCGGTAGTCGAAGGGGAGAGGCCGGGAGAGGCCGTCGTTCCTCCATGCGTTGTTCGGAAATTATAACCATTGGGGCCAATAAATTGTGTCATTTTGTAGTTAATGTTCCCTGCATCTGTCCAAGCTACTAAGCTTATATCAGCTACATTATTGCATGGGGTGCTGGAGGAATTGGCATAGTTGGAGGATGTTGCCGGATAAGCGCTATTGACGAGGAAATAATCCGGGGGACCACCTGGAGATGGAGCCACACCGAGGCCACAAATATCCATCGGGCTCATCATAAAAAAGTCATGATTTGGGCCTGGTATTAATGATAGATTAGCACATTCTGTAACTATGTACTCGTTTGCTGCATTTGGTCCAAAAGCCACTGTCGGGCAAAAATGATTGTAAATAGTGCCGCCAAAGGCAGGAAGAGGATGAGGATAAGTACCAAACGGCGGAAGCCACCACAAATCTATCCAATTTGATTCCATAGTGCCGCCAGCAGGCCCATACACCCGTACATCATTATTATTTACAGGAGTAGTGTCCAGGTATTCACAGCCAGACTGCCTGTTACTGGCAAGGGTATGGAATTAATGTTATGGGATTGGTATTGGTAAGGTAGTCATCGTTGGCGTCAATACGCGGACGGCTATATTGTACATAAACACCCGGTGTAAGACAGGGCACCAACGGGCCTATTGGATTAGGCGGCGTAACAATTGCGGCTATGGGGTCCCATTCCTGGTACCACATCATATTATTACATTGGCATACATGCACAATACTTGCAACAGGGTGTGTGCCGCCACCGGCTACCGGCCTTTCTACACCGGCTACGTCAGGCTGCCAGCTATCTACAGTAGGTAGTGCGCCAAAGCTTATGTTTTGCGGCCCTGCAAGCAAGGCATTATATAGGTTCAGCCTGCCAAACGTTGCAAACACATTGTAAACAGGCGCGGGGTTGTTGCATCATAAGTAACAAAAAACTGGTCGCACAAGGGCATGCCGTAAGGTATCAGCATACTGCTTTGCGCCACCACGTCGAGGTGCACTGTCCCGATAGGCGTCCACGGCGGTAACACCGGTATTATCTGGAATGAATTGGGCGTGACCGTAAATGGACCAGGGCCTGGAACGAGGTAGTGAATATTATAATAATCTATTTCCACCAGAGGTGGGGCACGAAAAACAACATTAACTACGAACGCTACGGCCATAATAAAATCCTGGGCGGGGGTAGGAGAGGAAAGATCGTTGCCGAGTATCACATCCGGACATCCGGCCATAGTATTACCGGAAGCTCCCGGGCCAAAAACGGGGTAAGTGGTGTTTACACTGAACCCAGGCAGGTTAAGATCAGTAACTACCACACCTCCCGGGCCGCCATAGGCACAAGCGCCAAGCCTGCCAAAAGGAAAATTGGGATCACCAGTCACCGGGTAATCAATAACTGCCGTATTGATACCGCATCCTACACCGGCAGGTGTAACCCAGGGCATATCAGCCATAAACGGCGGTATCAGTGTTTGTGCAAAGGCTGCGCTTTGCAGCATAAGGCCCGCAAGCAGTGCGAGGCCGGATTTTAAAAGTTTGTTTTTCATAAAATAGTCATTTATTTTTTTAATTATATTTATTTATTTTCATATTGTGCGGCCAGATTCTCCCGTAGCCGTTCACTGTATCCCGTTGCACCGCTTTATGAACGCGCATAAATAAATGAGAAAATGGTAAAGGGCAGGCATTATCGGTCTAAATTTTTCTAATAATTTTCTTCGTGTAATAATACAGGCAGGATTTTTAGGGGACAATACTTAAAAACAAGTATTTTTAGACCCCTGTAAATAAATCCGGATTGTCAATTATTAGAAATAAGTATTTTTTTAACAGCGGTAAGTAAAACCGGTAATGTGAATACCTTGGAAATATGTATTCACTAACTAACATGCAGTATTTTGCCTCAGTTTTAGGCTTAATTTTTAGGGCAGCCCTTTACCACCTGCCAGTTGCCGTATCCCCTGTATGGAAATAAACCTGAAAACAAACATCAGCGCAAGACAGATAACGCCGAATACACCCAACTGGAATATCCATGAAGTCTGATGTAATACACTGATGACTCCATAAGCCAGTATTAAAATAAGCGCCAGGTAGCCAACATGGGCTAACGCCCATCTGATATTTATCGGTAGCTTTATTGTCCTTGAAGCAAATACTATGAAAGTAAGCGCAAGTCCGGTTTGTGTAATAAACGACGTGATAGCCCCGCCTATTGCTTTATGCCGGGGTATCAGGTAAAAATTGAGCGACAGGTTTACTATAACCCCTATGAATGCTATTATATTAAGTGTTTTCAGGCTGCCATTGGCGGTAAGTAGTGTGGAGTAAACATACATCAGGCACCATGCAGGGAAAGATGCAATCAGGCAGGCAAATACCAGTTCATAATTGCGCGCCATGCCTGGTTGATTATACAATGCGCTTTTATGGTATAACAGCTGCATGATATCTCCGCTGAAAAAAACACCTGCTATTGCCACCATGCAGGAAAAAGGCAGCAACAGGTTCACACACAGTTTTACAATAGGCTGAACATCATTTTTTTGTGACAGCATCCGTCCGAAAAGAGGCAGCAGCATTGTGGCAAACATAAGCCCGAGTATATTGGCCATATCCAGCCAGCGGAAGGCAGCAGCCCATATGCCTGCCTGGTCCTTGCCATCGGTGCATATACGCTCCATTATCATTACATCTGCCCTGTTATATACCGACATCTGGAAAATGAGCAGGGCGTATGGAAAACTTTGCCAGACAATTTTGAAAAGAGTAGGGCCATGAAAAGAGAATTTTAATTTCACTTTCCCTATCCTGCGTAAAATAAGATAGCCTATGCAGGCAGAAATAAAGTAGCATACTACCTGTGTTATCACAAACCATTCTATTTTAAAATGGTGTGCCGTTGGCGGGTATGTGAGCAGGAAGCCGCATATCAATATCATCAGTAACCTATCTGTAATAGACAGTATGCCATCTGTTTTAAATTTATGAAGAGCGGCTATGTTACTGCGTATAAATGACACCAATGCATTCAGCGATTGTATCAGCAGCACACCTACCAGCAAATTCAACTCCCATCCTCTGTACCCTATTGCATAGCCCCAGGTGCAGGCAAGCATCATATAAACAAGTATAAGTATCAGCCTGGCTGATAGCATAGATGGAAAAAGCTCCGGTAATTTATCAGGATTCCGGGCTATCATCCTGCTGTTGTAGCTGCTAAGGCCAAAATCAAGTATGGTCTGGAAGATGATGCTGACGCTCAGTAATGCCTGGTAAGTACCATATGCCCCGCCCTCCACCGTATTTTGTACATTACGGTCAATAAATAATACCCATATAGGCTTTACCAATACGTTTACAGCAATGACAAAAAGGATATTTTTAACAAAAAAACGCCGCATCTGTATATTTAACGGGTAATAAAGCAGTAAAAGTATATTTTTGTTGCCATAAGGTATGCGAATAGGTGTAAATACACGGTTACTGTTAAAAGGAAAGCTGGAAGGTATAGGTTGGTTTACTTATCAGACTCTGGAAAGAATTGTACGGGATCACCCCGAGCATGAGTTCTTCTTCTTTTTCGACAGGCCATACAATCCTTTATTTATTTTTGCCCCCAATGTCACGGCTGTGGTAGTTCATCCGCAGGCGCGGCACCCCATATTGTTCTATATCTGGTTTGAGTGGAGCATACCTTATATGCTGCGCAAGTATAAGATAGACCTGTTTTTGTCGCCCGACAGTTATATGTCGCTGAGCACAAAGGTGCCTACTTGCCTGGTGATACATGATCTTGCTTTTGAGCACTACCCGGATCACTTTGTGATCAGCCACCGGCTTTACTGGCGGCATTACTCACCATTATTCGCAAAAAAGGCCAAACGTATTGCCACCGTTTCCACTTTTTCTAAAAACGATATAATAAAAAGCTACGGTATATCTCCGGATAAAATAGATGTGGTATATAACGGTGCGCATGATGAATATAAACCACTGGATTTTGCAGAACGTGAAGCTGTAAAGAAACAATATGCGGACGGCTGTGAATATTTTGTATTTGCCGGCGCCCTGCATCCCCGAAAAAATATCGTGAACCTGCTGAAAGCATTCATCCTGTTCAAAAAGCGCCAGCACACCAATATGAAACTCGTTATTGCCGGCCGGCCGGCGTGGAAGTACGAGGAAGTAGAACAGATGCGTGCTGAAATGCCTTTTAAAGAAGATGTGAAATGGGTAGGATATATGAATGTAGATGCACTTTCCAAACTCATTGGAGGCGCCTATACATTAGTATATGCATCCCTTTTTGAAGGATTCGGTATCCCGATACTGGAAGCGCTGCAATGTGATGTGCCTGCCATAGTAAGCGACACATCTTCCATGCCAGAGGTTGCGGGCGATGCCGCACTGTTGGTAAATCCTTCAGATCCGGAGGATATTGCTGATAAAATGCATCAGATTTATAAAGATGAGGCCCTGCGTGCAAAGCTTATCATTAATGCGAGGAAGCAGATAAAGAAATTCGACTGGAATAACTCCGCTAAGAAACTGTGGGATACTATGATGAAGTGCGTTGAGTAATTTACCGGAAATGTATTCTTGTTCCTGATAATTTTCATAAAAAAATGCCCCGGAAATCCGGGGCATTTTTTATGATTTATTCATCCTGTCTGTTATGGGAAATCAATACCATGATATTTATTCACATCAAGCATTGGCATATTAGACTTGTAGTAGCTGTTAATTGTACTTAGTATCTGGTTAGCTATAAGTGCATACCCGCGTGGGGTAGGGTGAACACCATCAAGAGAGAAGGCGCCGCCGCTGATATATTGGGTGCTGTAGGTGATGCCGTTGTATGTATAACCTGAAGCTATCTGCGACATAAAAGCATTCATGTCCACATACGCTAATTTATGCCTTGTTGCCTCATACTGAATAAAGTTATTAAAGTTAGTAGTAGCAAGTCTTATATGCTGGAGCTCTTCAGTAGTAATTACATAGTCCCTTGGGATCGCTTTTGTGATGCCCCATCCCGCACATCGGATTGAATCCAATGGTACAGTAAGCAACAAAAGTTCTCCTGGTACAGCCTGCCTTACCAGGCCATCGTGTTGTTCTACGATATAATCATTATTGCCAAGCTGGGCAACTTTATGCAAAACAGTTCCCCATTTTTTTTGAAGGCTGTCAACCTGGGTTTGGCGGGTTAATATTAAACCATCCATTGGAATAGTGTTAAAGAATGGAAGGCTTGTAATATCCGGAATATTAATCAGCGCTCCCTGGGCGCCGGTACTAATTGCCATATTCAATGCTCTGTCATAGGCTGTATCAAACTGAGTGTAAGGACTGATGTCAAAGGTGTTAAATAAATACGTACCAGGAACGATGGGCGCAACAGCGCCGCTGCCGTCACCTTTGCCGCCGTTTGTTGCGTAACCTAATACATCATTAGCTCCAAGCCACATTGTAAAGAAAGTTGGATGTAGGGTATGTACCCTGTAAGCCAGCTCATCCAATGGCGTACCAATCATACTATTATAAAACCGTGCGGCATATGAATTCATCAATGCATAATTTCCCACGAGGTAATCAACCGCACGGATACCAGGCACACCTATATTGTTTATCTGCCCGTTATTTACAGTACTGATATAACGATAACTGCCCATAGAATCAATAGGCCCGGTATAGTTTACCGGCCCCAGTGAAGAATCGGTAGTACACAGGCTATGGGTCATTCCCAATACCATTTTAGGGCCGGGATACCCGCTGTTACCGTTCACTAATGGTTGCACGAATGTACCTTTTACATTGGTTACCAACTGAAACTGTTCAAATAGCCTTTGCGGATAAGAATTCAATTGCCCGGAAACCGTGAGGCTGTTATCGGCATATCCCGCGGTGAGCGAATTGCCTATTGCGAGATAATTGGAGAAGTCAGCGTTTCCCTGGGTTAGTTTTGTTGTAATGCTTACATTGGGCTTACATGCGGCAAACAGACATGCCATAGCGCCAATGATATATATTTTTCTCATTTATGTTATTTTAAACGTTTAGAAATTATAATAAATGCCAAGTCCTGTAGTAAAAGCCTCTGTTTTATAAGTACCATTGAAATTGCCGTAATCATAAGTTCCGGCGCGTTTTGTTGAACTCATACCTTCAAAAGCTACAAGGATGGTAAACCTCCTTAATGGTTTAAGAGCAGCGCCACATGTAAATACAGCGCGGTCGGCATCAGGAAGATCAGGAGAAACAAATCCGTTGGTAACAGGGGTAGGGTCGAATGCTCCACCCATCATTACAGATACTATCTTGCTTATTTTATAATTTGCACCTATGCGCGGCGTAAGTGTATTTCTGTAGTGCCTTGGCGCATGCATATTTTGCAGAGATGAAGTATGGTCAGTAAAATTGATCCTCAAAGAATCAAATGAATTCCAGCCGGTATAGTTCAGGTTGAATTCGAGTGTAAGCCTTTCAGCCGGGCGGTATCCGATACCTACGGAAGCAACCTGTGGCAAAGGAAGCTGCGAGTCAAAATGTGTATTCGGGAAAGAGCTTCTCAAAGATTGTGGAGTAGTAAATAACGCTGTGCCGCTGCTAATGTCCATATTTATTTGTGAGCGGTAAGTAACGCCCAATTGCAAACGCTCATTCAATTTCATTTGTACACCAAGGTTAAATCCTTCTCCTGTTGCGGAGCCATGCAGATGCGCTTCCACATCGTCATAGCCAGGGCCCTGGAAACCATGCGGAGGTAATGCCTGCCTGAAATCGAAAGTGCCGATAGTATGTACAAAGCCGGCGCCAACAGATAAGAATTCGCTGACGCGAAAACTTAATGTAGGCTGAAAACAAACGGATTGCAGGTCAATTGACTGAACAATGGTCCTTCCAAGCCAGTTATTATCCCAGGTAAGGCCCAGGCCTGCAACACTATAGATACCCAATCCTATAGCGAATTTGCTTTCTTCCTGTATGGGGCCGCCAATATATATATTGAATGGCATGAACGTCCGGGACTCTGCTGATAAGGATGTACCTAAGTTGCCGGAATTCAACTGGTTGCCAAATGCTGTGGCTGGCATAATGTACAGCCCGCTTACATAAGCCTGTATGCCATGAAGCCTGGCAAGCCCTCCCGGATTATAAAAAATAGTTGAAGCATCCCATGGCCACGCAGTGCCGGTACCTCCCATTGCAAGCTGCCGCAGGCCTTGCAAATTAAGCTGGTAGCCCGCACCAAATGATGTTATTGCTGACAATAAAAATGATGCTGCTAATAAGTGTTTCTTCATAAAAACTTTGTTGTTAAAAAATCAATTGATCGAATCAAGTCAATAATTAATCGGTTAAGGTATGGTGAAATATCCTTAAAAACAATACCTATGCTAAAATTCAGTGCAAATATAAGTGTTAAGATACGGCAATACCAATGGTTGTGATGCTTATTTTTATACTTTTTTCCTTCATAAGGGCCAAAGCGCAGGCCTCCAAAGTGGCCCCGGTGGTCAAAACATCATCGCATAATAAAATATGTTTGCCCTGCAAAGGGGCCTTTTCTTTTATTCTGAAAGCGTCCGACATATTGCTGACCCGCTCGGCCCGCGTTTTGTGTGTCTGGCTTTCTGTGTCTCTTACCCGCTCTAATATTTTATCGGAAGCAGGTATTTTTAAAACTTCGCTCATTCCTTCCGCGATCAGCATACTTTGGTTATAGCCGCGTTTTGCCCTTTTGACCGGATGCAGCGGAACAGGGATGATCAAATCAATAGATGAAACCCAATCTGTTTTTTGGAGGCAACCTGCAAACTGACGCCCAAGGAAATAACCAATTTCTTTTTTGTCCTTGTATTTCATTCCATGAAGCAGATGCTGCAATAAGCCATCATTAGTAAAGTAGGCATAAGAAACAGCATGTTCAAATGGTATCCGCCCGGCAAAACGGAGCGCCGTTTCATTGTCCTCTATATTATAATATCCTGTTTCCGGGATTTGCAAACTGCAACTGATGCACACTATTTTTTCGGCAGCTACCAGCGGCTTGCTGCAGCCCTCGCAAAGCCGAGGGTAAAACAGGTGAACAATACCGGTATGTAATTCTTTCAGGAGCATATTTGCTGATACCTGGATCCCAATGTGTGCGGGAGGATTCAAAGATATTTATTATTGATAACACAGTTATAATATCATAAATAAAATTTAGGAACGTTGACAAAATAAAATCCACTAAGTTGGATAGTTATTTTTCTTTTATGCAAGGCGCAAAATCTGCGAATTGCGAGCTATTTAAAGACTTTTGCAACGAAGCAGAAATGGAAAAGAACATTTAAATTGGTGGATTTTATTTTGTCATCGTTCCTTAGTAGCTAACTCCTCAAATCTTAGCCATAACTGGCAAGACTTAAGCTGCTAAGGCATAGTTTAATTGGGGAATGATTACGATATTTTTCAGTTTCAAAGCTGTTATTATTGCTTCGTTTCC
>CAISOH010000006.1 GCA_903887005.1 uncultured Bacteroidota bacterium | reverse complement strand
TATTACTTTTATTTGTATATATATTAAAATAAATACACTAGTGTGAAAGAAAAATAACAAAGTAGTTATACTCCTCGCTGGACAAAATTGTGCAAGGTAATCACCTTATAAAGGATGTTGAATGCCCGAGGGCATTAATATGAATAGCCGCCGGTGAAACCGGCGGGAATATTATCCGGCATTTCAACCCCGATGGGGTTGAACCATAAATGCAAAATAACTCCGGGTTGCACCCGGAGCTATTCAAAGTAAAGCCTTTCAGGCTTTTAAATCAATGCACATTTTTATGCAGCGTATAGTATAAATTCAAACGCATAAATGGCTACAATGAAAAAGGCAAGGGAAATATTAGCAATCAGTCAAAAGCAATAATGGACCTCTGTAATATGAATGCATTAATGAATGCAGCTATGCAAATGGATTCCCTTAAGGGGGAAATGGGAAAGAATTCAAGGACAATTCACTGTTTGTTTCCATGGTATTTCCTGGTAGCAAAGTAATAATTGTAGGTATGAATAAAAAAAATTGTATGGAGCGCAATTGCTGAAAAATGGAATACTGACGTAAAAAAATAGCCGCCCAGAAATGTATTCAAAGCGAGTATCATCCCTGATCGTTAACAACTGGAACAACTAATCTGGAATGCGGAAGCCAATAATAATAAAAGATATGTGCAAAGTTTCTCTCTAATACGTTCTTACAATTTAAATCAGGGGCTACTTCTGTGTGCATTGGCCTCGTATTTTCTGGCCGAATCAAGGTCTCCCTTTGCCTTCCATGCATTGGCAAGCATTTCATTGATCCCATTAAAGCCAGGTTCGGCAAAAGCAACTTTATTTAAATAACAGATAGCAGAATCATAGTTTCCGGCATTCAGGTAAGAAAACCCGATATTGGCAATAACAGTTGTAAAATCAGGTTTAAGTACAAGGGCTCTTTTGTTGATGTCAACGGATTGCTGGTATTTCTTTTCAACAAAATATACCCGGCCCAGCTGGAGGAAAAAATTAATATCCGTTTGATCGCACTCAATGGCCTTCTTGTAGTGTATTTCGGCTGAATCAAATTGATCGAGGGTAAAATATGAAGTGCCGAGGTCATAATGGGCTGTTGCATACCCATCATAAATAACAACTGAATTAGTTAAATAAGGAATGACATCATGAACTCCCTTTGTTAGCTTGGTAAGATCGTTTTCAGTGGACAAAGAATTAAGCATAATGTCACCAATAAAGAAATTAAGGCGGCAGTTGCCAGGCGCTTTTTTTACATCGGCCGAAAATAAAGTGAGATCATTCTGCCAGTCACTGTTCCGGTTTATAGTGATGCCGGAGTAAATAATACAAACAGGAAATATTATCCACAATACTTTTGGGGTTTTCAGTACTGCCTGCACGGACTCAACTGATCTTCCCGCCAACATTTCAATAAGAAACGCTGCCACCATGCAAAAACCCACAGAAGGAAAAAAAAGTAAACGTTCTCCCATGGTCGTTCCGGTAAGAAAGGGGATATTTGAGAAAAGCGAGATAGTGACCAGGAAGAAAAAAATGCCAAATGCATAGGGGTCTTTGCTGTTTTTAAGTATCCGTTTTACGCCCAGAAAGGCAAGGAACAAGTAAGCCGCCAACGACAATAACACAGCCGGATCGCTGAAATGTGCAAACGGAATGGTATTGTAGGAGTAATCGCAGATGAGCGGATAAGGAACAAACAAAAGCCGGAGATAATGGCCCAGCATCAATATGGCCGTAGCTATCCTTGATTCGAATGGAAGTCCGGGTTGCGCCAGTTCATTTTTAATGAAATAATTTTCAAAAAAATGATTGGCATGATACACGCTTAATACTGAAAAACGGATAGCCAGGAAAACAATCGCGGCACCCGCGGCGCATAAGGTTATAAAGACGCTGCGTTTCCTGTTTTCATTCTGATAAAAAAAGAAAACAAGTGGAATGACAGCCAGGAAAGTAATTGCTGTTTCTTTGGAAAGGAGCGATAAAAAAAAGCAAAACGAGCCGGTTATTATTTGAGCCGGTTTACCACTCTTTATGTATTTTAAATACATGACAAGGCTTAAAAATGCAAAAAAGAAACAAAGCAGTTCATCCCGGCTTTTGATATTATCAACCACTTCGGTATGAATCGGGTGCAGGGCAAATAACAAAGCAGCAATGAAGGCAGCGGCAGTCTTTTTTTGTTCAAAAAGCGCATCAAGAAAGAGGAACAACAAAACAACACAGCCGGCAAACAGCAGTATGTTCATCATATGCCCGGGGGCTGGGTTGGGGCCAAAAAACTGGTATTCCACGGCAAACATTACAAGCGAAAGCGGCCTGTACAGATCATTGGTAATTAGCTTAAATCCCCAGTGGTAAGGTGTATGCAATAATTCGGGTACCGCTGAGATCCCTTTTTGCACCAGTGCATTGAAGGTAATGGCGGTAACATCATCCAGGGCATAACCATTTTTAAGGCTGTTGGCATATAACGCAAATGAAACTATCCCTAGAAACACAACAAGTTTCAGGCGCAAAGAAATGCCGGGTTTCCCTTTCACTTGCTCCTGCACAGCAGCTTTTACTGTTGCAGCATGGGAACGTGCTGTTTTTTTTCCGGGTTTATCAGCCATTTATCTTATTATCATTTGCGAAATAATTATTAATGATAATAAATCTTGGGGTCTTGTCAAAATTTATGATTGATGTGCCATTAATATGCTGTTCCGGATTAGGCGAATTGCACAATCATTGAAAGTAATAAATATCTTGTGGCAGTGCCATTTGTAAGACAGCTCATAAATCCCAGGAATAGCAGCAGCGGACTTAGTGAAGATAACAAAAAACGCTTTAAGGTTTTAACTTTTAACTTACTAAGCCATCTCAAACTTATAACCCACACCTTTCACGGTAGTAATCAGGTCTATACCTGCTTTCTGGCGTATTTTACGGATGTGTACGTCTATCGTTCTGTCTCCAACTATTACATCCGTGCCCCATACGCGTTGCAATATCTCATTACGGAGAAACACTCTTCCCGGCTTTGATGCAAGAAGAGACAGCAGTTCAAACTCTTTCTTGGCAAGCAATATCTCCTGCCCTTTATAGGAAACCGTGAATTTCGTTTTGTTTATTTCCAGGTCGCCGAAAATTTGTTTCTGTTCCTGCTCATCATCTTTGCGAAACCGCCGCAACGCAGAACCAATGCGTGTAGCCAGCAGTTCAGGCTTAATGGGCTTGGATATATAATCATCTGCGCCTATCTTAAGTCCTTCTATTTCATATTTTTCATCATTCAGCGCGGTAAGGAATATGATGACGGTATCATCAAATTCATGCATATTCCTGAGTTCCCTGATGGTCTCCATCCCGTCTTTATTGGGCATCATAATATCAAGGAGAATAAGGTCGGGCCTGAAATCTTTTGCTTTCCGGATGGCTTCAACACCATCTTTAGCGGCAGCGATCAGATACCCCTTATTTTTCAGATTATAACTGATGAACTCAACTATGTCCGGTTCATCGTCAACTATAAGGATCTTACCTGGGAATACTTCCATAATTTCACTAAATCGTCAACAAAATTAAGACTGCAATATTAAGCCAAAATGAACGCCGTATTACGGAATTGTTAAGATAAGTCATCCAATCTCATATAACTTATGATAATTACTAAACCCGAAGGGTTGATATTATTATAGCAAAATCAATAAATCTTGTGTTGAACCCCGACGGGTTGACATAATTTATTCGTTAATGACATTGATAATTTGTCCTGATACAGATATTCCAGCAACGAAACAAAAAATGTGATGAAATACAAGCATCTGTTGCTCCATTCCATCACATTGCTCATTAATTAATTTAATCAATGCTATTTCAGCATCACACTGCCATTCCCCACTTTGTATCCTTCATTGTATATTTCTATAGTATAGTTGCCCTTAGGATAATCCCCTTCCTGGTTCCAGTCCACACTCACATTTTTTACCATCTGGTTTTGTGTAAGCACTATGTCTTTCAGTACCGAATAGCTTACCTGTGCGCCTTTGCTGTCGGTTAGCATTCCTGAAGCATTGGATTTAGTACTCAGCACAGCGCCATCCGGCCCTATTATACGAATGTATATCTGCTTGCTGCCGCTTTCAGTTATCCTGTTCTCGTCAATATCAAACATAATACGCAGTATATCCACTCTTTTGGCTTTTGTTGTTTCCTTTTCCTTGCCATTCCTGCGCTTGTGTATGGGCTCCATCCGCAAATTAGAAGCATGCAAAACGGAAGCCACCTTTTTAAGGCCTATGTTCTCGGTAACAGTTGAGTCAACCTCTTTCTTCAGCACCTGGTTCTTACCTGTTAATACAGTATTCTCCTTCTCCAGTTCTGCAATGCGCGATTCAAGGTCTTTGGTTTTATCCGTAAGGCTGGTAATCATCTCTCTTGCTTTTGCCAGTTCAGCCTTTGTGGCGTTTTTATTCCTGAGAATAGCGCTTATCTGTTCCCGGAGCTTTGCCATTTGTGCTTTATCGCCTTGCAGTGCGCTGTCCAGCTTAGAGTTTTGAGTTACTAATTGGTCTATTTTTGCGGATGCTGCGTCAAAGTCAGATTGAAGCGAAGCCCGGTCTGTTTTTACAGAATCTATTTGCTTCTGCATCATCTTTGACGCCATATCATTGTCTGCGGCCATTTTGTTTTTACTCATGAACAAGTAAAGGCATCCTGCCAGTAATACAAGGATAATAACCCAATAGACAATGGAGTTATTTTTTTTACCTGGGTTATTCTGAGGCGGTTGTTGCGAACTTGACTCATTAAATTGACTCATAAATTAGTTTTGTTTAAATTAGCATGAAATTAAATTTCGTACAAATATAATGTACATCATTTGGTTATGGAATATTTAAAAGAAATTTTGTTTATTGATATAGAAACCGTGCCAACAGAGCCGGAGTTCCAACAATTATCGGAAGGAATGCAGAAGGAATGGGTGCGAAAGTCGAAATTTGTAAAAAGCGCCATAGAAGGAAATACAGACCCGGCAATGCTTTTCGAAGAACGGGCAGGCATTTTTTCGGAATTTGCAAAGGTGGTTTGTATCGGTTTGGGAAGTTTGAATAATAATGACAATAACTGGAAAATGAGGTTAAAGTCGCTGGTAAATGATAATGAAAAGATATTGTTAAATGATTTCCGTGAAGTGCTTGACAGGTTTTCAAAGCATTATAAAGAACTTCGTTTTTGCGGCCACAATATAAAGGAGTTCGATATACCGTTTCTTTGCAGGAGAATGATCATTAATGGCATACCATTGCCTGCCTGTATGCAGGTAGCAGGCAAAAAGCCATGGGAAGTTTCCCACCTGGATACTATAGAAATGTGGCGGTTTGGCGACCATAAGAATTTCACTTCTCTCTCCTTACTTGCAGAAATATTAGGTATCCCTTCTCCCAAATCAGATATAGATGGCAGCATGGTATCAGATGTTTACTGGAAAGACAAAGACCTTGCCCGGATAGGCGCCTATTGCATGCAGGATGTACTTACCAGCGCTAAAGTATATTTAAGGCTGAAAGGGATCCATGATATAGAGATCGAACCGGTATTTATTGAAAATTAAAAAACAGCATAAGGAGCGAAATGGGTTCATCCGGTGGGGTGCCGGAGGTGTCCCACATCTTGAAGATGTGGGACACCTATGCAGTACAAGACGTTTCATAGTCTTAAGTCATGGCCTGAAATCATATAGCTATCTCTATTCCTTCCTTCTTAACTGCGGCTACTAATGGTGAATCATCATCAGAAAAAAATCTTTTTAACCCTATGGTGAAAGGCTCGATACGTAAATCAACTTTCCGCGTAAGCTGCCATGCCTTTGCTTTTTCATCTACGTTGTTGTCATCAAAATTTTCGGAAACAAGCATTACGTCTATATCGCTTTCGGACGTTGCTGTATTCCTGGCGAAACTGCCATACAAAAAAGCTTTGTGTATCTTTAATCCTGCATTATTAAGCAACCGGATATAGGATTGTAAGAGTTTTATAATTTCGCTTTGAGCCATTTGTAAAGATTTACTGTTTGTTCGAAATATTCTTTTGCTATTATAGCATCGGGTTCTGAAGGAAACATTTCAGGATAACGTCCCTCTAATTGATAAAGCTGTAGTTTTGAAATAAATTTATCCTGCTCATCATCAACATCTATAAGTGCTTTTTCAGCAAGCAATGATAAAATATGAGTTCTTGACGGATGCTCTTCTGTTACTTTTACTACTAAGGCTTTTAATATCTTTTCAATACATAAATGACAAAAAATAAGCCTGCAAGAAAACGTTTGTTTTCAATCAGTATCTTAGCATTGAGCATTTCTTCTTCTGCTCCCGTTTGCCAATATAAAATTTGGTTTTTAACGTTTATCATAAATTGAATTTCAAAATTAATAATTAAAGACGAAATCAAGGCATCGCTATTAATTAAATTCAGTTTACATGCAATTTTCTATTACCTGCCCATTCCCAATTATCCCATCAATACACAAAGACAAAAGATAACGCCTCTAAGTGGAAAATTGAATCGTTTTATTTTGCTTAATTTCACACCGGAAATGAAGGAATTTCCACATTTTCACATTAAAAGAATGACCCCGGAATTAAAAAAATTATTTCAGACTCTTGAGTTGCGGCAGTTTGCCCCGGTTTATCTCATAGATGGAGAGGAGTCTTTCTATCTGGATATAATCACCAACTACTTTGAAAACAACATATTGAAGGCTGCCGAGCGCGACTTCAACCTTATTGTATTGTATGGCAAAGATGCAGAATGGAGCGATGTGGTAAATGCCTGCAGGCGCTTTCCCATGTTTGCGGACAAACAGGTGGTAATTCTTAAAGATGCAGCGCAGTTGAAAGGCGCCTCAGGCGATTTGAAAGGCTTGAATTCATTGATCAGTTATGTACAGAAGCCCTCACCAACAACTATTTTTTTAATAGAGCATTCGCAGAAAAAAGCGGATGTCAGGACCAGGTTTGTTAAACTTATCAAAGAGAAAGGAATTCATTTCACCTCCGACAAGATACGCGATGAACAGATACCCCAATGGATACAGGCGCAGGGAAAGGAAATGAATTTTCATATTGGCGAGCGTGAAGCGCAGATACTTGCAACTTACCTTGGTAACGACTTGCAAAAAATCATCAATGAAATAGAGAAAGTACGTATTAATGTGCCGGGAGAAAAAGAATTATCCGCCCAACTCATTCAGAAATATATTGGCATAAGCAGGGAATATAACGCCTTTGAATTTCCCGAGGCCCTTACAGGCGGGGACCGGGATAAGCTATACCGCATGCTGGCCTATTTTCTTGCCAATCCCAAATCAGCGCCAATGCCCATGCTGGTGGGCTTGTTTTACAGCCATTTCAACCGCCTGTATCTTGCAAATTTCGTTAGGGGCAAAACAGATAAGGAAGCCGCAGCGGCGATAGGTGTTTCACCCTACTTTGTAAAAGATATTATGGCTAAGGCGCAGCAATGGCCATTACACAGGGTGGAGCATTGCATGTTGCTTTTAGGCAAGTACAGCACAATGGCAGTAGGCATAAAAAACACTTTAGGCGACAAAGAACTGCTTAAAGAAATGGTGGGTCAGATGCTGGAGTGAGATGGTAAGATTAAATTTGTTTCACTTTTTCAAAATACCTCAAGCAAGTTTAATCGTCCTGATTTCCATGACGAACTGTTATTTATACCTGTTTTTTTGGATAGATTATAAGAGGTGGGAGAATTTTCAGTATTTTTGTATTAAATTAATGTGCATGACAATTTCAGCCATAAAAAAAAATTTGCATCAGTATATAGACAGAGCTGATGAAAGTAAATTAAAAGCAATATATTTATTGCTTGAAAATGATGTATGTAGCCTTAATTATTCAAAGGAAGAACTTGAAAAATTTTACGATATACTTCATAAATATGAAAATGGTACAATAAAGGCTTTTCCCGTTGATGTCACTCATAGCGAAATAAGAGCACAAGTATCCGGGAAATAATGAAATATAAAATTTTAGCTACCTCCACTGCAAAAAAAGAAACAGAAGATGCTGTTTTTTATTATGAAAGCGTGAGTTCCGGATTGGGTCTTGCCTTCCTGAAAGAAATTGAAAACAGGTATGCCTCAATAAGTAAAAATCCATTTGCTTATGGTTATGTTGATAACAAAAATCTGATGCGCGATGTACTTGTGAAACGTTTTCCTTTTGTAATCATCTATAAAATAGAATCAGACACCGTGGTAATACTTTCTGTACACCATACACATAAGGAGCCTGAATATTAAAACTGCACTAAGTCAGCAGGCATAAAAACGCTTTGGGCGATAAAGAACTGCTTAAAGAAATGGTGGGACAGATGCTGGAATGATAATTTATTGAAGTAATTGTTGCTCTTTCTACCGGCCTTTTACAATCTTAACATTATGTAAGCAACAATAATCGAATGTGGCTTACGTTATTATAATATATTGCACTAATAATCTTTTCAATTAATAATCCCGGGACAATCAGAATGAATAAAAACATACAAGCAATTGTATCAATAGCACTGATATTTTTTTGTTTTAACGCAAGTGCTCAAAATAAATACACCATCAGTGGAAGTATTAAAGATAAAAAAACCGGTGAAGCGCTGATTGGAGCTACCATAAAAGTTGCTGATAAGCCATTGCTCGGGGCCGCCTCAAATGAATATGGATTTTATTCGCTAACCCTGCCTGCAGGGAATTATAAACTTTTGGTGAATTATGTCAGTTATAAAGAACAGGAGCTATCAGTAACGCTCGACAAAAAAACAACCCTTGATATTTCTTTGGAATCAGAAGAAACACAACTGAATGAAGTTACGGTAAGGAGCAAGGCCAACAATATCACTTCCGCCCAAATGGGCATGGACAAGCTTGATATTAAGGAGATCAATATGATACCGGTATTGTTTGGTGAAAAAGATGTTCTTAAAACCATACAACTACTTCCCGGTGTAGAATCAGTGGGAGATGGGAGCAGCGGATTTTATGTACGCGGTGGCGCGGCAGACCAGAATATGATATTACTCGATGAGGCCGTAGTTTACAACCCATCCCATTTACTGGGCTTTTTCTCCACGTTCAATTCAGACGCTATTAAAGACGTAACCCTTTATAAAGGCACGGCACCCGCCCAGTATGGGGGACGCCTGTCATCCGTACTTGATGTAAAAATGAATGACGGCAACTACCAGGACTATCATGTAAGCGGCGGTATCGGCCTCATTTCATCGAAATTGAATATTGAAGGCCCCATTGTAAAAGACGAAGGTTCTTTCCTGATAAGCGCAAGGCGCACTTATGCGGATGTTTTTTTGAAACTTTCAAAGGATACTACGATAAATAAAAGCAGGTTATACTTCTATGACCTGAATACAAAACTGAACTATAAATTATCTAAGAAAGACAGGCTGTACTTATCCGGTTACTTCGGGCAGGACGACCTTGGGCTGGCCAACCTGTTTGGCCTCAGCTGGGGAAATGCCACCGGCACCCTGCGCTGGAATCATATTGTCAGTGACAAGCTGTTTTCAAATACCTCCCTTATTCTTAGTGATTACAGTTATAATATCAACGTCAATAATGCAGGTATCTCCGCCACTATACATTCCGAAATACGCGACTGGAACCTTAAAGAAGAACTGGAATTATTCGCCAATCCCAATAATTCCATCAGGTTTGGGGTTGCCTCCATTTACCATACCATAACACCAGGCAATATTACAGGCTCAGGTATCATCAATTCCACACAACCTGATAAACATACTTGGGAAAACGCAGTTTATGTATCCAATAGCTGGAAAGCCTCTTCAAAGCTGAACATTGATTATGGTATCCGTCTCAGTACATTTTCAATAATGGGCGGCTCCAATTTTTATGACCTGAACACGGACGGAAGTATTAAAGACACACTTCATTATGGTTCCGGCCAGGTAGTAAAAACTTATGTAATCCCTGAACCGCGGATTTCAGGCAGCTATATGTTGAATGAGGTGTCCTCATTGAAAGCAGGATATGCCCGTAATACACAATACCTGCACCTGATCTCTAATTCAACTACCAGCAACCCTACCGACAAATGGATATCGAGCAACAACATCATTAAGCCGGGAATTGCCGACCAGCTATCTCTGGGTTATTTCCGCAGCCTGAAAGATGACCGTTTTGAATTCAGCGCTGAGACCTATTATAAGTACATGCAAAACCAGATTGATTACAGGGATGGCGCTAACGTGCTTGACAATAACGCCATAGAGCCGAAACTATTATTCGGAATGGGCAGGGCCTACGGACTTGAATTTTTACTCAAGAAAAAAACCGGCAAAATAACAGGATGGGTTTCTTATACACTCGCACGTTCGGAATTGCAGATTCCCGGGATTAATAATAACATATGGTATCCGGCCCGGCAAGACCGCACACACGACCTTTCTGTTGTTGGTATATACCAGCTAAATAAAAAATGGACGGTGTCGGCCGACTTTGTTTTCTATACCGGAAATGCAGTTTCTTTCCCCAGCGGCAAGTATGAGATTAATGGTTACCCGGTATTTTATTATACCGAAAGGAATGGCTACCGGATGCCGGCATACAACCGGCTGGATCTAAGCGCTACCAAACAACTCAGGCACCGTAAGCGTTTTTCATCAGAACTTACCTTTAGCCTCTATAACGCCTATGGACACCAAAACCCATTCGTCATAACTTTCAAAGACGACCCTAATGACCCGAATAAAACACAGGCGGTACAAACTTCTTTATTCAGGTGGGTGCCATCAATTTCTTACAATTTTAAATTCTAAGCAAAATGAAAATGGTTAAAACTTTCTATATTGTTTGCATCCTGTTTTCAACGGTATTTTTCTCTTGCCAGAAGGTGGTAAATATAAATCTCAATGCCTCCTCACCAAGATATGTAGTGGAAGGAAATGTTACAAACCTGCCCGGCCCATACCTGGTAAAGATTACCAAGTCAGTCAACTTCGACCAGGATAATATATTCCCGACGGTAAGCGGGGCTTTAGTACTGCTGACCGATAATACTGCGGGGTTGGCAGATACGCTGAAAGAAACTAGTCCCGGTAATTATCAGACTGTTTCTTTAAACGGAATTCCCGGCCATAAATATCAATTGTACATCAACGCCAATAACAATGTTTTTACGGCATCCTGCACTATGCCTGCACTGGTTACGCTGGACAGCCTTTACACACAAAAATCTTCTGTCAGGGGCAACAGGTCCCAGCTTATTCCGGTTTACACTGACCCCATAGCCCATGGAAATTATTATCATTTTAAAGAGTTTAAGAATGATTCGGAAACCAGTTCAGAATCTATCCGCAATGACAATCTTATTAACGGACAGGTTATTAAAGAACCAGTGGGAGGCGGTATTGCATCCGGAGACAGGATAGTTCTGATTCTTGAATGTATAGACTCGGCAATGTATCAGTATTACTATACGCTTGGACAAACAAAAAACCAGAATTCGGCGACACCTGCCAATCCGTTAAGTAATATTAAAGGAGGCGCCCTTGGTTATTTCAGTGCGCATACATCCAGTTCGAAGAGCGTGGTGGTACCCTGAATTTGTTATCCTCTAGGAAAGCTGACAGTTACCTGAAAAGAAATGTTATTTAGTTACAGAAAGATGACTCGGAAAGGGTCAAATGTTTATAGCAAAATGAACTAAAAACAGGGTCGATGCCGAAGGTATCGTATGTTTATAAATGACGTACCAGATATTGTCTTCCTGATTAAAATGACGTTGGCTTGAAAAGGAAAATAAACAGCAACTATTAATAAACATTTTTCATTGTGAAACCTTCTATAAAAGATATTGACTCATACATTGCGCTTCAACCGGAAAATGTAAAGACGGAACTTGAAAAACTGCGGCAAACAATTAAATCAGTTGCGCCTGAAGCTGAGGAAGTAATCAGTTATGGGATGCCGGCATTCAAATACCATGGGATGCTGGTTGGTTTTGCGGCAGCAAAAAATCATTACGGGTTTTATCCCTGGAATGGAAGTACAGTAACGCAATTCAAAGATGATCTGAACGAATTCAACACATCTAAAGGCGCCATTCAATTTGCAAAAGACAAGCCGCTTCCGGTAGCATTAATAAAAAAGATCGTCAGATACAGAATGAAAGAAAATTTAGAAAAAGAGAAAATAAAAAAATAACCAGCAAATCATTTAAAATTCAGACCATGCAAAAAATAACGCCATTCTTATGGTTCAATAATAATGTAGAAGAGGCCGTAAATTTTTATACGGCTGCTTTTAAAAATTCAAAGATCGTGAGTATGCACCGTGCAGGCAACGGATTGCCGGGTGAAAAGGGCCAGGTATTTACCGCTACCTTCCGGCTTGCAGATCATGAATTTTATGCCTTGAATGGTGGCCCGAAATACAGTTTCACTCCGGCTGTTTCATTCATGGTAAATTGTGAAACAAAGGAAGAAACAGATGACTTATGGAAAAATTTGAGTGAGGATGGGATGGTTTTAATGCCTTTGAGTAAATATCCTTTCAGTGAAAAATTCGGATGGGTACAGGATAAATTTGGCTTGTCGTGGCAGCTGAATTTTACAGGCTCGCAACAAAAGATCACACCTTTTCTGATGTTTGTTAAAGAGCAGAACGGGAAAGCGGAAGAAGCAATTAATTTTTATACTTCGCTGTTTCAGAATTCAGATATACTGAGGATGGCCCGTTACGAAGCAGGAGAAATGGGAACTGAAGGTACGCTCAAACATGCAGCATTTTCACTCGCCGGAGAAGCGTTTATGGCAATGGACAGCAGCATGGAACATCATTTTACATTTACACCTGCAATATCCTTTTTCGTAAACTGCAAAACTCAGGAAGAAGTAGATTTCTTCTGGGAGAAACTTTCCGAAGGCGGAAGGGAAGACAGATGCGGCTGGCTGGCAGACAAATACGGGGTATCATGGCAAATCATTCCTGATACTTTAGGTAAGTTAATGTACGATTCAGACCGTGTAAAATCAAAAAGAGTAATGGATGCAATGCTGAAGATGGATAAGATTGATATTAAGGGCTTACAGGAAGCATACGACCACTGATAATTTCCTGACCAGTCTTCCCGGAAAGGGGGGCAGTTTATACTTCCAAAGGGTAAAATTGTGACTTTTCATTCGCCACCTTTGCGGTCTTGTTTTTTTATAAGTAACCTGTTATCAATAATTGTGCTTTGCGTCTTGGCGCCTTTGCGAGAAACTTTTTATTCACTAATTTGTCCCTTGTCGGTTTAAAAACATAATACAATGGCAACAGTTAGTTCGTATCTGAACTTTAATGGTAACACCGAAGAGGCGTTTAATTTCTACAAATCAGTTTTTGGTGGAGAGTTCACCGTACTTCAACGCTTTAAAGATAATCCGGAGGGAGGTAAGATGTCAGCCGCCGACCAGGAGAAAATAATGCATGTTTCCCTGCAAATAGGACAAGGAAGCGTATTAATGGCTACTGACGCGCTTGAATCAATGGGGCAAAAATTTGTACCAGGCAAAAATTTCCACTTAGCTATTATGGCGGAAAGTGAAGAAGAAGCAAACAAACTATTCAATGGGCTTTCTGCAGATGGAAAGATAACCGTGCCGCTCCAAAAGAGTTCATGGGGTGCATTGTTTGGAATGTTTACGGATAAGTTTGGTATTCAATGGATGGTAAACTATGCTTATTAAGGTGTTCATGACAAAGGATAATTTTCAGACGCTTTCATTTTGATCCTTTAGTGTCATGACTTTTTATATAATCCATTCATTCACAAATAATTATTTCCTGCGGCTTTGCAGGAATTTTTTTTCAATCAATTTGGCCTTTCACAGTATTATTAAAATTGATGGCAAGTTAATATACAGACCGCAAATAAGTCCGTAATATTATTCCATACATTAAACTGAAACAATATGAACATTCCTGAAATAATCCTGATCGTAATAACGATCATTATTGCCATTCCGTTGTTAACGGAAAAACTAAACTGACGTTACATGCAGCAGTTACAAAAGCTACGCCTGACATGGCATTTGCATTAGCCGGTATGAACGAAGGATGGGGCCAGAGCCTCAGTAAACTCAGTGATTATCTTTTAATAACCATCAACAAAAATTAAAACCACAATTCAATGAAAAAAACAAACATTATCTATTGGGTATTTACAGGGCTGCTTGCCGCATTTATGCTCTTTTCATCAATTCCTGATATTCTTGTTGTACCGGATGCAGTCACTTTTATGACCCATTTAGGATACCCGAAATACATTATTCCATTTCTTGGGGTAGCTAAATTATTGGGTGTTATTGCTATTCTTATTCCAGGTTTCCCACGCATTAAAGAATGGGCTTATGCGGGTCTGGCATTTGATCTTATCGGTGCTACTTATTCAATTGTTGCTGTCGGGCCAATACAGGTATCCATGCTTGGCATGGTTGTGTTTTTCATACCGCTCATTGGCTCTTATCTTTATTATCACAAAAGATTAAACCTTGCACAATGAACACTGGACCATTTATAATTGAACGCACGTTCAATGCTCCCATCGCAAGAGTATGGAAGGCAATTACTGAATATAACGAAATGAAACAGTGGTATTTCGACCTTCCGGGATTCAATCCGGAAGTTGGTTATGAATTCCATTTTGAAGGTGGCCCGGATGACAGGAAATATTTGCACCTGTGCAAAGTTACTGAAGTAATCACAGGTAAAAAACTCACTTACAGTTGGCGATATGATGGCTATCCGGGTATTTCATTTGTCACTTTTGAATTGTTTGACGAAGGTGATAAAACCCGGCTGAAATTAACTCACGACGGCCTGGAAATGTTCCCTGCAACTAATCCGGATTTTGCAAAAGAAAATTTTGCAGAAGGCTGGACACACATAGTAGGCACCTCCCTGAAAGGCTTTGTGGAAAATAATTAACTGCCTGTGCATAACAACACTAAGGAGATGATAAATATCAGTTATTAGCCAGGCCTTTTCTATTTTTTGATGCTAATAATGATATTTGTTGAAGTCTTAGGGGTGTCCCACACCTTTTCGGTGTGGGACACCTATGCTAAATATGAATAACTGAATCATCTCATACCGTTTTGGGATATACAAAACCAGTAGTTTCCTCTTTCATTTTTATCGGGCGTACTTCAATTCTTGCCGTTGCGCTGAATGCAAACTCAGGATTATCTTTTGCTATTTCAATGGCGTCATTCATATCCTTTGCAAGGATGTGATAATACCCAACAATAATTTCATTACCCTCCTTGTATGGCCCCTCTGTCCATGCCCCCGGTGTGCCGGAAATCATTTTACCTTCTCTGATCAGGGGCTGGGCGCTGATCAGTTTTTCCTCACGTTCCAGTCGTTCAATAAAAACTTTGCAACCGTTTAAAAATTCCTGGTGTTGCTCATTTGACAATGCTGTTTTAGCATCTTCTGTGTTACGTATCAATAACATGAACTCTTTCATAAGGCTTGTTTTTTATTGAATTAAGGCATAGGTAAGAAATAAATGGTACAATTATGGCGTAATTATTTTTCTTTTTTTCAAGAAGCCAAAGCTGCGAATAGCAAGCCTATTTAAAGATTTGGCGGCGCAGAAAAAATGGAAAAGAATAGGTCAGAATGCATTAGTTATTTCTTAACAATGCCTAACTAACCCGGGCTCCAGAATTTCGTATTTAGCGTAAAGGCTCGATCGATGCCGCCAACGTTTAGCTTATACGTTATCTGGCAAATGGTTAGTTCTATTATTGTGCTGGATATCTGCCTTACATAAACATTTGCTCCTGCTGCAGCCCTGTTTCCATCAACCATTATCATTACGCTTGAATTGTCCGGATAATCAGCGTCAGTAGTATGGAATATGCCCGAAAAAGGTACTCTGCCAAATCTGAAATATATGTTATGATTTTTTGTATAAGCATTGAAATCTGAACTGGCCGGGTTTACCGGGGCAACGTAAGAAAAGGCTTCAATAATAGTATTGGTGTCTGTTAAAGATAAAATCCCAATATTAAGCTGGCAGGGTACCAGTGAAATATCCAAAGTTATTTTGTCGGCGCTGACATCGCTGTCAATGGCATATCCGTTTGTATTTGCCACCCATGCCCTGAAATAATATTTTTTAAAAGCGTCAAAGTTGGAATAAATGTAGGTAAAGGTGTCTTCAGTAATATTGGTTGCCAGCACCTGGTTTTGCTGCATGTCAGGATTAGGTTTGGTATCCATACAGAAACCTGCATATTTGATAGGTGTGCTCCCTCCGGAAACTATCTGTCCTGTTACCCTTACAGTTCCGTCAGGTAATTTTGTAGCGCTTATAGTCTTTACTTTTGGATAATAATTGTTTACATCCTTCTCTACCTTTTTACAGGTGGAGAAGAGAAAAACGATAACCAATAAGCAGGCAATAAGGGTCCTATTCATCTCTCTTTTTTATATGATAGCCTAAACCAATACCAAATGTATAATGGGATAATTTATTCGACTTGTCAGTCGTAGAAAGGCTGTTAAATGTACTTTCTGCAAAAATATCAAGCTGAGCGTTGACCCTATACTCGATACTCGAATTAATTCTCAGTCCTGCTATATTATAATTGTTGCTTACTGTATCATTAGATACATGCTCATAACCACTGTTAAATTCATTATGAGAGGTACCCGCATCCAGGCCAATTCCGGCGTAAAGGCTGAAATTATTATATCTCCATAACCTTAGGCTGACATCAGTATAGAAATATAGCATGTAAAACCTATATTCTGCCAGGTAGCCCGGAACAATGAGTGGGTTGCTGTTGCTGCTGTTAACCTGGTAAACAGGCACCGTATCTTTTCTTACGGAAAGGTTAGTATATAAAAATCCAACCCTGATCTTAATAGCATCATACGCTTCATTTTGCCCATAGTACAATCCTACCGTATTCGCTTTATTAAAAAGTCGTCCCATATCTCCTCTGGGTACTACATTGGATGCTACAATCCCTAACTGCCCGTAAGTATTATTGCAAATACCTGTTGCAATGAAGAACAATAAGAATTTAGTCAGGTGTTTATGAGGTCTGAAACAAAACTTCATATTGTGTAGTTGATTACTTACAAATGTAATTGAAAAACATCCAACCTTTTCACACCAATACCTTTATTTTTGCACCATGTCTCTATTTATCGCATCCCTCAACTCCGGCAGTAATGGTAATTGCTATTACATAGGTAATGATAAAGAGGCAATACTTGTTGACGCAGGCCTGACATGCAGGGAAACAGAGAAACGCATGAAGCATTTGGAGCTATCCATGGAGAAAGTAAAAGCCATCTTTATTTCTCATGAACACGGTGACCATATCCGGGGCGTAGAGGTTATTGCCCGCAAGTACCATTTGCCGGTATATATTACCCATGCGACCCTGCAATATAGCCGCCTGAATATTGATCTGCATCTTATTAAGCGTTTCAGTGCATCCATTCCTGTAAACATCGGCACGCTCTCAGTTCATCCTTTTCCCAAATTACACGATGCCGCCGACCCGCATAGTTTTATTATATCGGGCAATGGGGTTACGATAGGTGTATTTACCGACATCGGCACTCCATGCGAACATGTCATTACTCATTTCAAACAGTGCCATGCAGCCTTCCTCGAAGCTAATTATGACGAGGATATGCTGGAACAGGGAAGGTATCCCGCACACTTAAAGAGACGCATCAGTGGCACCCATGGCCACTTATCCAATAGCCAGGCCCTGGAGCTATTCAGGAGGCACAAACCTGCCTTCATGAGCCACGTATTTTTATCGCATCTGTCTAAGGACAATAACAATCCCGAACTGGCCTGCAATCTGTTTAATACCCACCGCGGAAATACAAATATCATACATGCATCGAGGTATAAAGAAACAGAAGTCTATCACATCCAAACTCAAGCCAGTAATGACAAAGTAAAGAAACACAAAGCAGTAGTAACTACTGTTCAAATGGCCTTGTTTTAATTTCTAAAAAAGTCAACAATTGGTTTTTGTATGGAGCCCGAAGTGTCCCACATCTTGAAGATGTGGGACACCTATGCACTCATATGCCCTATAACTAAAAAAACCATCCCGACAAAGTCAGGATGGTTCAATATAAAATTCAATCCAAATTACTAATTCCAAATTCCCATCATTGCGAGGAACGAAGCAACCACAATTACTAATGCCCCTTTCCACGTGTCTTGGCAACAACTTCCTCTTCTATGTTACGTGGTGCAGCAGCATAGTGGCTGAACTCCATTACAGAGGTAGCGCGGCCTGATGACAACGAACGAAGCTGCGTTACATAACCAAACATTTCGCTCAGCGGCACTTTAGCCTTGATGATCTGTAAGTTATTGCGGCTGTCCATACCTTCCAGCATAGCGCGGCGGCGGTTAAGGTCACCCGTTACATCACCCATGTATTGGTCAGGCGTGGTAACTTCCATTTTCATGATAGGCTCCAGTATTACCGGCTTGGCTTTTTTGCCCGCCTCACGGAAACCCGATTTAGCGCACAACTCAAACGACATAGAGTCACTATCCACCTGGTGGAACGAACCATCAAATATCCTTACCCTCATGCTCTCCACAGGGAAACCAGCCAGCGGCCCGGTAGTCATAGATGCTTCAAAACCCTTCTGGATAGCAGGTATGAACTCACGTGGAATAGAACCGCCGAATATTTCATTAATGAACTGGAAGCGGCCTTTACCTTCTGCCAAGAATTCCGGTTCTGCAGGGCCTATTTCAAAATAGACGTCGGCAAACTTACCACGGCCACCTGTTTGTTTCTTATAAATTTCACGGTGCTCAACCTTCAGTGTGAACGCCTCTTTGTAAGCCACCATCGGAGCACCCTGGTTGATCTCCACCTTGAACTCGCGGCGCATACGGTCAACGATGATTTCAAGATGCAGTTCGCCCATTCCGCTCAGTATGGTCTGTCCGGTATCTTCATCCGTCTTTACGCGCAGTGTGGGGTCTTCTTCCACCAGCTTCGCGATAGCCATGCCCATCTTATCAGCGTCAACCTGTGTCTTTGGCTCTACCGAAATAGATATTACCGGCTCAGGGATAAACATATTTTCCAGTATTATCGGGTGCTTTTCATCGCACAGCGTATCACCGGTTTTTATTTCTTTAAAGCCTACTGCCGCGCCTATGTCCCCGGCTTCGATGAAGTCAATCGGGTTTTGTTTATTGGCGTGCATCTGCATGATACGGCTGATACGCTCGTTCCTTCCCGAACGTACATTCAGCACATAAGAACCAGCGTCCAGGTGGCCCGAATAGCACCGGAAGAATGCAAGACGGCCCACAAAAGGATCTGTCATGATCTTAAACGCCAGTGCCGCGAATGGTTCTTTAGCATTGGCCTTACGCTCTATTTCTTCTCCTGTATCAGGATTGATTCCTTTTATTGATTCTACATCCAACGGGCCTGGCAGGTAACGGATCACGCAGTCAAGCGCCACCTGTACACCTTTATTCTTATAAGCCGAACCGCAGATCATAGGCACAATGCTCAGGTCAAGGCAGGCCTTGCGCACCGCTTCATGAATTTCATCCTGAGTAATACTGTTATGATCGGCGAAGAATTTCTCCAGCAGATGATCATCGTATTCTGCAACCGCTTCTACCAGGTGTGCGCGCCAGAACTCCACATCATCCACCATATCCTCAGGGATCGGAATTTCACTGTAAGTCGTACCCATCGTAGTATCGTCCCAGATGATAGCCTTCATCTGTATCAGATCTACAATACCCCTGAAATTATCTTCCGCGCCAATAGGCAACTGCAAAGGCACCGATTTAGCGCCCAGCATATCTTTCACCTGCTGCACCACCATCAGGAAGTCAGCGCCTACCCTGTCCATTTTATTTACGAAACCAATACGAGGCACCTTATAACGGTTGGCCTGGCGCCATACCGTTTCACTCTGTGGTTCCACGCCATCCACGGCAGAGAACAAAGCCACAAGCCCGTCAAGCACACGCAAAGAACGCTCTACCTCAATGGTAAAGTCCACGTGGCCCGGAGTATCAATGATGTTGAATTTATAACTTTTTGATTCAGGTAATTTCTTGCCCTGTGTAGTCGGGAAATTCCAGAAGCAGGTAGTAGCAGCCGAAGTAATCGTAATACCGCGTTCCTGTTCCTGCGCCATCCAGTCCATTGTAGCCGCGCCTTCATGCACCTCACCGATCTTGTAATTTACCCCTGTATAATAAAGGATACGTTCTGTCATTGTGGTCTTGCCCGCGTCAATGTGGGCGGCAATTCCAAAGTTCCGCTGTAAGCGTAAATCTGCCATTTTTTATATAGTTAAATCGTTTAAATTTTTAAATCGAGGTGCAAAGGTAAGGGTTTTAATGTAAAACTGAGCAAACAGTCGTCGAAAAATTACAATTTCACAATTCAATAATTCTATACGTTATCTGAGCTAAAAAGCAGCTATTCAGCTTTAGTTGCGATAGCACCCTTGTACATTCTGTTCTTTGTTGTGGCAGAACAACTCATCCCTGGTTTCAGTCTCCAGACTGAAATCCACCAATAAAACGAAGGTCTCCGACCGGCAATATCAACACCGTAGCCAAATAGCATTCTACTTGTCTATTGCCCAATAAAGAGCGCAATTCGCAAGTCTGATTAGGAATTTGGATTGTTTTGATTAGATAAGGATTTTTGTTTACTGTCGGATTTTCGGAATTAAAGGATGCTTCATGATTTGTATTTTAATTGCTTTTTTTTCATAATGTTATCGGAGTTTAAAAAGATTGCGCAATTCTAGTTGGATTTTTTTTATTTTGGGGTTGTTGCGCATTTTTACATTGAAATTCAATTAGTTAGTGAAATTTTGTGCTCAAATTCTTGCGCATTCTATGCGCTCCGTTGCGCATTCTTTGCGCACTGAAATTTTATAATATTAAAATTTACTGTCATAATATTCAAATTTAGGAACAAATATAGACACTATTATTGACAATTCCAAATATTTTGGATAATTTATTTTTGTTTAATATGGGTCTGATACTGTTTTTTTTCATCATTAATATCTGTCCTGCTCGAGAGACCTCTCCCGGCCTCTCCGAAAGAGAGGTGAGGTCGAATGAGCGCTTTTACCGGAACAATCATATGCTGCTTTGTAGGGGGAAGCTATTATTGGACGATGGGAGTCGGTATTGATGGGGCAGTGGTAACTTTTCCGGGGGTGTGTTTTTAGGGCTTGTTTTTTCTTTTTTGTCATGCTGACGTAGGAAGCATCTGTACTCGTGTTAGTCTTTGCGAGGCACGAAGCAATCTTGCGACAACACAATTTTCCTGCATTGAGTTGGAATGCTCCGGTAGGTGCAAAAGCTTTGTAGAAATTCAAAATTTACCAGCACATGCGCCCCGGTAGGGCCGCAACAATTCGGGATGGGTTTGGAATATTATGTACGCCAGTTGAAAACTGGTTAAATTGGGCAGGACATGGGTCACCGACGCACAAGGCTATTCTACAGACCGTTATGTAGAAAAGTATAGTGCTGATATTTGGGACTGTCGTCCAATAAAATCATTTTTTATTTGATACAACAAAATAATCTCAGACTGTTATGTGCGATCACTTCAAAATAGAGGCCGC
>CAISOH010000005.1 GCA_903887005.1 uncultured Bacteroidota bacterium | reverse complement strand
TGTACAGATAAAAAAACAGCAATATAATTCTGGCTATGCCCCGCCGTATTTAATGCTTCAATTTGGTACCTTTGGTCTTGACTAAGTTGAATAAATTTTGGAGTCATAAGCAGCACGAAGTTTAGGATTCTTAGTCAATTTACGTCCGGGGGTACCCCCGGACGTAAATTGACTAAGCGTGTTGCATTTGGTACTTGAACTTAGGAAGTATCGTAAGAAGGCAAATGCATTAAAATTATTTTGCTGCCAAATCAGCTATAAGCCTATAACCAACCCCAGTTTTTTATGTCGTACATTCGCAAACATTTTTAATAAACTAAGTGGGATATAGTAAATATGAAAAAAATTATCGGTTACAGAAAATTGTTGGGTGTACATGAAAATACCGAATTGCAGGAATTAAAAACCATTTACAGGAATTTAATGAAAAACTGGCATCCTGATAAATTCCAGGATAGTCATGATCTTAAAACCGAAGCCGAAGCAAAAAGCAAACACATAATAGAAGCCTACCATTTTTTGGTAAGCATCGCTCCCGAAACACGTTTACAGTCTATTACAGATTATACGCTTACAACTACATCTTCCGGCATTGTTGACTTTGAATACAAAGCGGAAATACTCCAGATAAATTTTGTTGACGGAAGCAGTTATGAATACTTTGGCGTCCCAAAAGCGCTCTATATAAAACTGATTAATGCTCCTGCTTTGGGAAGATTTGCCCGCAGGCATATTTATGGTTCATTTCCTTATAGAAGTGTAAGTAAGGCATTGCAAATAGCTTGAGCAAATAATAAAGAATGATACAGATAAGGGTTTCAGCGAAAGTTGAAACCTTTTGTTTTTTGGGTAATTATAGCATAATACCAACACTCATTTTCATAGTATTCAAGGGATTTTGTATTTTTCGGAATCGAACGAATAAAAACAAAAGATGAAAAACACTTTGGCCAGTTTAATCCTAAAATATAAACAGTATGGCAAAAAGTAAATCAAATACATTGCAGGGATCAACAGCTTTGATACAGCAAGTCATTGAATTGGTACAAACTTCACGCCAGTTTGTAGTCAGGCAAACCAATAGTGTAATTGTGTTTACTTATTTTCATATTGGCCGTCTTATTGTGCAGCATGAGCAAAAAGGTAGTGAAAAGGCTGAATATGGGAGAGCCACAATCAAACAACTAAGCAAAAGATTAAGTACAAAATTTGGTGACGGATTTTCAGAAAGGAATATAGAACTAATGCGTTCATTCTTTATCGCTTTTCAGAATAGGGCAAAACAACTACCAATTCCGCAGCCACTGGCTACGGAATCTTCATTAGTATCTTTATCCAATCCTGAAAAATCAGGCAAGCTACAAAAATCGCAGCCGCTGGCTTCGAAATTGGTAAGCGATGTTTTTCCTCTTTCGTGGACACATTATGTCATTCTATGTCGTACCGGAAATATAAATGAGCGGTCTTTTTATGAAATAGAATCGTTGAAAAATAATTGGGGCAAAAGGGAATTGCAACGCCAGATGGATAGCGGCTTATTTGAGCGTCTTGCATTGAGTAAAAATAAAAAGAAAGTAAAAGAACTGGCAACAAGAGGCCAGATTATTGAAAAGCCGGAAGATGTAATTAAACAGCCGTATATTTTAGAGTTTTTGGGACTTGATGAAAAAGCAGCTTATACAGAAACTGATTTGGAAACTGCCATTATTAGTAAAATTGAAATCTTTTTATTAGAACTTGGCAGAGGATTTTTATTCCAGGGAAGACAGGTAAAATTTACATTTGATGAAGAACATTATTTCGTGGATCTCGTATTGTACAACCGCCTGCTGAAATGTTTTGTACTGGTTGATTTAAAAATAGGCAAACTGCGCCACCAGGACGTTGGGCAAATGCAGATGTATGTAAACTATTACGACCGTTTTGTAAAAGAAAAAAATGAAAACCCAACAATAGGTATCATTATATGCAAAGATAAAAGCGATGCAATGATAGAAATAACGCTGCCAAAAGACCAGAAACAAATTTTTACATCCCGTTACAAACTGTATTTACCAACCAAAGCTGAACTGAAGAAAATAATATCATAGCGGAATTTCCACACCCTAAGCATATACTATCTATACTAACCTTTCCTCCAATACCCCCTTCCATTCAGTAAACCCTTTGTTACTTTCTGAATAGTCATGAATAATACGGCTAAAATATTCCGGCGCTTTTTTGATATAGGAATTCCTGCCGGTTTGCTTCATTTCATTCAGGCTAACTTCAGTGTCTTTAATTGCAGCCCGTAAAGCTTCTTTGTTTTTATCAATATGCCATAAGTAAGTGGCTTCTTCACTGTCCAATGTTTCCCAAATCAAGTGGTATTTATTTTCTCCCGCAACTAAGAAAATGAAAGAGAATGGTTGTAAGATAAACCGTAGTTTTAAAACTGATGCTTCATGTTTTGCCGCTAAATATTTTATCTGCAGATAGTGTTTTGCTGATTCCATTTTTAAGAACGTATCCAGCAATGCAGTTTCGTTTTCCAGCAAAGCGCCAATATTTTGGTTTGCCTGTTTCAAATCATCAAAAGATAGGATTGATTTGTTGTTTTCATCCGCATTAAATTTTTTAAAGTCACGCCTAACAAATTCAAATCTGACAGAATCTATGATTTCAGCGTTTATCAGGTTTACTTCATCAGATGTTGCTTCATAAGAAAGAACCTTTTGCTTGTCGTGCTTTATCCTGATGTTTACGCTTATAGCTTTTGTTTTCAGAATTTTTGAGAAGTACTCTTTGATTGCTTCAAATTCCGGCCTGATGTCGGCATTTGAAATTTCTATGGTTATATCTTTCCCGGTTGCGGATAAGTAAAAAGGTATGATAACACATCCGTTTCCAAATTGAATATTTTTGAAAGACACTTTAATTGTTTTTTCAAAAATCCACCATTGTTCTATAACAGGAGCGGGAGAAACAACCGGTTTAACAGGCGGGGAAACCGTAGCTGGAATTTCTTCTTCTTCCTCATCAAAATCATCATGGTTCATAACCGGAATTGATTGAGATACGCTGACCATTGATCTTTTCAATACTACTGACTTCAAAATACCACCTGTATCAATTGTTCTGAATCTTATTTGCTCAACAGGCAATAGAGGCAATGAAAGCTGTTGATAATCCTCTTGTATAGTAACACTGTAATTGATAATTTCAGCAAAAATGCTGGCTTGTTCTTCATTGTATTTTAAAACCCTGATTTTCCATACTACACCATTTTTGAACCTGTCTATATTCATTCCCAGATCAAGAATAGAAAGCGGGTATGCATTTGCCTGGTTACCGATATAAAACCTGTCTTCCTCAAACTTCAAAAGGTATTCTTCATGTGGTTTTATCATGCCGGAATTTACCAGCTTATTGTAGTGCTTATTCCTTTTCTGAAACATCTTTTCCAAATAAGGAATATTCAGGTCCCGGTAGTCATATAAAGTTGGAGCATTTTCACTTCTCTGCACCCTGCCGATATACTGTATCAGTTTACCTTCAAACGAACAAGGATAAACAAGAAATAAACAATCAAGTACACCAATATCTATCCCCTCACCCATTAATTGTCCTGTCGTAATTAATCCCTGGAAGCGCCCTTCTTCAATTTGCTTCATTTTCGCTTTTCTTGAAGCATCTTTATCATCACCTGATAAGGTTATAATTTCACAATCCTGTTTCAGAAATTGATTCAGTATTTCTACATGAGCTTTTCTTTCGGTAAGCACTAAGTTACTTCTTCCATTATTTATTTCAGTTCTTATATCATCTGCTATCAGGCTGTTTCTGGTTGTATCATGAATGAGTATATCGGATAAAGTTTCAGGATTATCAGTAGCTGCATTGAATGGTATATCGAAATCCGTATCCCTGATATTGATGAATAACCCTTTATTAGTATTTTGATTTTTGGGAACAGTTATTTCATGGACTACTTCACCTATTTGTGCGAAAATCATTTTCTCATCTTTGTTTTTCCGGATCGGTGTTGCAGTTAGTCCATAAAGGTAATAAGTGTGTAACTGTTGTAAAACATCCTTGTATGAATCAGAAGGTAAATGATGACATTCATCTATGACAATAGTGCCAAAAGCCTTTTCCATTTTATTTATTAATTCAGCATTATCTAAGCTTTGAATCATAGCTATTGTTACGTGCTCACCAATATCCACCTGGCCTTTTGTAATTCTGCCAATCTTATATTTCGGTATTCCTAAAAACGATTGTATCCGCTGAATCCACTGATCGAGCAACTGCCTGCGATGAACTATAATCAGCGCAGGTTGTTTCTTTTGTGCAATGATAGCAAGTCCGATATTAGTTTTGCCAGCTCCCGGTGGAGCTACAATGACACCCATTTCCTTTTTTTCGGTAATAGCAAGGGTGGGTTGTTGATAATCGTATAACTGTCCTTTAGGCTTATACTCAACTTCAGGTAATTTTGTTCTCTGGTCTGTAAGTTGATAGCTCAGTTTATTTGTTTTGCAATACCGGAGTAATGTACCTATATAGCCTCTTGGCAAAATTATCCGGTCAGAATGTTCTTCAAGTAACGTTGAAGAAGCTGCCATTCCATAAGTGTTTTGTCCGGTAGCTTTCCTGATGAAAAAGTTTGGATTACTTGTTTTAAGGCTATCCCTTAAAAATAAGACTACTTCTGATGGCAGTTTATCACGGCTGATAGTGATTTTGTTGTCTAAAAATATTTGAATGCCTTCGCCTGTTGTTTTAAGTGGTGGCTGATTTTTTTCAACAGGACCAGTACCTTGATTCAAGACTGAATAAAGCTTATCAAGCATTGCAGTATTTGCCCTTTGAATGGTAGCAAGAAAATCCCATTGGTCTGGATATGGTTCAAAAGTGCCGGGGTCAATGAAACAGGAATTGCCATTTTCTACAGCTCTTTTTTGTAATGGTAATGCAATAAGATTACCTAATCCTTTTCCTGTATGATAGTCCTGGTTAGGAAATATCCGGTCAAAGCTGGAATTGTCGGAAGCCTTGATATTAATCCCGGCGTGTTTTACAAAGTCCTTGATAATTGCTCTGCTTTTTACGGACGGATATGGTTGTTCAAAGAATATCCATAAATACCCGCCATTCCCCGAACGTGAGCGTTCAATATAGGAAGGCAACTCATATTGACTGCACAGCTCAAATAACTTTATGATTTCCGTTCTCCAGTTATTTTCATCAAAATCAACTGCTGCAAACCACGAAGTATTATTTTCTAACAATGGATAAATACCAATAACGTCTTTGCCTTCCAGATGTGCTTTAATCGCTGCTTCAGAAAGCCTTGTATAACTTTTATGGGGATAATCTTTTAAAGTACCGCCGGAAGCTTTGTGTAGTGAATATTGATTCCAGTCAATATCATACGCTGGAGCATATCCACTTTTATCTTTGGTTTCCCATCGTTTCGCAAATACATCTTCCCGGCCTTTGAATAAGGCGGTGAACAAGTTTATATAGGCGTCGGAATTTATCACTGTGTAAAAGTAGGGTTGATTGACGTTCCGTTTTTATACCCGAAGTGGTATAAAAATATTGAAATAATCAATTTTGCACCCTAAAGGGTATAAAAATGGCGCAGAAATTGTTATAAAATAACGCGGTTTCGGTGATAAATACCAGTTATTAGCCAGGCCCTTTTCTGAATTTTGATGCTAATAATGGTATTTGTTGAGGTCTTGGGTGTCCCACACCTTTTCAGTGTGGAACACCTTTGCTAAATATAGTTAACTAAATAATCGTCGTTCTCACGTTAAAACACCTTCATCAATCCCATAAAAACAACAATAATTCCTATGCTGGTCAATCCATATAGCACCCATGGGAAAGAGCCATGTGTAAAAGAAGAAGTAATGGTTAGAAGAAAACTTAAAAAGCAAATGACAGCTCCGGTAAGTATCAAAGCAAGCCCCTGTGCTCTTCTTTTGGAATAACGCAGTTTTTGTACTTCCGCTACAAGGTCCTTTACAAATCGTTCATCATGCCCTTGTTCCAGCAATTGCGTCTCAATTTGTTCTCTGCCTTGCCCTTCATCCAGCAGGGAGAGTACATATGTGCTAAGGGATTCCTGAACTCCGGACATAGGCATTATACAATTTGATCAAAAACTAAATTTTTATTGAAAATATTAAAACATTTTTAAACTGGCGATAATAATTATAAATACCTCTATCTATATTAGTTATCTGAAATGAAAGTTGACCCTTAAATTTACAGTACCAATATTTTTTTTAATTTTAGGCATGAAACGATTCATACTCATACTGTTTCTTGCCTTCTTCACCATTGATTCCTTTTCTCAGGGTATGTATGGTTTTGAAGGAGGTTTTGGAAAGACAATGTCTTATACATCTCATCTTACACCGGAACTGGAAGGTTATATTTTAACGAAGATCAACCGCCATCTTTATGTTGGTGGATCATTAGGTTATGAGCGTTTTTCTTTTCTTTATAATTCTAATATATTGCCGGCTGTTGTGGCCTATGGCGATGTTATTAACATCAGGCATAAAAGCTCTTACCTTTTCTTTTCTCCAAAAATTGACCTCGGCATCGGCTACCGTAAATACCTGCACCTGAACCTTTCGTTTGGCGCCGGTTTATACATGGGTGGCAGCCAGTGGACGAATAAATATCAACAGATTTTCACCCTCCCTGCAACAACAGTGTTCAGGTCAGATACCGGCGGTTCTTATACTTCTTATAATGCGCCTACGCTTATCTTTCGTTATGGGATAGGGCTTTCCGAAAGGATACCTACCTATGGTTACTGGAATATTATACTCTCACAGGATTTTGGCTATATGCCCAAGAGCTTTGACAAAACCGTACCCAACCTGGTAACGAATTATTTTTGTTTCTCCGTGGGCTTAATGCACAAGTATCACCAGGTTTTGGTGGAATATTGAGTTTGGATTTTGCTTATTTTACAATTTTCCATCGTTGTAGCTCCCATACGTTGTTTAAAGTATCAAATGGGTGATTAAAAACCATTTTTATAAATCCGATATCTGAATTCAAGTAAAAATGGTCGCCGTTTATCAAACTATCTGTATATACGCGACCACTGGAAATATTGACTTCTGTTACATTCTTGAAATTATTCCCATTTATAGAATAATCGCCAATAATATTTACATATTCAGTAAATTGATCTGAATAATTGCCGCTAACAAAGGGGAATTTTATTGGATCATAATCATAATACTTGCTTCCGTCAAAATATTCTATTACTAATTCATTAGTTTTTAAAAATATTTCTAGTTGTGAAGGAGCTTTTGAAGGGTTAGCCTTTACTTCATAAATGGTACCAATGATCTCATCATAAGAATAATACCAAGGATCATTAGGATTTCCGACTGCATGATTTTCATGGTCCCGGGCTTTTACAAATAAACTATCCATTTGACCACTAATAGAATCTCTGAATACCCAATAAGTACCTGGTGCAAAGCTAAATGCGGCTTCTAAACCGGCATCAACTGGTTTATTTTCGAGTTTTTTGTAACAAGAACACAATATGGTAATTAATGATATTGTTATAATACCAAAAATATTTTTCATGCTTAAATCTTTTATTATTAGACCGCAAAATGTATGCCAATTACAGTTGGATTTTGAAAGCATTCCTATATGTATAATCCTTTGAGGTCTTACAAATACACCCATTTCTCCGATATTATTTATTTAATCTAACTTTGCGCCCATTCTAAAAATCCGCATGGAATTACCAAAGGGTAAAAAAGTTTATTTCGCTTCCGACTTTCATTTGGGCATACCCGACCGCGCTACCAGCATTGAGCGCGAAAAACGTATTTGCCAATGGCTGGATGAAATAAGCGTTGATGCGGCGCAGCTATACCTTGTAGGAGACCTTTTTGATACCTGGTTTGAGTACCGGAATGTGGTACCAAGGGGCTTCACGCGCTTTATGGGTAAACTGGCAACACTAAGGGATAACGGCCTGCAAATAGAAGCTTTTACCGGAAATCACGATATCTGGATGCTTGGCTATTTTGAGGAAGAATTGAATATACCTGTGCATCACCAGCACATAATAAGGGAAATAAACGGCAAGAAACTGTTCATAGCCCATGGCGATGGCCTTGGCCCGGGAGACAAGGGGTATAAGTTCCTCAAAAAGGTATTGAGCAGTAAGGTTTCCCAATGGTTATACCGCCGCATACATCCCGATACAGGCGTTGGCGCTGCAGGATGGTTCAGCCGCCTTGGCCCGAAACACGCGGATACCCCGGTAAAAGAATTCCTTGGTTCGGAAAAAGAAATGCTGGTACAGTTTTGCCTGGAAACTTTAAAACATCAGCACATTGATTATTTTATTTTCGGGCACCGGCATATAGCTATTGAATATCCTTTACCTGAAAATAGTTTATATGTAAATCTCGGCGACTGGATACGTTACGACAGTTATGCCGAATTTGATGGTAAGCAATTGAAATTAAAATACTATAAAAACAATAAACGCCTATGAAAAAAACATTAATAATGATAAGACATGCCAAGAGCAGCTGGACGAATCCTTTAGAAAGCGATTTTGACAGGCCGCTTAATGAACGTGGCAAAAAAGAAGCCCCTGAAATAGGGGAGAAATTAAAATCCTTAAATATTATCCCCGATCTTATTATTGCCAGCAACGCTAAAAGAACCCGCCAGACTGCTAAAAAAATTGCAAAAGAAGTAGGATACGATATTGATAATATTAAATGGGAAGAAAAATTGTATCATTGTAATTCTTCTGTTTTTGAAGAAATAATCTCCGGCATAGGCGATAAAGTGAAAACTTTATTCATAGTAGCGCACAACCCGGGGATAACGGAATTTGTCAACCAGCTGTCCCCGGAGTTCAGCACCCCGAATATGCCTACTTGCGGAGTAGTAGGCGCCCATATAGAAGTGAAGGAATGGAGCGATTTCTCAACAGCAAAACGAAAAGTATTTTTATTTGAATATCCAGGCAATGAGCATAACAACTAATAAATCAATAGTACAGATAACCGGCATTTTAGAAAAGTTATTTGAAGAGCATTTTGAGAAAAAGGCTGAAAGCATCGAGGCCCTTCCGGTTTCCGGATCAGACCGCCGTTATTACCGTATCACCAGCGGCAAAACTGTTGCCATAGGCACTTATAATACCAATGTTGCCGAGAATAATACGTACTTCTACTTCACCGAATTGTTCCGCAAGCACCAGGTAAACGTGCCCGAGGTTTACAAGATAAATAAAGACAGGCGCGCTTATCTGCAGCAGGATCTCGGAAGGACATCCCTGTTCGACCTGGTAATCAAAGAAGGCTATACGGAACCTGTTCGTAAATTATACCACAAGGCGCTTGCCCAGCTTGCGCGGGTCCAATGGATTGCAGGCAGGGAAGCCGATTACAAGCAGTGCTTCGCATCCAAACAATTTGATGAAAAAGCGATCATGTCTGATCTGCTTTATTTCAAATATTATTTCGCTGATTTGCAGAATATTCCCTACGACAGGTCGGGGCTGATAAGTGAAATGGAAATGCTGAGTAAGGACCTTGGCCGGGTGCAGCCGCAGATGCTGATGTTCCGCGATTTCCAGAGCCGCAATATTATGGTGCATGAGGGTAAGATCTTCTTCATAGATTTCCAGGGTAGCATGCAGGGGCCGCCGCAGTATGACATCGCATCTTTACTATGGCAGGCAAGGGCGCAATTGCCTCCGGCATGGAAAGAAGACCTGCTCAATGGCTATATCAGCAGCATGAATGAACTGCATGTGCCACGTATGGATGAGATTTATTTAAGGCGTGGATATGTGCAATTTGTATTGGTGCGTTTACTACAGGTATTGGGGTCGTATGGTTTCAGGGGGCTGTTGCAGCATAAAGCGCATTTTATAACAAGTATTGGCCCTGCATTAAAAAACCTGAACCTCTTCCTCTCCGATCATCCGCAAACTCCCTCATATCCCGAATTGAGGACTTTGCTGGAAAAATTATCATCGCCTGAGATGCAGGAAAGATATACGATATCCTCAGCTCATGAAAAGCCAACACTTTCCGTTCAGGTATGCAGCTTTTCTTATAAGGCGGGTATGCCTAAACCAACAGGCCCGCATGGTGGTGGCTATGTGTTCGACTGCAGGGGTATTCTGAATCCCGGCAGGTATGCTGCTTATAAATATCTTACCGGCAATGATGAAATGGTCCGCCAGTTCCTGGAGCGCGAAACCCGTATGCCTGATTTTATGAACTATGTATATGCGCTGGTGTCAATAAATGTGGAGGATTATATTGCACGTGGTTTTGAGCAATTGAGTGTATCATTTGGTTGCACCGGTGGCCAGCACCGTTCCGTATATGCGGCGAATCAATTAGCCGAGTATTTAAAAACACGCTATAATATTGATGTTCCCGTTACACATTGCAATGATAAAAAATGGGTGCTTGGAGAAGAAAATGCAGAAGCATAAATTATTGAAGATTTCAAAATAATCGAGTAGGAGGTGAGGGATTATTTCCCTCACCGTCCTCTCACACCACCGTACGTGCCGTTCGGCATACGGCGGTTTGTCAGAATAATGGTAACTGTGCTTCTGCTTTACCGTGATAAGTGTTGTAAAATCCTTTGTAG
>CAISOH010000004.1 GCA_903887005.1 uncultured Bacteroidota bacterium | reverse complement strand
TGTAGTTTGCCATGCTCTTTATAGCAATTTACACAATTTGGACACTTCTAACAAATCGCGATGGATGACTCGAGAAGATGACTCGCGTTAGTAACGTCATTCACATTTTATCCTTTTGGGTTCAAAAGGTGGGTACTCATGGTGACAATAGAACAGAAAGTACAAGGGTGCTAACGCCACTGGTGCGGAATAGCTGCAATAATGCCTGGACAATACCCTTTTATTATGCTATTATTACCTGCCCAAAAAGCGTTAGTTTTAGGCAAAAATTCTGACTCGATGAAATTTGCCTCAATTTATAGTTTGTTATCTGTTTTCCTTCTAATCGGGAGTTATTCATTTGCACAGGAAAGCCCATCGGAAAATAAATGTCATTATAGTAAAAGCAGGAATACCAGAAGGGTAACCGATGCAAATCCTGCAGAGGATAATTATGATATTAAGTACCTTAAGTTCAACCTGAACATGACAAATACTTCCATTACAATAAGCGGGGACGTTACAACAAAGGCAATGGTGGTTGCGGCTTCATTCTCTGCGTATGTTTTTGAACTGGACTCTTCATTAACAATAGATTCTGTTTTGATTGATGGTGTATCAAGCGCCATAAGTAATACGGGCAATGTGCATACCGTTACCTTACCTGTTCTTCTACATGCGGACAGTATGTTTGCCGCACAGGTATTTTATCATGGCACCCCTGTTGTTTCGGGATCAATCTTTGGCGGCATTGGCGGTATCAACAATGTAGTATCTCCTTCCTGGGGTACGAGAGTTACCTTTACGCAAAGCGAATCGTACCATGCAAGTGAATGGTGGCCGTGCAAGCAATCGCTGCATGACAAAATAGATTCCATGGATATGTGGATCACCGTTGCCGATTCGCTTAAAGCTGGAAGTAACGGATTATTAAAGGCTGTAACAAGGCTGGATCCTTCACATGTACGCTACGAATGGAAAGAAAGATACCCGATAGATTATTATCTTATCTCCGCATCTGTGGCCCCCTATATTGACTACTCCTATTATATGCACTTCACAGGCAGTCACGACTCCATGCTTGTACAGAATTATGTTTATCCAAACCCTTCCACCCTTCCTTATTTCAAAAGTATCATTGACAGCACCGGTATGATGATAGACTATTTCTCTACTTTATTTTCCAGGTATCCTTTCTGGACGGAAAAGTACGGGCATTGCATGGCGCCATTAGGCGGCGGCATGGAACACCAGACTATGACAACCTTAGGCTTTTTTCAATCTACGATCGTTGCTCATGAACTGGGGCATCAATGGTTTGGTGATAATGCTACCTGCGGAACATGGGCTGACATTTTTATGAATGAGGGTTTTGCCAGCTATACCGAATATCTCTATCTTGATCACTTCAACAGCCATACGCTGGCGATTAACGATATCAGGACACAACAGGACACTGTGATGGCAAAGGATACCGGAAGTATTTATGCTTACGATACTGTTAGTGAAAACAGAATATTTGACAGCAGATTGTCGTATGATAAAGGTTCGTGCTTCCTGCATATGCTTCGTTTTGTGATCAGTAACGACAGTGAGTTTTTCTATTTATTCAAATCATACCAGCAGGAGAAGAAAAACAAAACAGGCACCATAGGTGATTTCAAAACTTCTGCAATAAGTATATTTGGTATGACTGTCAATGGTATTTCCTTCGATACTTTCTTTAACCAATGGGCCTACCAGCAAGGGTTTCCTAAATACACAGTTTCCTGGAACCAGAAAGGAAGTGATGTGTATGTGAAACTGGACCAGAAAACTTCCGCACCCTCGTCAGTGCCCTGGTTTACGCTGCCAATGGAAATAAAGCTGCATTCCGCAACCGGAGATACGATTGTGCGCGTGCTCAATGACCAGCCATCACAGATATTCCATTTCACCTGGAGCAAAACCATGGCGAGCCTGGTAACTGATCCTAATTACTGGCTGGTGTATAAACTGAATGGGGTACAGCACGACACCACATTGTCAAATGTATCTGTGCCGCTTTTAACGGAAAATGTAATTACTATATTGCCAAACCCTGCTACCACCAGCTGGACGGTGAGGAACCTGCCGGATAACAGTTCTCTTGGTCTTAAAGATATTAGCGGGCGTATGTTGTGGCAGGGAAACAATGAGCAAAATGTAGTTACAATGATACCGGCAGATAAACTCCCAAATGGCTGTTACTTTTTAAGTGTGACCAGCAAAATTACCGGGATTACGACTTATAAGTTGATGAAGCAGTAATTCAATGCTGATTAGCTGATTTGTCACAGATAAATTGGTATGATGGCTGCATGGGATGCTGTCGGGGAGGCATGCCTCTGCTAAAGTGCTGTTAGTGGGGAGACGCAAACATTGCGTCTCTACGAATTTTTGATGTAAAATGGTTATTATGGCTGCCTGGGATGCTCTGCCGTCTGACACCTGAAAAAGGCGTGCTGACGGCGTTGGCAGGTTATGTAATGTAGATGTCCCACACTCCGAAAAAGGGTGTGGGACATCTCAGGCTGCAATGCAATTATTGAGAGGGCAATTTACTTTATCGGGCTACAACAAGGATTTTGCCGGACGCAGTCCTTCTTCCTATTGCCGGATTTAAGTGTAAACACTTAAACCAGGGTGGGGAGTGATAAAGTAGATGTCCCACACTCCGAAAAAGGTGTGGGACATCTCAGGCTGCAATGCAATTATTGAGAGGGCAATTTACTTTATCGGGCTAAGACAAGGATTTTGCCGGACTCAGTCCTTCTTCCTATTGCTGGATTTAAGTGTAAACACTTAAACCAGGGTGTGTTAAAGTAGATGTCCCATAGATGTCCCACACTCCGAAAAAGGTGTGGGATATCTCAGGCTGCAATGCAATTATTGAGAGGCAATTTACTTTATCGGGTTACAACAAGGATTTTTCCGGACGGAGTCCTTCGTTTTATTGCCGGATTTAAGTGTAAACACTTAACCCAGGGAGGCAGGGATTAATGTTTGTTTGCTGATATGATAATTAAAAAACCCCGGCAGTTACACCGGGGCTTTTTTAACCTTTTAACTATTTAACCTTTTAGCTGATTAATAATCCATTCCGCCCATTCCGCCTGGCATTCCGCCACCAGCTGGAGCTGATGACTTTGGTTCAGGTTTGTCGGCTATAACACATTCTGTAGTCAGGAGCATGCTGGCGATAGACGCTGCATTTTCGAGGGCTATACGGCCTACTTTAGTAGGGTCTATAACGCCTGCTGCAAACAGGTTCTCATATACTTCTGTGCGGGCGTTAAAGCCATAATCGCCCTTGCCTTCACGTACTTTCTGAACGATGATAGAACCTTCAAGACCTGCATTGGCAACTATCTGGCGAAGCGGCTCTTCGAGCGCGCGGCGGATGATAGCGATACCGGTTTTTTCATCAGGATTGTCGGTCTTAACAGCTGCGAGAGATTCGATAGCGCGGATGTAAGCAACACCACCGCCGGGAACGATACCTTCTTCTACGGCAGCGCGTGTAGCGTGCAGTGCATCATCAACGCGGTCTTTCTTCTCTTTCATTTCCATTTCGGAAGCAGCGCCGATATACAGTACTGCAACACCACCACTCAACTTAGCAAGACGCTCCTGGAGTTTTTCGCGGTCGTAATCGCTTGTAGTAGATTCGATCTGTGATTTGATCTGGCCTACACGTGAAGCGATATTTTCTTTCTGGCCTTTACCACCTACTATAGTAGTATTATCTTTGTCAATTGTGATAGTTTCCGCCTGACCGAGAGAAGCGATAGAAGCGTTTTCGAGCTTGTATCCCTGGTCTTCACTGATAACTGTACCGCCTGTAAGCGCTGCAATATCCTGCAACATTTCCTTGCGGCGGTCGCCAAAGCCGGGAGCTTTAACGGCTGCGATCTTCAATGAACCACGGAGTTTGTTAACCACTAATGTAGCCAGCGCTTCGCCATCTACATCTTCAGAGATTATCAACAATGGTCGGCCGCTTTGAACCACACTTTCCAGTATCGGAAGGATATCTTTAAGCGTGCTTATTTTCTTTTCATAGATAAGAATGTAAGGATTCTGTAACTCCACCTGCATTTTCTCTGCATTGGTTACAAAGTAAGGGCTGAGGTAACCACGGTCGAACTGCATGCCTTCTACCACTTCTACAGTAGTTTCAGTGCCTTTAGCTTCTTCAACCGTGATAACGCCTTCGTTACCAACTTTAGCCATTGCCTGAGCTATCAGCGCACCAATGGTAGTATCATTGTTTGCAGAAATAGAAGCAACCTGCTCTATCATTTTATTATCATTGCCTACTTTCTGGGACTGGCTTTTCAGATTTTCAGTAACTGCCGCTACTGCCTTATCAATACCACGTTTCAGGTCCATTGGATTAGCGCCGGCTGCAACGTTTTTCAGGCCTTCGCTGATTATTGACTGAGCAAGCACGGTAGCGGTTGTAGTGCCATCGCCTGCGAGGTCAGCGGTTTTGGAAGCTACTTCCTTGACCATTTGCGCGCCCAGGTTCTCGATGCTGTCTTCCAGATCTATTTCCTTAGCTACTGTTACGCCATCCTTGGTAATTGCGGGAGCTCCGAATTTCTTTTCGATAACCACGTTACGGCCTTTAGGCCCAAGGGTTACTTTTACTGCATCAGCCAGTATGTCCACGCCGCGCTTCATTCTGTTGCGGGCATCAATATTGAAGAAAAGTTGTTTTGACATAAATGTTTTAATTTAAACCCCCGGCCCCTAAAGGGGAGTGCTGTATGGACAGGCACTCAACTGAAAAGGCAGCGTTGGTCTTTGTTAATTGATTGATTTTTATTTTTTTGAAAATGTTTAAATAGCCTAAATTGAAGCTCCCCTTTAGGGGTTGGGGGTTTTAAATTACCGCCAGGATATCGCTTTCACGCATGATGAGGTAATCCTCGCCTTCGAAAGAAACCTCAGTACCGGCATACTTACCATATAATATGGTATCGCCGCTCTTTACGGTCATTGGTTCGTCTTTTTTGCCGGGGCCGGCAGCAATTACCACGCCGCGTTGAGGTTTTTCTTTTGCAGTGTCGGGGATGATGATGCCACCGGCAGTTTTTTCTTCAGCAGCGGCAGGTTTAACTATTACCCGGTCGTGTAGCGGGGTAATGTTCACGTTTTTAGCCATAATTGTAAGTTTTTAGTTTTATTTAATTGTAAATACCCATCCTCACATTTTGTGCCATTTTGGAATGGGCGGCAAATGTCGGTCAATTTTGCAGAAATTAAAACTTTATTATTATAAGAGTGCTTAGTTAGGCAGTCATTTTTTCATATTAAAATAATGGAATGTATTTATTTGGCAGAGAATAAAAACTGATGAGCAACAAAGATGACAATCTTATCCTTTACTTAATGCAACCAGTAGTATTGCAACTGCAATATAGAGATTGTTTATTTACAAGGCATAAGCCATAGCCTTATTTGTCGTATTTTTGCTGTAATAAATATATTATTATAAAGCAGGCAAGTTTATGGAAACGATAGTAAATAAAGTGGCGGAAAGCGGGCTCATAACTCTGGACCTTGCGCCTTATGTTCATACTGATGAAGTTGCGGTGTTCGACCTGAAACCTTTTTTGTTCCGGGAAATGATATTGAAGGAAAAAGATTACCGGGCTGCATTACAAACATATGACTGGACACAATTTGAAGGTAAGCAGGTCGCCGTTATGTGCAGTGTGGATGCGGTTATCCCGGTATGGGCATACATGCTGGCGGCAGCTTATTTGCAGCCTGTTGCGACATCGGTATATTATGGTACTCCGGAAGAGCTTGCGAAAATATTGATACAACAACATATCAATGATATTGATGTTACAGAATACATTGATAAACGGGTGGTAATAAAAGGATGCGGAGATACACCCATACCTGAAGCCGCTTATCTGGCCGTTACGCAGCATCTGCGCCCTGTTGTGAAATCACTGATGTATGGCGAGCCATGTTCTACAGTTCCAATATATAAGAAACCCACAAAAATTGCCTGATTTTTATGAATATCGGGTATAATTTAAGATAGTTAAATTAGCTTATACATAAAATCAATCATATTTTATATTTTTAGTATTAATTATAACTTTTAGTTAATATCAGGAAATGCTTTTCGCATTAAAGAAAAATAAGTTTCTAATTTACCGAAAGTTAAGTATATTTATCGAATTTTCAACGATTAATTTTAATAATTAAAGAATAGTATTTTCATTCATTAACGATGCCATTTTATGAAAAAACAGTACCTTTTATTAGTTTTCACGTTCATTTTTTATTGCGCTAATTCATTTGCGCAAAGGGTAGGTACAGAGGGATATCTGCAGGGGCGGTGGCTTGAAATAGGCCTCAGTGATAATGCATCATTTGGTACCAATAAAACGGCTATTCCTGCAGGGTATCATACGCATGTATTTGGTCCTAATCTTGCTGAAGTTTATGACTACGGGCATGATGGGTGGGCCGTTGGCGCTCCAATATTTATGGGCGATTATACCTATCCGGGCTACCCATTTGATGGATGGGAATTGCAGGTTGGCGCTGCAAGAAGCCAGGCCTTTTGGCCCGGAGGTTATTCCAGCGCTTTACTTACAGGAGGTCTCACAACCTATTCAAACACAGGTGGGATAATAATAGGCAACTGGGCTGGGACCTGGAATGCAGGCGCTATTAAACTTACACAGGAAACCCGTGTTGATAATTTAGCTTCATGGGTGGTTGTAACAACTAAGATGTATAATACTACCGCAGCTCCTATTGCCGGTGTATATTATATGAGGTCTAACGACCCTGACAATGATGAAACATGGCCCGGCGGCAGTTTTACTACCAATAACCAGGTAGATTTCCAGAATGACGCCCAACACAGAGTTGAGGTAACAGGAACCGGAATGAGCGCTACAAAGCCGCCTATGAGCATTGGTACAAAAGATTGCCGTGCAGTAGCCTGTGTTTATAATTCCTGGCCTTTGACGAGTACACAGGATCTCAGCCAATTATGGAACAAGACTTATGGCCCTGCAGGTACTGGTGCATGGTATATTCCTCTTGTTAATCATCGCGGGGATATTGGTATCGCACTTACCTATAATATCGGTACAATTAATGCTTTTGACAGCGCCGCTATTTCTTACGCTTATATTTTTAACGGTCCCAATGGCATTGACAGTGCTTTCCCTGATCCTATTTTAAACCTGAATGGCGTTACCATCTCGGCTACTTACGATACATTTGACGCCTGCGCCTATCCATTGTTAGATTCCATACCAATAACAATATTGTATGGTGATGATAAAGACTGGACCTGGGGTAAATGGACCTGGTCTCCGGGCACAGGTTTGTCTTCAACTACAGGTACTACTGTAACTGCCAGTATTACATCTATTCCAGGATATGTTACTTATACGGTTACCGGGGTTGACAGTAATGCAGGTATGTATTCCTGCAATATGAAGCAGTTTATTTTCACGCTTAAATCCTGCCATTCGGCATGGAATAACAGTCCCTGCTATGGCGACAAGCTGCAATTCGAGATGGGAGGAGATTCTACCGGCGCTACCTATTACTGGTGGAACAAGAGAGGTTATGTAAGTACGATTCATGATGCGTTTAAATTCCCTGCC
>CAISOH010000003.1 GCA_903887005.1 uncultured Bacteroidota bacterium | reverse complement strand
TAATTTATTTTGTTTTATTATACCGTGTTTTCCTTTCTAGTTCTGGTTGGTTTGGTGTAATCTCCCGATATTTTAATCTTGCATCTCCAAACTGTTTAATGTTTTCTGCAAATTTTTTTTTGAAAAACTGAACAAAAGCTGGACTTTTTCTTTAGTGTTATCTGTTTTTGTCTGAACCTCAGATTGCCATGATTAATCGTGATTTACCTGATTTATGAAAGTGCAGGACAGGTTGCTAATGATGGGGAATAAAGGAATAATGCCTGGTTAAAAGATATATTTCTTTAAACTATTTAATAAGAGACTGTTACAATATAACCTCCCCCTGTGGAGAATTTATTTCGTCAGCGTTCCTCATTGCTGTTTGAGGTTATTGTTTTTGACCTATTTTTGCATAAATCCAAAAGAGTAACTACAATATTATGAAAGCTAAATTTGTATTGTTTTTCCTGCTTACTCTATTGGTAGTAAATCTCAGCTCCTGTTTTTTAAAGCGCGACAAAAAATATAAAGATATTAAGCAACCTGTTCAGCATAGCCTGGGGAAACATTTTAATGACAAAAGGGGAATTTATCCTGATATGGGCCGTACTCCTGAACAAATGGCAATGAAAAAGCGGAAAATGAGGAAAATTGCCAGAAAACCTGAACTTGCAGGTAGTATAAAATTGGTAACAAGCCTAGGGGTGACCAGGGAAACAAGGAAATTCAAAAAAGCGGAGCATTATAAATTGATGAAGAAAGGTGAACAGGCTGTATTGCCGGATCACAACTATCAATTTCAGCTAGGTAAGAATGATGAACCCAATCAGCTTAGTCAAAAAGATACAACAAGTGTAATACATCAAGACAGCAAGAAAGATACAACCGGTGCTGTTAACCAAACAAGCCAGAAAGATACAACCAGCCAGAAGAGTTACTTTGATATGCCTGAACAAAAGGATACAACCGGCCAGAAGATACAAACCGGGCAACCTGACCAAAATTCACCAGATAATGGTCAGGGTACGGTTGACCCTAATACTCAACCCGGCCAGGGCCAACAGGATAAAATGAATTCCGGTGGCCAGCAAAATAAAAGTTCCCACAAAGGCAAAAAAAGTAAAAAGTCGAATAAAAAAAAGAAGACACAATAGACAATATCAATAACTTAGGAACGGTGACAAAATAAAGTCTATCAATCTGACTATTCTTTTTTCATTTTTACTTTCGTTGCAATCCCTTTAGCTATCGGGATAAATAGGCACTATTTGCTAATAATATGACAACATGTTGTCACTTTTGCCTGTAGATATATGATAACTTTTAAAAGTGTGTCAAATCTTGAGCAACCCGCATAGCGGCTTATTTTCGATAGGACGAAAATTCGTAGATTGCTATTCGTGGATTTTGCGTCTCGCATAAAAGAAAAAATGACTATCCAACTTAGTGGATTTTATTTTGTCAATCTTCTTTAGTTAATCTTTATGGAATATTGGTCAAAAGGTGCAGCCGAGCAATACACTGGCGCAAGGTGCAGGCCATTTGCCCGATTTCCGGATTTTGCAATTTTCTTTATCTGTAAAAAAAATGTTATAATCTAAATAAACTTTGTATGGATTGGGATACACCAACTTTATGATTTATTTTTGACTTCATAAACCAACACATACGGTTTTATTTCCGTCTTTTTAAGCGGAATTAATCTAACAATGAGTATGAAGAGAATTACACTTATTGCCATACTACTGTTTGTGGTTATGGCTTCGCAATCTGTTGCACGTCAGGGTTACCGTATTCATTTGAAAATACCTGATGTAAAAGACTCTGTCGTATTTCTGGCGCATTATTATGGGAAGCCGTTGCCGACTATTTACAAAAGGGATTCTGCAAGATTTGACAAAAACGGGAACGCTGAGTTTAATAGTACAGATTCCACTTTTGTGGGGGGGATCTATATGATGCTTTTATCGGACCATAAAACCTATTTCGAGTTTTTAATAAATACCGGGGATGAAATTTCTATTACTGCTTATGTCAGCAAGCTACCCGCCGGACTGAAATTTAAAAATTCACCGGAGAATGAGCGTTTCCAGGATTATGTAACTTTCTTAAAAGGATACCAGGCGGATCAGGCGGCACTGCAAAAAGAATACAGTGAAACCAAAACTGCTGAAGATACTGCAAGGGTTCGTAAAAAAGCTATCGCTACATCAAAAGACCTGACCAATTACCGGCGCGATTATGCCAAAAAATATCCCAATACCTTATTGGCAACTATTTTCAATGCGCTTGAAGTACCGCAGGTTCCGGAAGGGGAGCATTTGCTGGAAGATGGCAAGACAAAAGACAGCACTTTTGCCTATAATTATTATAAAAAGCATTTCTGGGATGGCTTTAATTTCCGGGATGACCGGCTGATTTATACGCCTATATATGATGCAAAACTGGAAGAATACATGACTAAACTTGTGCTTCCGTGGCCGGATAGCGTGGAACATGAAAGTGATATGTTGCTGAAAAAAGCAAAAGGCACAAAAGACATGTTCAAATACACACTTTGGTGGCTGACGCGCAATGCAGAAGAAAGTAAGGTAATGGGTATGGATGAGGCATTTGTGTATATAATTGAGAATTACTATATGAAAGGAGATGCTTTTTGGCTTACAAATGAGGAACTGTCAAAATACTTAGACCGCGCCCAAAAAATTGCTCCTAATGTTATCGGGAATATTGCGCCTGAAATTAAAGTGCCAAATATTATTACCAAGAAAATGGTGAGTATGCACGATATAAAGGCGAAATATACATTGGTGGTTTTTTATTCGCCTACCTGCGGCCATTGCCAGCATGAAATGCCGGGGCTTGATTCTTTGTACAAAGCAGTATTAAAAGAAAAGGGTGTTAAGATAATGACCGTAGCTACGGAAGGTGAAGAAAAAGCGATAACTGACTTTATTAAGAAGTACAATATGGACGAATGGATAAATACATGGGATAATGAACATATTGGCGACTGGCGGGGAAAATATGATGTTTATAGCACGCCTACCATATATTTGATGGATGAAAGGAAGATAATCAGAGGTAAAAGACTGGACCATTTGAATATTGGAAACTTAATTGACATGCTGGAAAAGAAAGCGAAAAATAAAGATAAAAAATAACCTAAATCATAAATTAAATAAAAATACACACACAATGCGAAAGTTGGTTTTAACTTGCCTTACCACTGGTATCTGCGCGATGTCGGGGTATGCTCAAACTCTGTTTACTTATGGCACTCATTCAGTTTCAAAAGCAGATTTTTTGAGGGTTTATAAAAAGAATAGTATCAACAAGAAGCCCGACATGTCTGAAAAGGAACTGAAAAGTTATCTGGACCTTTACGCATTGTTCCGGATGAAAGTTGCTGAAGCAGACAAACAGCGATTAGATACAGTGCAATCCATAGATCATGAGCTGGACAACTATCGTAAACAATTAGCGAAAAACTACCTCACAGATGAGCAGGTAACTAAAAAACTAATACATGAAGCTTATGACCGTATGAAAGAAAATGTTCGTGTGGAGCATATTCTTATTTCATGTACTCCCGGTAACGATACCGTTGCTGCCTACAGGAAAATTGACAGCATTTATCATTTGGTGGAGACTAAGAAACAGACATTCGAACAAATGGCAAAAGAGTTTTCGGATGACAGGGGATCAAAAGATAATGGAGGCGATATAGGTTATTTTACTGTCCTTCAAACTGTATATCCGTTTGAAAATGCAGCATATAGCACTCCGGTTGGATCGGTGTCAAAACCGTTTCATACCCAGTTTGGCTACCATATAGTTAAAGTATTGGATAAAAGGGCAGATCGGGGCCAGGTGAAAGTGGCGCAGATTATGATACAATCATCTAAAGCAATGGGTGATGTCTCCCTTAATGCCTCACATAAAAGAGCGGACAGCGTAGAGGCAATGCTGAAAAGTGGTGTTCCATTCGATGAATTGGTTAAAAAATATTCAGACGATAAGTATTCAGTTAGTGATGATGGCGTTTTAAAACCATTTGGCGCAGGAAAAATGGTCATGTCTTTTGAAAATGCTGCTTTTGCGCTTAAAAAGCCAGGGGATATTTCCGAACCGATACAAACCGATTACGGATACCATATTATTAAACTGATCGCGAAAATTCCGCTTGCGCCATATGATACAATTTATCCGCAATTGAAGCACAAAGTGGAGAATGACGCACGCGCCCAGACAGCAAGAGATTTCTTCTTTAATAAGGTTAAAGAGAAAAACGGGTTTAAAGAATACCCGGCAAACGTAGCAGAAATCTCTGGAAAACTTATTGCAATTCCCGACACTGGCAAAAATGCTAAAACTATTATTGTGGATGACTACCGCAATATGAATAAGCCTTTGTTTACACTGGGAGGTAAAAACTACCTGCAATTTGACTTTGTGAAATTTTTAGATGGACTTTCTCATGGTAAAATTAATGGCCCAAAGAGCGCAGTTATTCATGATGGCTATAACATGTTTGTAAATAATGTAGTTAACGATTTTGAAGAGCATAAACTGGTAGAAGAAAACCCTGAATTCAAAAACCTGATGGAAGAATACAGGGATGGTATTATGCTATTTGAATTAATGGATCGCAATGTCTGGAGCAAAGCTGCACATGATTCAACTGGATTGAAAGCATTTTATGAAACTCATAAGAGCAAATACATGTGGGAGCCGGGCTTTGAAGGTTCTGTATATAAATTCAAAAATAAGGCGTCAAAGGATACAGCCATGCTGCTGATTAATAATAAAATTACGGATGATTCATTGGTGAAGATCCTGAATACCCAGGCAAATCCTGACAGGGTATCTATTCAGCGCGGACGGTATGAATTCTCCCGCTTTAAAGATGCAACACAGGCAGAACTTTCTCAAAACAAAAAGAAAGTGATCCCAACCGCTAACGATGGTTATACTGTAGTCTATGCCAGGGAAGTATTTAATGGTCCTGGACAGAAATCACTTGAAGAAGCGCGCGGCTATGTAGTGGCTGAATACCAGGATTTCTTAGAAAAACAATGGAACGAAAAAATGCGCAAAGATTATCCGTTGAAAGTTGATGATAAAGTATTTAAGAGCATGGCAAAGAAGTAGGTTAAAAGGTTGATTAGTTAGATACGCCTTCCGTTTTACAAGACGGAAGGCCTATTTTTGTGAAGGATTTATAAATTCAGTATTGTATGCAATCACCATTTCCCGGCGCTCATTTTTTTGGTTTAAAAAATTTATTGTTCTCTTTTTTTATTCTTTTAGTAGCACATACTCTGCAAGCCCAGAATATAGGCGGAATTGGCGCCATGCTTGCAATTGACAGTGCAGAGGGATATACTATACCTTTTATAAAAAACGTATTACCCAATTCACCCGCTGCTGCCAGCCTGAAAGAATATCTGTTTATTCTGAAGGTGAATGACGTTAGCTGTAAGAATAAAACCATAGAAGAAATTGTAGGTTTGATACGCGGGGAACCAGGTACTCATGTAAAACTCTCCGCTGCTGATAATAAACAAGGAAAGGATCCCAAAGATTATGATCTTGTCAGGGCGGCAATTCAAACCGAAGAGCCTGTAATTACATTTAATAAGGAGTGTGAAAACGGCGTGAAATTATTGAAAAGGCAAGGCTATATTGTAGTCAAAACTTTTAATTCAGATTGCGGCGACTTTTTTTTTAATTTCAATACCGACACAAGTTTATATCATGTAAGGGTGTTGAGCATGGAAGAAAAAACCGGCGCCGCATACAACCAGGGATTTAATTTAACCGCGCGTGTTTTTGACAGTAATGATGAAGCGGGCGCAGTGAAATTGTTTAATGTCGGGACAAGGGATATTGGCAGGTCAATTATGGCGCAGTTGGGTGCTGATATTTACTTCAAAAGGCAATCTGTGGGTACTATCAGCATACAGGTATTCCCATTGGCGGATGTGAAGGCCTGCAAGGCTATGTATATTGTGGTGTATAAATGAGTTCTACTTGTTATCAATTGTTTGTTTTAAATATTACATTTTACAATGTTGTATTGGGACGGTACACTTATTTCAATTGATAAAAACTCTAAACTTTAGTATAGTTTGACGAATTTGATGTACATTTAATAGTAAATTATTGAACATGAGACCTTTACAATTATTAATCCTGGCATTTATTTTTATTTTTTCTTCATGCAAAAACCATGAAGCAAGTACTAACAGTAGCAATGACGTAAATTATACTAAAAAGGATTTGTCGTTATTAAATCTTAAGGGCCCTGTTAAACGCGTACATGAAATTGCATATCAACTATTATTTAATAATAATATTTCCGAGACAAAATTTATTAATGAATACATCTATTCGTTCAATGAAGATGGAAATTTAATTAATAAACTATATTATAATTCTGATAGCATTGTTGAAGAAACCCATAATTATTTCTATAATGACAAGGGGTTGAAAATAAAAGAAATTACAATTGATTCTAATAATATTATTATTAGAATGGATTCGTTTGTTTATGAAAATAATAAAAAGAATTATTACGCAAGTAAAGGATATTATTTAATGCCAGACAAAATTGAAAAGGAGAATAAATACAAATACGATGATCAAGGTAATATCATAGAGGATTGTCAATATCAAACTGCTAACAGTAATTTGGATAGTAAATATATTTACAAATATGATGTAAATGGCAGCCCGGTTGAAGTTAGTAGTTGTGATGATAAAAATAAGATAGTATCCCAAACTTTTTATAAATATAATGAGAAAAATATTCCAATACAGATGGGAACATATCGACACGGCGATTTAATGTTTAATATAAAATATAAGGATATTAAGTTTGATCAATTCGGGAATTGGGTAAAAGAAACATTGTATTTGAACGATAAAATTTATGGAAATACTATAAGAGAGATATTTTATTATTGAATTATTTGGGTGATTTTTCGTTAATATATTGGGCTGGTTTTATCTCCGTTTTGGAATTCACTTTTTCCCCCTTATTTATGTCTCAAGTGAAAAATAAGTATATGCAAAGTTTCACTCTTTCACAATTTGAATTATTTGTAAGAATCCCTACCTTACTCTTTCAATCGTAATCATAATAATGCCAAAAATATTTCAGCGGGTCGTGTTCCTGTTTTTATTATTGTTTTCATGCTTTGCGGAAGCACAAAATGTAAGCACGTCTTTGTACAATATGCTGCAATGGCGCATGATTGGGCCTTTCCGCGGCGGCAGGACAGTAGGGGCGTGTGGTGTAGTGCAGCAACCCAATGTCTTTTACATGGGGGTAAATAATGGCGGTGTATGGAAAACCACTGATTTCGGGCGAACATGGGTGCCCATATTTGATGAACAGCCGACTGGTTCTATTGGCGATGTTGCAGTTGCGCCTTCTAATCCGGATGTGGTATATGCAGTCAGCGGCGAGGGTTTGCAGCGGCCTGACCTCTCTGTAGGGAATGGCGTTTATAAGTCAACAGACGGAGGTAAAACATGGAAGAATACAGGGCTTAAAGATGCGCAGCAGATAGGTGGGGTGGCCATAGACCCGGAGAATGAGAATCGGGTGTTTGTAGCTGCATTAGGGCATCCTTACGGGCCCAATACGGAAAGAGGCGTTTACCGGACACTGAGTGGCGGCAAAACATGGGAGCGGGTTTTATACAAAGATGAAAATACAGGCGCCATACAGGTAACCATAGATCCCGTACATTCCAACATCGTTTATGCCGATATGTATGAAGGCAGGCTGGGGCCATGGGAAAACAGTATGTGGCAGGGACCGGAAAGCGGATTATACAAATCAACAGACGGCGGCACTAACTGGACCAAACTTACAAAAGGCTTGCCCACATTTGCCGATGGGTTGGGGCGCATCGGTTTTTGTATTGCCCCCTCAAACACAAAGCGTATGTATGCCTGTGTGGATGCAACCAAGGGTGGGGGATTGTATCGGTCTGAAGATGGAGGAAGAACATGGACGCTGCAAAGCGCTGATACGCGGCTGTGGGAAAGAGGTTCTGATTTTGCAGAATGTAAAGTAGATCCTAAAAATGAAGACATAGTTTATATAGCAAATGTTGTTACCTGGAAATCTATGGATGGCGGTAAGACGTGGACAGCCATCAGGGGTGCGCCGGGCGGTGATGATTATCACCGGCTATGGATAAACCCCGAACACCCGGAGATCATATTACTGGCAAGCGACCAGGGCGCGGAGATAACTGTTAATGGCGGGCAGACATGGAGTTCGTGGTACAACCAGCCTACTGCGCAATTTTATCATGTAAGCACTGACAATGCCTTCCCCTACAATGTATATGGGGCACAGCAGGAGAGCGGATCCATTGGAATAGCCAGCCGTGGTAATGACGGGCAGATCACTTTCCGGGAGTGGCATTCGGTGGCCGCGCAGGAATGGGGTTATATTGCTCCTGACCCTTTGGACCCTAATCTTATTTATGGCGGCAAACTCAGCAGGTATGACAAACGTACAGGGCAGGCACAGAACATAGAGCCGGAAGCGGTAAGCAGTGGCAATTACCGTTTTTTGAGAACAGCACCTGTTATCTTTTCACCCATTGATAAGAAGTCTTTGTATTATGCTGGAAATGTGATTTTTAAGACTACAAATGGCGGCAATTCCTGGAAAATAATTAGTCCAGATCTTACCCGAACTACTTATGATATTCCTGAATGTATTGGCATTTACCGTGATGATAAATTAAAGAACATGTCACTGCACGGCGTTATCTAAACGGTAGCGCCATCCCATAAGGATATCAATACAATATGGGCCGGCACTGATGACGGGTTAATACACCTTACAAACGATTGCGGCAAAAATTGGAAAAATATTACACCGCCGGGTTTGACTTCATGGAGCAAGGTCTCATTAATTGACGCCGGGCATTTTGATAACCATTCCGCATACACTGCCATAAACAGGATACGGCTGGACGATATGCATCCTTACATTTATCGGACGCATGACAATGGTAAAACCTGGAAAAAGATAGTGAAGGGATTACCCGATGATCCCATCAATGCTGTCAGAGAAGACCCATTTTGTAAAGGACTCCTTTATGCAGGTTCAGAGTGCGCTGTATATGTCTCGTTTGATGATGGAGAGAGCTGGCAACCCTTACGCCTGAATATGCCTTGCACTTCCATCCGCGACCTGGTAGTAAAAGATAATGATCTTGTTGTAGCCACACACGGACGTTCTTTCTGGATATTAGATGATATAACTGCTCTTAGGCACATTGCAAAGCAACGGACACCCAAAACTGTGCTCTATGAAACAGGGCAGGCATACAGGGTAAGATGGAATATGAATCCTGACACCCCCTTACCGCAGGAAGAACCTGCGGGGCCGAATCCACCTGATGGGGCAATCATTGATTATTATTTAGAAGACGATGCTAGTACCGTGAGCCTGGAAATATCCGATGCATCGGGCAGGGTAGTACGTACTTACAGAAGCGATGATACACCATATCATATTCCCCCGGTAAACATACCGCTTTACTGGATACGCCCGCAGCAATTACTTTCTGCGGATGAAGGCGCGCATCGTTTTACCTGGGACCTGCATTATCAGCCCATACCCGCGCCGCCTTCTTATGCTATCGGTGCTATTTATGGGCAAACCCCGCCAAACCCAATCTCTCCATGGGTAATGCCGGGCAAGTACACGGTTAAACTTACGGTGGACGGAGTGGTGTACAGGCAACCTTTAACTATAAAAATGGACCCAAGAGTAAAAACATCTTTCAAAGAGCTGCAAAGGATACATACCCTCTCTTATCAATGTTATCAGCACATAAAAGCAATAGATACCATCATACCACAGCTACACAATTTAAGAAAGGATATCAGTAACGCCCTTACTACAGCAACGGGGAAGGCAGCCGTCACTTTGAAAGACATAGACTACCGCGCGGCCAGGCTTGAGAAAAACGCTCCCGGAAGCAGGGAAGAGGGCCTGGAGCATCTGAAAGGCATATTGATGGGATTGATGAACTTACTCAATGAAACCGAAATGCCTGCAACTACGCAGGTGATAAATGGGGTTAAAGAGGCAAATGCGGCTTTTGGGCAGTTGATTGGGAAATGGAAAGAGGTGAAGGGAGAGTATGGCAGGTTGTAAAATAATAAAGCCGGTACAGGATTTTAAAAGCAAAACTCGTTTGCATATGACAAGACGACTAATTTTTTTTTATTGCTATTCTGGCTGACAACAATTTATTTTTCATGCAACTACCATAAGACAGCAGATAAAAAATACAATGAACTTAACGACACGGACTATAAACATGACTCGGATATTATAGAAGGTGAAACTGTATATTTCAAGACTGCAACAACTAAAATAATACCTGAAAAGATTAGCAATTTGGACAAAGAACAGGAACTGTTTATTAAGCAATGCTTGGAAGGGGCTGATTCTTTAATTAGAACACATTTCCCAAATTCAAACATTAACAACTTCACCACCAATACACTTGATGACCTTATTGATCTTTGGAATTCTGACAGTACAAAATTTAATTGCTCTAAAAACTATTTGTAAATACTGTTGGGGTTGCATTTGGTTATCATTTGGTAAAGACATATAAAATGAAATGGAAAATAGTTAGCGATGAAGATGGGACTGATTATGCAACGGTCAATGAAGAATTAAAATTTGAAAATTTTCCTTTAAACTCAGTTCTTAAAGCCATTGACCAAAAAAGAGAAGGTTCATTAACCACAATTTCATTATTAAATAAAAGAGACATAATCGAAATGCAAAATGAGAAGAAATAATTTATTGCTCTGGCATACTTAAATTCAACAATAAAACGTAGCATTGTAAAGTAACAGGATAGCCAGCCTCACCCCTTTTTTCTCCATGCATAATTATAAATAAATGTGGCAATCAGGGAATTACTGTTTGTTCCAAATAAATTTCCAAAGCGGGCAATACCAAGGTTATGAACATAGACGATATCTATCATTACCGGACGAAACCGGATGCTGAGCCCTCCTGTTTCCGAGGACTCATCTAAACCCATCCGGAACGCAAAATTGTTTTTATACAAGTTCTGTTCAAAACCGATATTAGGTTCCGTATTTTGCTGGCGGGTATTATATATCTGATTTGGATTGATGAAAGCTCTTTTATGATCGGGATAAAATACAAATATGGTATTTTATCCAGATTATATTATTTTATAATACCTGTTTATTCAGTGTTGATAACTAAATTGACTCATTTTTGTAAAACAAGTATATTTGTTTTATAGTATCCTGCCCGATGTCATAGTTATTTCGATTAAATGATTTTGCGATTTAGCAATATCTATTATCTTTACTGGTAAACATGCAAGCCGATGAGGAAACTTTTATTTTTATTTATCTCCCCATGTTTTCTGCTGCCTGCATTTCTTGTTAGCTGTAATACCACTCATCAGGCCATCTCCCTAACAACAATTGCTAAAACAGATACAGGCAAGCCGAAATTTATTAATAGCGTATCCTTGAATAGCCACAACGGTAAACAGGCGTTTACTAATGTGACTGCAAACAAAAATTATCACCTGAAAAATTCGCCCGCTGCAAATAAAAAATTTACTGAAAACGGGAAAGTTGAATTATCAAATATTGACAAAGAAACCGGAGATGATTTGGTAATTAAAAATAATCCTGTTCCTGATACTTCACTTATTGCTGCAAATAAAATTGACACTCTTGAGAATAAAGAGCCAGCCGGGATTTCAATCAGGAAAGGAGAACAGCCCGAACTAAAAGAAACTAATCCTGCTCCGGTCATTGAAAACGAACAGGCAAAGGTTGATGAATCTAAAACTATTCCGGCAGAAGAGGTAGATCCGATGATTATGAAATATTCAGGATTGGTGAGTGTTTCACCTAAAGATATTACTAATTATCCCTTATACAGGTTTATTGACGATTGGTATGGTACCGAATATAAATGGGGTGGTTCGGATAATACCGGAATTGATTGCTCCGCATTTTCACAGAAATGTTATAGTGAGGTTTTTGGTATTGATTTATTAAGAACTACAAGAGAGCAGCGCAGAAATTCTGAACGGGTAAAACATTCAGAGGATGCGGTAGAAGGAGATTTGATATTCTTCAGGATACACAGGTTCCGTATTTCGCATGTGGGTGTTTACCTGACTAACGGTTTTTTTGTCCATGCATCATCATCCCAGGGTGTAGTTATCAGTAACTTAAATGACCGGTACTGGCGGAGGCGTTATGCAGGTTGCGGCAGAATAGAACGTGAAGACATGTCCATAAGTGAATCGGGAAATCTGCAATAAGTTAGCAGTTTGCAATTGGCAGTTGAAATCAGTTGGCAGTTGACCGTGAACTTTACTGTTTGCAAATGACCAATGAAACGTAAGCTGATGACTGCGAATTGCCGACTGTCAACTGGGAATTGTCAACTGCCAATTATCTTATCAATGTCACATCCCCTTTTAAAAAACTGTTTTTTCCATACCTGTCGGTAAAACTTATTTCCCAAAAGTAAACGCCCATTTCTGCCAGTGCATTATTGAAAGTGCCGTTCCACCCTGATTCAAGACTATTGCTGAAATATACTAGTTGCCCCCACCTGTTAAATACCCGGAAATAGCTGAGCCCCTTATAGCCGATAGCTACCGGCCTGAATATATCGTTTATACCATCTCCATTCGGGGTAAATGCTGAAGGAATAAAAAATTCAGCCTGGTTTACCACATTCACTATTATGGTATCATCGCCTATGCAACCAAAGGCGCTTTTAACATGAACACGATAAGTATATATCCCGGTATCAGGGTAATAACCTGTCGGATCCCGGATGATGGTATCATTAAGGTTATTGGAAGGCGACCAGGTATATTGAGTGCCACCTGTTGCATCAAAGTGCACACTTTCTCCTTTGACAATGAAGGTGTCGTTTCCGGCAGAAGGTTTGAAATTCTCAACAATGAATTTTTTCAAAAGTGTATCTATGCAGTTTTTTATATTTTTTGATATCAGTGTTACATTGTAGGTTCCGCCATATTGGTAAGTATGTGTTGGGTTTTGGGTAAATGAACTATCTCCATCACCAAATTTCCAGAGCCAGTAGTTGACTGGTTTAATGGATGCGCTGGATTGGTCTGTAAAATTGATAGGAGCACCTGGGCAATGCCCTCCGCTATCTGAAAAAACAGCATGAAATTTAGGATATATTTTCACTAATCTTGTAATACTGTCAGGGCAGGTGGAGTGGGGGTTCACTACTAATTTTACCGCAAAGGTACCTGTGTCGGGATAAGTAAAGGTAGGTAGTTTGACGGATGAGGTATCATCGGAAACAACCGGTAAACCAAAATCCCAATGCCATGCAAATCCGCCAATACTTGTATTTTCAAAATCGACTGTAAAATCTGTGCAGCTTACTATATATGTATTGGGGTCTGTGGAATATTGCGGAATATCAGCAACCACAGTTTTTGAACAATTGGTAACAACAAACTGGAACTCTCTTTTTATAGTATTAATAATTACACCTTCCCGCCACTCATTGCAGCATACTGTTACCAGATACCGCCCTATTTTGTTGGGTGTGCCGGTAATACGGCCGGTAACAGGGTCAATATGTATGGGAGGATAGCCGGGTAAAGGTTGCAGATAAGTATAAGGAGCATTATAAATAACACTGTCATATGGTGGTGCAACAGGAATTGGTTTTACATTATTACCATCGGGGCTCGCGCCGATTAAAGCATAACAAAATTCATAACTGAGTGAATCTCCATCTATGTCTGTTGCAGAATTATCATAGTACAATGGTTCATTAAGGCATATTATCTGAGGTGGATAGTTTTTAAATACCGCACTGTTATTAATGAAGGGCGGGATAGTGCAGAAATATGTACAGCCATGACTTCCCGGGTCCTGAATATTCTGAATTGCATTGTTCCTGCAACACCTTTGATAGGCGATAGTATAACCGGATTTATTGGGAGGCAGATAATACATTTTTACAAAAGTCCTTTTGTATAAACAGGTTTGAGGCACATTGGTAACGCAGGCATTACTAAAATTAGCGGGTACGTTAATTAATGGAAGTGAGTAAATGCTTGTATCTATATCAACAATAATACCTGCACCCTCATATACGCTCAAATAGCCGGGATCATCATCAGCAATAGCTTGAGGTTGCCCATTGATGCAATCTTCATATATGCTGAGGTTTACCTGGTACTTGTGATATATCTGACCACCTACGATAGTATCGTATATGAATTTATAGGTGAATTCTCCGCCGACAATATGAGATCCTTCCGCCTTAAAAAAAGAAAGCGATAACAGAATAAATAATATTGTGAAGGAGCCCTTATTCATGATAATCCTGTTGGTGATGATAGCTATAATTGATAAAATCCTTTAGGTCTTTTGTCAGTTTTTCCGGCGCCTCTAACATGCTCATGTGTCCGCAATTATTATAAAAAGATACAAAATTAATACCAGAAGTATGACATTTCCCTAATATTTTTTTATTTGGTATGATATTATCGTCAAATCCTGATATCCATTGCAAGGGAAAATGAGCATTAACAAGCAATTCTGTACTATCCGGACGGGTAAGCATTGCGTTGTAAAAATTGATCATGCCCCGGGCTTCCATTTCTAATGATTGTTCTACCTGGTGTTTGACAATCAATGGATGAGATTGTTTAAAAGCTGGGGAAAAAAGATTAGGTATCATCTGGCTTATAAATAAATCTTTGCCGCCATTTTTTATCAGGTCAATTGATTTCCGCCTTGTTTTTTTCTTGTCTTCATCATCAGCCTCAGTTGAGGAATGCACCAGGGATAATCCGGCAATCTTTTCGGGGTAAAGCCCTGCAAATGCAAGCGCCACATATCCTCCCATAGAATGCCCGGCTATTACGGCTTTTTCAATGCCTTCATGATCCATTATGGCGTTTACCATTCCGGCCATATCGCTGATATTTGTTTCAGTATTTAACGGGCTGTTTCCGCTGCCGGGTAAGTCGGGAATTATAACAGTAAATGATGCAGATAGTTCCTCCCCGATATTGTGCCACAATATCCCGCTTGCAGGAAATCCGTGCAATAAAATTACAGCGGGACCGGCTCCTGATTTTCTGTAAAAAATACCGTTAGGGCCCGGGATATATTTATCATTCATTTTTTAACAGGGTGTTTTATCTGACTCCGTCTATAAATCATGCCATAAACAAAAAGTAAGGCAAGTAACAATGGAATAAATTCGGGGATCAATGCCTGAATTTTAAATAAATGCAGCAGGAAACTAATAAGTATTAAAAACATGGCAATGAGCGCATACCTGCCAGCACCTTTAGGCTTGTAAAATGCAATAACAATATTAAGCGGCAGGCACCATAAAATGTTGAAGTTGTTACTGCAACCCTGGTGGTCAGTAGCAAACCACATCACTAAAATAAGGCAGCCTAATGCACCCGTAACAAACAGCAATAAAGAACTCATGATATTGCCCAAAACGCGAAACCTGTATAATGAAAGCCCTGCAATAGTAAGCAAAGCAATCAAAGAAGTGAGTAAGAATGCTTCATTAATGCCTGCCGTTGATGCCTTGTTGCCGGGTAATATTAATGCAGGTGAAGTGGCGATTTTTTTGCCATCTACCAAAGCGTCACCTAATCCATCTCTCAGGTAATCGGGGAGGAACATGATGTCTGAATTAGTCATTTGCTTGTCTATCTTACTTCCCAATAGTATGTTTACACCAAGCCTAGTCCAATGGTTCCCGTAAAAATAAATGTTTATTATATCACGGAATGAGAGTGATTTACCGATGGGTAATGCCTGACCGTAATGAAATTTTTTCCCAAATACTTCCGGTCTTTGGAAGATATCACGGATGCGAGTGGCGCAGTTATCGAAGAAAAAATCATACTTGTAATTTCTATTTTCAGGTTCTGCATTCCAGTCGAGGAAATAATTAATCTGCTCTTTCTTTTTCCAGTCCATTAAAAAAACCTGCTCCTCCACACTTCTTTTTGCCTGTATGTATTCATCCATAAAAACATTAAATGGCTCCACAGATAATGAATACAGCAGCTTTCCCCGCATGAACTGCATTTCAAAATCAGGGCCGTAAGAAAAGGTGCCATAATTATACACATTATCTGTATGATGAACACTGTCAACGATTCTAACGCCGGTATGCCCAAATACTTCATAAATCTCTTCATCACCGGGGCTGCATGTCAATAGGCTGATACGGATATGTGAACTATCCACCTGGGCAAAGGCAGTAAAATAACCTGCAAAAGCGAGTAGTAGTAAGAGTACTTTCTTAAACATGGTACAAAGTAAGAAAAATAACCTAAAACCCCTGACCCCTAAAGGGGGACTATCTATTAAAGGTTTTGTTTTTTTATGCTCAACTTTATATCTGATGTGGGCGAAAATTAATTTTTAGTGCTATGAGTTGAGAACCTGGGGCATGTCATGGTTCGGCGCGAGGTTCGGCGAGGCTGCCAATGACATGTATTGTAAATGATTAATTTTCAGTCACTTAAAATCATCTCTTTTTTCAGCTTTGCCCTCATTATCTTACTTTTCTTTTGCTTGCCTCCCGAAGAAAGAATCGGGACAGGCGCCAGAAAAGTAACAAAAGAAAAGGGCCCTTTTTTTGAAATGCTCCGCACAAAAAAAGATAGCTATACGCTGAAATGTGTGGGAAAGCTATTAAAAGTTACCCTTGTTGGCGGGGCTTTGATTTAGCTAAAGAATCTAAATTTAGCGTGAGCACTGTTTGCATTTAATTGATATGAACTGTCATTTTCAAAGAGCTTGTACGCAGCAAATTGTTTACTCACTTTGACAATTACTTGCCATGACAAATTATCTATATTCTATTTCAACAAGATTCTCTAATTTATCCTGCTATCAAGTATGTAATAAAATTTACAAACAAATTTTTCTGCGCAATTTATCTTTAAAATTTTTTTTTAGGGTGATTGAAATTAGTTTATGATTGATAATCAATTAGTTATAAAAAAGTTATCCACAAATTCTTGCGCATTTCTTGCTCTCTGTTGCTCATTTCTTGCGCTTTTTCTGCGCTGTGACATGCTGTAATATTTTAAATATTCGTAATAATATTCTAATTTCACCACAAATGTAAACTTCATTATTGACATTTCCAAATTTTTTGGATAATTTTTTTTGGAAAATGGTTTAATGAAGGGGTTGCCGGTTGTATTATATTTTTGAGGAATTACAGATATTTTTTGAAATCAGCGGGAATTGAGATGAAACCGGAACCGGAGAACTGTATTTTCAACTTAATATCTTTGAATTCCGGTCACCCTGAATAGTCGGGATTTGCAACAGACCGGGTGAATTAACAGACACGCATGATCCTTCGGAACAGTTGGGCCAGACGGAATTTTTCGGAAGCGGACGTTTGCACATAAATGGACGAAGCGGACGCTTGCGACCAGTGATATGCTTTTTTATTTTTTAAAACAACCTTTGACCTGTGGAGAATTCATAGTTCGATCCTGGCAAAATGCTCGTCCACATTGATCTCAAGCATCCATTCTGCTATTTTCCTCCTCCGGAAACTTTCGTAATTACAAATACGATTATTCCAATTACGAGAATGACTAAAAACACACCGACGCCTACGCCTGTTTTAAAAATATCTCCTATCAATTGGCAACTGCTGAGCGAAATTAAAATACTCATAACAAGAAGAAACAATAAATTTTTCATAATTGACGTCGTTAAATGATAAAAATAAAATGCATAGGTCTTAATATATTTTAAAACCTGGTAGTGATAGCAACAATAAAGCGAAAAACTAATGCATTCGCTTTATGTTTCATAGAGATAAATAATTCAGACTAAGACAATTGTTTGCTTACATTGCTTTTTATCTTGTCAGCAGTTTTTGCAGTATCGTTCAGTATATGTTCTATACGTTTACGTGCATCATCGCTGAGCCCTTCTATTTCATTACTGAGCATATCTTTCAAATCAGCAAGCGTATCAGATGTTTCATTGCCCATGTCAGCCAGTTTCTGCTTCCATTTTTTAGCATTTTTCCTGGCATTGTCTTCTATGTCTTCTCTTATTTCTCTTGCCCTGTCAGAAGTAAGCAATATTATTGCCGCTACACCTAAGCCGGCAAACAGAAGATATTTTGCAGTACGCATAAAAAGTTGTTTTAGCTTGTTAATAAAGTTGTTAATAAATTTATCAAATAGAATCATGCCATAAACCAAACGGCTCATTATACATGATCGTGACCCTCAAGCCCATCGTGGGTATGGCGGTGATGTGGCTTGTGTTTGCCCAGGTAAGCAGGGCTAAATGCTTTCCTGACATGATGTTCTTCCTTACCGTCTTCAGTGTCTTCATCTCTTGTCTTTGTTACATACTGGTATAATTTCAATGCAGGATAATAGAGTAATGCTGCTGAAACTGCTGCGATACCGATTGCTTTCCAATTCGTTTTCATAATTTATATTTTTAAATTGTTCAATAAAAAAATTCCGTTTAGTGGTAGTCTTTTCTGATGAACCGATCAACGGGTTACAGGCTCGTGTACCGTTTCGTAGGTCATAAAAAGAAGATTGGAAAATTTCCATGTTCCTGATGCCCGTTTAGCCAATCTGACAAACCGGTAAAGACTCCACCAAACAGAACTTTGAATGTTCGCTGAATTCAAGCAGCAAATGCAACGTTATGTAAATTTAGCAATTTAATTGGTGAGGTAAAATTGTTCTTTTTTCTAGGCCTGTTGTTGAGCTTTTCTTGCACTTTATCTATCCTGTCCTGCGATATTGCGTTGAG
>CAISOH010000002.1 GCA_903887005.1 uncultured Bacteroidota bacterium | reverse complement strand
TTAGTCAATTTACGTCCGGGGGTACCCCCGGACGTAAATTGACTAAGCGTGTTGCATTTGGTACTTGAACTTAGGAATTCCTAATAATTCTATACGCATATTTATTAATCATGCGTATATTTGTGCTATGAAAACACGTCTGAACCTTACGATAGATGAACAATTGCTTACAAGCATAAAAGGCTACGCAGAAAGCAAAAATGTAAGTATTTCTGAATTGGTAGAGAATTTTTTTAAAAAAGTCATCAGACCGGCAAAGCGGAAAAACATTATTGACTTAGTTGAAAAATTAGACAAGCCGGAAATAAGCGATAGTGCTGATTTAAAAGAGTTGTTTTATAAAGATCAATCTAAGAAATATGGCTTCTAAAGTATTCTTAGACGCAAATATATTGCTAGATTTTACGCTTAAACGAAGTTCTTATGACGTGTCAAAACAGATTATTTCGTTAGCTATAGAAGGAAGGATACACGCATTCATATCTCCTTCAATAGTGCATATTGTGGGCTATTGGCTTACTAAAGGCTACGGCAGTTCAAAGGCAAAGGAATTGCTTTTGTCACTTTTAACTGAGGTAACAGTTATTGATCTTAACCATGAAGGGACATTAAATGCCCTGATTTCCAGGATAAACGATATAGAAGATGCATTGCAATATTATACGGCTTTGCATCACAATCTTGATTGCTTAGTTACAAATGACAAGCCGTTCCGAAAAATGTCTATGCCACAGTTGCCGATTTATTCGCCTGAAGAATTTTTAAAAGAACTGGCATGATTCGCTCCGTTTTTTAACACTATGCACCTTTAAATGATTATTTTTGCCGCTCTAAATTAAACCGCCCGGATGTTACAGCTAACAGTTAATGAGAAAAATACTTATTCCATAACACAGCAGGAAGGCCATTTGGTACTAAATAATACTCCTGCCGACTGGGATGCCAGCCAGCAGCCAAATGGGCTGGTGAGTGTGCTCTACAATGGCAAAAGCTATACAGCTATTATTGAAAGTACAGACCGGAAAAAGAAGGAAGTATCACTGAGGATTAACGGGCAACTGTATAAAACAACTATAAAAGAACCGATAGACCTGCTGCTTAGTAACATGGGCATGGACCTTAAAGCCATGCAAAAGGCTGAACCGGTAAAAGCACCGATGCCTGGCATGGTGTTAAAGATACTTGTCACTCCCGGACAGCAAATCAATAAAGGGGATGGACTGGTAATACTGGAAGCGATGAAAATGGAGAACATACTGAAAGCAACGGCGCCCGCTACCGTGAAAGCCATTAAGGTAAATGAGCGGACTGCAGTGGAGAAAGGCACTGTATTAATAGAACTCGAATAAGCTGTGGAAATGAATCTGCCGAAATTTTGCTGCATCATTGTATTCTCAATCGTTACTATCGCAAATGCAGTAGCGCAGCCATTTTCTTATGTATATATTCAGGGAGATAAAGAAACTCCTTTTTATGTGAAAATGGAAGGTAAGATGTTACCTCGTTATGGCAAGAACTATAGTATTATTTCAGAGTTGAATCCTGGCCCTGTTCATCTGGAGATATTGTTTCAGCAGCGGGTATTTCCTTCGCAGAAATTCACAATTCAAGTGCCGGAGAATGGATGCAGGGGATTTTTGCTGAACAGACGGGACAGTACCTTCGTACTATATGATTTACAGCAAAAGAAATACCTTGAATCAAATGATGAAACCATAAAACCCGGAAACAAATGATTGTTATGAAACGTACTGCAATTTATCTTATACTGCTGACAGTTATTTTGTATTCCTGTAAAGAAGGCAAAAACAAGCAGCAATTGCTTATTGGAACATGGCATTCCATAAAAATAGAAAATCCGGATATAGATAGTTTCTTTATTAACAGCCAAAAATATATTGATACTGTAGGAAAGGGTAATGATGCCGCAACTAATATGTGGCTATATGGCGTTGCTAATATGGATAGTATGCGTGTGGTGTTGCAGCAGCAATATGATAGCGTGAAAACCATGCAAATAAAAGCGGATACCCAAACACTCTTCACTTTTGCCAAAGACAGTGTTGCGACTCTTGTATTCCCCGACAGAACAGAATCAGGGAAGTGGTATTTTGATACAGATGGTTCATTGATTCTGGAAGGAGCAACTGAAACAGGGGAAACTGAAAAGGCGAAAGTGGAGATTGTCAGATTAAATGAGACTGATTTGAAACTAAAGTTTGTAAAAGCCGAACAGGATGTTACGGATACGTCTTATGTTACATTCAGGAGGGAAGGAAAATAAAGTGTAAAGAAGCATTTATAAAAAGGCTATTTTATGTTAAAAAGAGAAATGCCACCGCATAGATGGCGCAGGTTGTGCAGATTAGATTTGTCAACTTTTCAAAAGTTGACAAATCTTGTCCCCCAGCTCCCATTTAGCCTTTAAACTAATTAACTTTTTAACCAATTAACCATTTGACTTTTTACCCAATTACCCAATTAGCCTTATCTTTACCGCAAATAAAACCAAGCCGGAAATATTTATGCGTACCATACCATTACGACAGGCATTAAGAGAAGCGATGGAAGAAGAAATGCGCCGCGATAAGAGTGTATTTCTGATGGGGGAAGAAGTCGCCCAGTATAATGGCGCTTACAAAGTAAGCCAGGGCATGCTGGATGAATTTGGCGCTAAAAGGGTCATTGATACGCCTATCAGTGAACTTGGATTTGCGGCAATAGGCGTAGGTGCGGCAATGAATAATACCCGTCCGATTATTGAATTTATGACCTGGAATTTTGCAGAACTTGCCATTGATCAGATTGTAAACCATGCAGCTAAAGTAGTGTCTATGAGCGGAGGGCAGTTTACCTGTCCAATAGTTTTCCGGGGACCAAATGGATCTGCGGGCCAGCTTGGCGCGCAGCACTCACAAGCTTTTGAAAACTGGTATGCTAATGTGCCTGGCCTCAAAGTAATTTCTACGATCAATCCATATGACGCAAAAGGTTTACTTAAATCTGCCATTCGTGATGAAAGCCCTGTAGTGTTTATGGAAGGGGAAACCGCTTATGGCGACCAGGGCGAGGTGCCGGAAGAAGAATACCTCATACCGATAGGAAAGGCTGATATAAAAAGGGAGGGTACTGATGTTACCATTGTTTCCTACAACAAAATGATGAAGGTGGCCATGGGCGCCGCCGATGAACTGGCAAAAGAAAACATCAGCGCGGAAGTAATAGACCTTCGTACCATACGCCCGCTCGACTGGCAAACTATTGTGGAGTCTGTAAAGAAAACCAACCGCCTGGTAATTGTGGAGGAGCAATGGCCGCTGGGAAGTATCTCATCTGAAATATCTTACCGTGTGCAAAAAGAAGCGTTTGATTATTTGGATGCACCTATACGCCGCATTTGCTCCGCCGATACAAATATGCATTATGCGCCTAACCTGGTAGCTTTATATTTGCCTGATGTACCCCGGACGGTGAAGCTGGTTAAAGAGGTAATGTATTTAGTGAAGTAGCCTGTATAAATTATTAAATCCTGTATGGAATTTTAAATAGTTGAGTATTGTGCAATACAGATTTTACATCATTTTTATAGGGTTTATTGGGGTATTTAATTTGTCATTTTCATTAAAAATTTCTAATCCGGCTCTTGCTAATCAATCTGCTCATATGTACACTTATTTAGCGTTAGGCGACTCATATACGATTGGCGAACAGGTGCCGATGCACGACAACTTTCCCTATCAAACTATACTCCTGCTTAAAAAAGAGAAGATAGAAGTAGCCGACCCGGTTATCATTGCTACAACGGGTTGGACTACAGACGAGCTTGCAGCTTCCATACAGGAACATAATATCAAGGAAACCTTCTCGTTTGTGACCTTGCTGATTGGCGTTAATAACCAATATAGGGGAAGAAGCATAGATAACTACCAGCAGGAGTTTACCCAACTGCTCAACCACGCCATAGGCTTTGCCAGTGGTAATGCACATCATGTATTTGTATTATCCATTCCTGATTGGGGAGCTACGCCTTTTGCAGAAGGGCGGGACAACAATAAAATTGCAAATGAAATTGATACGTACAATGGTGCCTGTAAGGAAATAGTGTTGGCTCATCAGTGCCAATATGTAGAAATAACAGCCAGTACCCGTGAGCATGGGCTGGATATAGCATATCTTGCCGGAGATGGTTTGCATCCTTCAGCGAAGGAGTATGCAATTTGGGCGGAAAGGCTGGCGGATGCCGTGGGGAAAACACTGAAAGAATAAAACCTGTCAGACTTTGTTATTTTTGCATTATGGAAATATATCCTTATAGTTTTCCGGTAGAAGATTTCAGGCAGGCGATAAGTGTGCTTAAGCCTACTTTTGACATAAATAAGTATCCTGACGATAATCTATATATTGATTTTAGCCCCTTTCGGTCAGAGGAATCGTTAAGTACTTTGATGGCTTCATTGGGTATAATTAATGGGGTATTTGAACCAACGCCTGATTATGTGAAAATACTTTATACCGGACATAACGGATGTGGCAAAAGCACAGAATTGATCAGGATAAACCAACTATTAAACGATCCTCAAAAATACTTCGCTATATACATTGATATACAGGATAGTTTACAAATATCTTCCTTTGAATCGGAAGATTTGTTTGTTTTGCTGATTACAAAATTGGTTGAGGCTTTGGAAAAAGAACATATTCCTCATGCAAATTATGGGCTAAACCAATTAGCTGACGAATGGGTATCGAATAAAGAAGTTGTTGAAGAAATACAAGATAATTTAGGAACAGAAACCGGAGTGACCGCTGAAGCCGGGTTTAGTTTATGGAACTTTTTCAGCATTAAGAGCAATCTCAAAACTTTGTTTTCCTTCAATTCAAAAACTTCGGAGGTAATCAGGAAGAAAATTAAAGAAAAACAGGGAGAGTACATTTTTACGTTTAACGAATTGCTTACGGAAATAACTGAAGCAATCAATAATAAGTCTAAAGGCAGGGAAATTCTATTTATACTTGATGGCATTGAAAAATTGAAATCCGAAAAATATGATACTTATTTGCAGACATTTTTCCGCGACGCCCGCCTTATTCAAAATCTGAATTGCAATATTATATGCTGTGTTCCAATTGAATCTTTGTATGATTTGAGAACTAATCACCTGATAGATGGTTTATATGATCGCTTTACATTGCCAATAATACGGGTTAACGAAAAAACGCTTCCTTTATTTGAATCGCTTATTACTAACCGTATAAAAAAAGATTTATTTATAGATGAAGAAGCTTTAAAATATTGTGTGGAGCAATCAGGCGGTAATCCGCGTCAATTATTAAAAATAGTAGAAAAAGCGCTTTATTCTGCCATTAATAAAGAATTTAAAATTACCAAAGCGATTGCGAAAAAAGCGTGCCATTCATTGGGCTTAGACCTGAGGCAAATGTTAACTCCACTCCATTTCGATTTGTTGAATAACGGGAAATATGATGGTGCAGATCCTAATATTTTAGAGATGTTATACTCGCTGGTGCTCATGGAGTATAATGGAAATACAAGAGAACGATTACCGAACCCGCTTTTAATCCCTTTTATCAAACGTAATGACTGATACGGAAATTAATAGCAATTACGACATGTTCATTGCCCGGAATAAGGAAAACAAAGAGCAATGGGACAGGCTGTTATTTTTGTTACAAGACCCCGAAGGAACTAATGTGTTTTGGGTAAATTGTGATACGGAAATGATAAAAAAGATATTGCGCGATCTTGTCACTGAACACCTGCCTGCATATAAGCCCTTTGATGTTTATTTGGATCAATCCTTCGTATCTCTCACTGCTTACTTAAGAGAGCAGGAAAAGAATATACCCACTGGTAGTATCATTCATGTTTTTGGATTAGAGGAGGCGCTTAATAATTTAGATTTCCTGCACAATCTCAATTTTGAAAGAGATACCCTTTTTCGTGATACCCCTGCAAACCTGATTTTCTGGACAGATTTTGACGCAGGCACTTTGCTGATGCGAAAAGCTTATGATTTCTGGAGCTGGGTGTTTTTTACGTTCAATTTTAAAACACCTGATGAATTACTGACTGCAAGACAAAAAGGGTTTGCTGAAAACCTGATGCTTGAGGACAAGGAAATCGTTTTGCCGACAAAAGACAGTAGCGGAAGAATACGGCACTTAGAGAATGAATGGCTGGATTTCTTACACTCTGTCAGTGGCAAACCTTCTTCTTTAAAACAAATGAAAGACGCAGTGACTATCGCGATGGCTTTGGCGAGAGAGTACAGAAATGAAGAGGAATACAAAAAAGCAATTGATATTTTAATAAAGTTATTAGAGTTAAATCCTAATGTAATTACTGAAGATAATAAAGGTCAGGTTTGGAATGAACTAGGGCTTTTATATAGTGGCAAAGCAGACTATTTAAACGCCAAAAAATATTTAGAAAGTGCGTTCGAGATTGTTTTAAAATTATATGGAAGAAAATCACTTAATACCGCTACGGTTCAATCCAATCTTGGAGCATTATACACGGATACAGAAAAGTATGATAAGGCTAAAGAAATCCTTGAAGATGCAATAAAAATATATAGTGAAGTTTATATTGGCAGTCATCCAAATAAAGCAAGAGACGAGTCTAATTTAGGAACTGTTTATTTGCATTTAAGAGAATATGATAAGGCGAAAAAAATATTGGAGAATGCAATGAATTTTAGTACAAAATTTTACGGCGAAGATCACCCTATTGTGGCTAAAATAGGCTCTAACCTTTCAATCGCCTATTGGGAATCAGGTAATTTAGACAAGGCAAAAAACTTACTTCAAAAAGCTGTTAACATAATTAAAAATAATTATGGTGATAATAACCTTAGGATAGCAAATCAATATAATAACCTCGCTTTTTTATTTTATGATTCAAGTGATAAAACCTTAGCAAAAAATTACATGCTGAAAGCTTACGAGATTTTCAAAAATACTTTAGGAGACAACAATCCTAAAACCCAACATTGTCTCTCCTTTCTAAAAAACCTCGAAAAAAATGACCCTCGACCAACTCCGTGAACTCTGCCTCTCCTTTCCCGGTGCTACGGAAAGCCTGAAATGGGAAGACCATATCTGCTTTATGGTGGCGGAGAAGATATTTTGCATGACCGGGGAGTCGGGTGGGGTAAGCTTTAAAGTTACACCGGAAGAATTTGAAGAAATGATGGAAAGGGATGGTATTGTGGCCACGCCTTATATGGCGAGGAATATGTGGGTAACCGTGCAGCAATTCAATAAACTAAGGCCAAAAGAATGGGCGCAATACCTACATCAGTCTTATGAATTGATACGATCTAAGTTGCCTAAGAAAGTTCAAAACACTTTAAGCTGAATGAATAGGGAATATCTCTCCAAAGATTTAACTAAAAGTCATAAAGCCAAAAAGTATTCTTCAATAATAATTTAAAAGCTTTTTCTGCGAAAAATATTTTGTTATATTTGTCCAAATATTCTTTATGAAGTATAAATTTTTACTATTCATTTTTGCACTCATAATATTTTCAGTATCTGCTGAGGCGCAATTGCTGAGAATTAAAACAATTGCCGGAAATGGTGAACAAGGGTATGATGGTGATGGGCTTCCGGCACCTGGCGCTATGCTCAGCGGCCCTCTTGGAGTCGCGGTTGATGGTACAGGGAATGTTTATATTGAAGATTTTTACAATTTTCGCGTCCGTAAAGTAAACACTAACGGTATTATTACTACTTATGCCGGAAACGGTTTTGCAGGTAATTCAGGCGATGGCTCCATTGGCAGCAATGCAACAATAGACCCTCATGGAATAGCGGTTGACAAATATGGGAATCTCTATATTTCTGATGCAAGTTATAGCTCTGTAAGGAAAGTAAATACTTTAGGGATAATTTCAAAGGTTGCGGGGAATAATACATTTGGTTACAAAGGCGATGGCGGCCCGGCAACAAACGCTGCATTGTCTAGTCCTTATGGCCTTGCAGTTGATACTGCAGGAAATCTTTTTATTGCCGACGCCAGCAGGCATGTGGTACGTAAAGTCAGCAAAAATGGTATCATAAGCACGGTTGCAGGAAGTGATACACTTGGTTATATGGGCGACGGAGGCCCGGCTACTAATGCCCGGCTCGATTCTCCTTTTGCAGTTGCAGTTGACCGCAGAGGCAATCTTTTTATCAGCGACCACAAAAACAATGTTATCCGTAAAGTGAATGCAAATCACATCATTACTACCTATGCAGGCGTATATGGCAATTATAATTATTCCGGTGATGGTGGCCCGGCTTTTTTGGCAAATCTTAACTCACCGCAGGGTATAGCTGTGGATACTAACGGTAATTTATTTATCGCTGACGCTGAAAATGATGTAATCCGTAAAGTAGATACTTTCGGGATCATTACTACCGTTGTTGGAAATGGGACCCGAGGATTTGGCGGGGATCTTGGATATGCGCTAGGCGCAAATTTGCATAATCCTTATGGCGTTGCAATTGATGTATTTGGGGATATTTTCATTGCTGATGCGAATAACCAGCGAATCCGCATGGTTTACAATCCTTATCTGGCCGTAAATAATATAGAGCCCAAAGTAAATCTCGGATTATTTCCTAATCCATTTACCGACAGGATTACTGTTAATGGCTTAGGCAAATCCGATAAGGTCTGTGTTTATGATTTGGTGGGAAGGCAGGTCAGCGATGTATGGGAAGTGAAAAATGAAGGCAGTCAAACATTCATGATTAATAACCTCGCTGCAGGCTTGTATTTACTCCAGGTGTGGGATGGTGAGGGAAATAAAAAAGCAGTTGCAAAATTGGTGAAAGAATAAGTTTATTTCCCTTTCTAAGCATATACATCTGAGACATAATTGAAGAAGCCCCGGAATTCCGGGGCTTCTTATTGCATTAAGGTATATTATAATAAATTACCCAATAGAAACCAGTTCAATTTCAAATATTAGGTCTTGCCCAGCAAGAGGATGGTTAGCATCAAGTATTACCATATCTCCGGCTACCTCAGTAATTACTACAGGGAATACATTACCTGCATTATCGCCCATTTGCAATTCCATACCTACTTCAGGCTTCATATCCTCTGGAAATTCGCTGATAGGATATTCCATTACCATATCGTCATTACGTTCGCCATAGGCTTCCAATACAGCTATATCCACTGTTTTTTTATCGCCTGGTTTCATGGATAGGAGCGCATCGTCAAATCCTTTAATAACCTGGCCAAGCCCAACAGTAAATTGCAATGGCTCACGGCCTTCTGAACTATCGAAAGTAGAACCGTCTTTTAATTTTCCGTGATAGTGGACGTTTACCTTATCGCCCTTTTTTACTTCTTGCATATGAATGGTTTAAAAAATAAATAAAGGCTGCAAGTTACAGTAATATAATAATTGAGAGGTTATCTTTATGAAAATATTTAGTGAATTACTTTCAAATTCAAAATTCAAAAGCCAAAATTCATAAGTTCGCATTATGGAATATTCAAAAACCAAATTTCTAAAATGGGTTCTACTTTCTTTTTTATTTTTTGATTCAACGTTATGCTATTCCCAGGATATTTATGATACAAGTGTTAAAGCAGCTGATACACGGCCGGAAAGTTATTTGCCGTCGTTAAGGAATAAACGCGTGGGTCTTGTTATTAACCAAACATCAAGGATTGGGGATGTGTCTTTGTTAGATGTATTGTTAAGCAGGCAAATGAAAGTAGTAAAGATATTTGTGCCGGAGCATGGATTCAGGGGAAATGAAGATGCCGGCGCAAAGGTGGAAAATATGATAGACAGTGCTACAGGTATCCCGGTAATATCGTTATATGGAAGCCATAAAAAGCCCCGGCAGGAAGACCTCATTGATATTGATGTGATGGTCTATGACCTGCAGGATGTAGGAGTGCGTTTTTATACTTATATATCTACACTTGAGTATTGTATGGAAGCCTGCGCCCAAAGCCACAAACAATTTATTGTGCTCGACCGGCCAGACCCCAATGGTTTTTATGTGGATGGGCCTGTGCTTGAAAAGGAAAACAAATCTTTCGTAGGGATGCAATCTATACCTGTTGTATATGGAATGACAGCAGGGGAATACGCTAAAATGCTTGCCGGGGAGCATTGGTTTGAAAATGCGGCGGATATGGACCTTAAAGTGATAAAATGCATTAATTATACGCATTCTAAAAAATACAAATTACCCATAGCGCCGTCACCCAACTTGCGGACAATGGCTGCGGTATATGCTTATCCGTCTTTATGCCTTTTTGAAGGTACAGTGGTTAGTGTCGGCCGTGGCACGAACATGCCTTTCCAGCAATATGGATGCCCTGAATTTGAAGGGAAATATACCTATTGTTTCACACCGCAAAGCGGGCCGGGCGCTAAAAGTCCACCTTATGAGAACAGGCAGTGCTATGGTGAAATAATCGGAACAACTACAGGAGAAGTACTTGAAAAAATAAATAACAGGTTTCAGCTTGATTGGCTTATTAAAGCATACCAGGCTTTTCCGGCTAAAGACAAATTTTTTAATAATTTTTTTGTGAAATTATGTGGCACAACTAAATTAGAAAGCCAGATAAAAAATGGGGATGGTGTGGATAGGGTAAAAGAAAGCTGGAACGCGGATATTTTAGCATTTAAAAAGATCCGCAGGAAGTACTTGCTTTATGCGGATTTTGATAATAATTAAAAAAGAATAATATTTACTTTATATTCAAACGTTGTAAATATTGTTCTGGAGTTAATATTTAATTTTAATTTTTGTTTTTCTTTCAGGAATGGATAATTTATTTTATAAAAAAATCATCTCAATAATGTTTTTTGTGATTAATATTATAACTTAGTCCTTTATTTACCAACCAATAAATTTCATAAATATGAAAAAAATAATTTTTACCTGCGCACTATTCACTTTTGTTTCCATTATTTCATTTGCTCAATCTAAACAAACGGGTAATGCAGCACATCCAAATACGGCCGCAGCAACCCCTCCGCCACCACCACCACCCGCTCCTCCAGGTCAGCTAACTCCTCAGCAAATGGCAGAACAGCGTGCGAAGGCTATACAACAACAATATAAACTTTCCCCTGAACAATACAAGGGCGCTTATAAGGTAGAAACTGATTTCTTTACTCAGGAAAGACAATTGAGAACAAGTGGAGCGCCAATCGGACAAGGACAAATCATGCAAATGATGATGGGGAGAGATCAGAAATATAAAGAAATAATGACTCCGGAGCAGTGGGCAAAATATGATGAAACAAGGCCTAAAATGACGCCTCCAGCCAGCCAGCCAGCGCATTAATAAACTGTTTTTTTACTTTTATATCACCCGGATAAAATATCCGGGTGATTGTTTTTTAATGAGGTTATTTATGGTAACTCAGGTCGTTGACCAATGCTTCAGGCAATTGGGGCAATTGATTTCGTGGTAATAAGAATGACGTGAGTTCGGATAATTCTTTAAATACATAATGGCTGTCCGCCGCACCGCGAAGATATTCAGCTCCGCTGCTCCCTCCTGTGCCTACACGCTTGCCAATTGTTCGTTGTACCAGGTGAATATGGCGGTGCCGCCACATGGACAATGATTCGTCTATTTCTAAAAGAGTATTCAGCAATTCATATGGCAACTGCAATAAAGGATGATCCCTGTAGAGCATAATAAACAATGCATTCCGGCTCGCATTGGCACTGAAGGCCCGTCCTTCCGGGTAAGCAGCGTCATCAATAAAAATAGCATCAAAAATTTTCAGGTTCTGGGCCTCGGCCTCAGAAAGGCTATTTGCATAAGCGGTCCTGTATTTTATCCAGAACCGGCATTCTTCATTATCTTCCCAGTATGCCATGTTTGTCACAAACGGCATCCGTTCCAGCCAGTTGTTTATTAATACAAGTAATGATTTTTGACGTTCGGCGTTTTTTACTTTTTCTACATCTTCCGGTGTTAACTGGGTGAGGTAATAAGCCTTGCCGTAACGATGCTCATAATTAAGCCCTAGCGTAGCCTCGATCATTTTAAATTGGATGCTTTGGAAACCTGAAGCAGGCCTGAGAAGGTCGCGGAAATCAAGAAAATCAAGCGGCGTCATCGTTTCAAGTACACCCATTTGCATTACAGCTACTTCAAGTATGCTGCAAATACGTTTCATACGGTGAACGCTGTTATAAATATCAGGTGTATTATTACGGATATTTGGCTGACTGAAAATTTCTCTTATTATATTCAGTTCATGCAGAATTTGCTTGAACCATAACTCATAAGTCTGATGAATGATAATAAACAGCATTTCATCATCGGCCCTTATTCCTTCTTTCGCACTTTCCGGTTGTTGTGCATTGAGGATTTTTCCAAGCTGCAGGTAATCGCTGTAATATACAGGCAAACGTTCTTTGTTATCCATAGCGTTAAATTTATTAAAGTTATTGCAAGGTGGCAAAATAGGTTAGGGTGTTGGAATAAACAAATAAATCCCGGCAGCCGGGATTTATTTGTTTATATATAGTTTTTTAAAACTAGTTTGTTGGTTTTTCAAGTATCTTGAAAAATTGATCCAACTGCGGAAGTATCACAATTCTTGTTCTCCTGTTAGTTGCCTGGCCATCCTTGCTGTCATTTGAGGCTATAGGAAGGTACTCGCCCCTGCCGGCTGCAGTCATACGTGCAGGAGGTACATGGTATTGATTCTGCAAAATACGAACTATAGAAGTAGCGCGTTTCACACTCAGGTCCCAATTGTCTATCAATACGCCACGGTCAAAAGCTTTATTGTCAGTATGTCCTTCCACCATGAATTCCACATCGGGCTGGCTGTTGAGCACTTTAGCCACTTTCCCTAAAATTTCCTGGGCTTTATCTGTAACATCAAAGCTGCCGCTCTTAAACAATAACTTGTCGGAAATATCAACATATACTACACCCTTATCTACTTTGATATTGATGTCTTTATCATCCAGATTGCCTATGGCGCTCTTAAGGTTGATCACCAGCGCCATATTCATAGAATCTTTACGATTCAGCGCGGATTGCAGATTGCTGATGTAAGCATCCTTAACCCCAATATTGTCTAAAGATTTATTGATACTTGCTGCCTGGGTACCTGAAATTATTGACAGGTCGTCCATGTGCTTTTGCATTTTGTCATTGCTGGTCCTTAAATCAAACATTTGGTCTTGTAATGACTTTATCCTGCTCATGTCACTGTTATGCTGTTCCTGGCATTTTGTGTTATCCATTTGCAAGTCCCTGTACTGCTGATCTAATTTTGAGTATTTGTCTTCACTCTGCTTGAGTTTTTTAGTTGTAGTGCAGGATACGATCATAATTGATGATAATCCCAACAACGTGATTTGCTTAATTGTCATAAATGTATCTTTTTTGTGAAAATTGTGAATTGCAGTGTAAAATTATCTATCAAAACCTTAATAAAACCTTAATAAAACTACATTTTCAATAATAAACGCAGGATTGAAACATTTATTATGACGAATTTACTAACAAAAAAATCACATCTTCAAAATTCAGTTTTCTGGTTGATATTTGCATAAACTTCAAAAAGATACCCTCACCAAAGATAATAGTTATGAAAAGTGAATTCCTGCCATTTGTAAGTATATCCGCAATAAAAGAGGCGCAGGCATCCGGAGATGATGAACAGCTATATGATATTTTAGTGCAGCCATTACATGAAGAATTGTACCGCCGCCGCACATTCGATTTTCTCGACAGCTTATCTAACGGGCAGCAATTGTTGCTTGCATATGATTATACCCTGATGCAGGTAGGGCAGGGTGGTTTTATACAATTTATTCAGAACGGGTATGTTGGCCTTTTGCCGTCTATGATAGAACAGTTATATCAGCTAAACCTGCCGGGAATGGCTAAAGTGCTGGACGATGTGCTCAAAGTATATGTGCTGAACAGGGATTTACTCAATAAGCACACCACCGTGCAGGAGTTTGCGCAATTATACGATGAACTAAAAGAATTTGAAGGGATAGATGAAAGGTTTGCAGTATTAAATGACCTGACAATAAAACTGATGCTCCAATATGCTTTATCGCATTTAGATGAGTTTGTGGTTACAACTTCGTGATTTTTACTAATTCTATCCAGGTATTTAAGGGCAAGGTGAACCAGATAATTTTACTTTCGCCAGCTTTCAATAATTTTTTTGACTTCTTCATGAGGTATCGTTCTACCTTCTTCAATATCTTTAAGCCCCTCATCCACTTTTTCAATGAAAATTAATCTTTCAATTAACTCATCCAAATCAAATTCATGTGGCATTTCTTTAATAGCGGTAGCGACGATTTCTTTTGTCATAATCCTGGTTTTATTTTTAGATCTTTCAATAATCTTGCCCCATGATATATACGCAAAACAGAAATTTCACCTTCACTAATAATTTCGTAAATAATTTTGTATTTCCCTTCAATTAACTCTCTCACTAATGGATTTCCAAATTCACGAACAACCTTCCCAATCATTGGATGAGTTTCCAAAATTGTTATTCGTTGAAGTATTTTGGCAATCACCTTATCTGCATAAAATTCAGCATCTTTTGAGATGTACTCATGTATTGATTCCAAATTCATCAATGCGGTTGCAGATAATGTTACTTTTGCCATTCCTTAACAATTTTTTTGACTTCCTCTAAAGGAATCGTTTTTCCTTCTCTGACTTCTTTTCGGGCTGCCTCCACCTCTTCGACGAATACCAAACGTTCAAAAAGCTCATCTAAATGAAATTCCTCCGGCAAGTCCTTAATCGCGGTAGCAACGATTTCTTTTGTCATAAAACCTTAGTTTTAAAATACTTTAAACAAATTTACAAAATAGCTTTCATCCACCAAGTTAAAAACTACTTCACATACACAGTCTTAATATTCACAAATTCCCGTATCCCGAATTCACCTAATTCCCTGCCATATCCGCTATGCTTTATGCCGCCAAATGGAAGCCGCTGGTCGGAATGTACAAAGTCATTTACGAAACAGCTACCTGCCTGCAGTTCTTCTGCTGCAAGCTTTTCAGCCCTTGCCCTGTTCTTTGAGATGATACCGCCTCCAAGTCCGTAAATAGTGTCATTGGCAATTCGCATGGCGTCAGCTTCATCCTTAGCTTCAATAATAACCCCCACCGGCCCGAATAATTCTTCATCATATGCTGGCATCCCTTTCTTTATATTGGTAAGCACTGTTGGCGGATAATAAGCTCCCGGCCCATCAGGTATAAAACCTCCGCAAAGCAGTTTTGCACCTTTTGCAATACTTTTTTGCACCTGGTCATGCAATTGGTCGCGTAGGTCATGCCGCGCCATTGGGCCTATCTTGTTTTTTTCATCCATCGGGTCCCCGTAAGTAGCCGCCTTCATTTGCTCCGTAAACCGCTGTTCAAACTCCTTCCTCCTCAATTTAACCACAACAAACCGTTTTGCGGCAATACAGCTTTGTCCGCTGTTCACTAACCGCCCGCGTACCGCAATTTCTATCGCAGTATCCATATCCGCATCTTCGAGAATGATGTATGCATCACTGCCTCCAAGCTCCAGTACCGCTTTTTTCAGGTTTCTGCCAGCTGCTTCGGCTACCTTGCTGCCCGCTGCCGTACTGCCGGTTAAAGTTACCGCTGCTACCCTGCTGTCATCTATTAATTTTTCTACTCTTGATGATGGCAGCAATAATGTTTGCATTAACCCTTTAGGAGCCCCGGCATTTTTTATTACCTTTTCTATTGCCATCGCACAGCCGCTTACATTCGATGCGTGTTTCAGAATCATCACATTGCCGGCCATAACCGTAGGCGCCATAGCTCTGAACAATTGCCAGTAAGGGAAGTTCCATGGCATTATAGCAAGTACGGTACCTATTGGCTGAAAGGTTACATAGCTTTTGCGGGCGTCTGTTTTTACTATCTCATTTGCCAGGAACTTAGCTCCTTCTTTTGCATAAAACTCAAGTGTACTGGCGCATTTCTCCACTTCATAATACCCTTGCTGAATAGGTTTTCCCATTTCCAGTGAAGCAAGTTTTACCAGTTTATCCTTTTCTTTGCGCAGTTCTTTAGCAATATTTTTCAATACGACCGCCCTTTTTGAAAATGGCAGCCTGCGCCAATCCTCAAATGTCTTTACAGATTGTTTCAGGGCTTTTTCTACATAATGTTCATCATGAATGAGGTAAGAAGCAATTTCTTTTCCTGTTGCGGGATTAATGGATATTAACTGGTCTGGCATAATAATGAAATTAGGATGTAAAATTAAATACCTTATCGGTATAAAACGTTTTTATAAATTTGCGGCACAATATTTAACTATCTATATTTTTATATTTCTCAAAGGATCTTATGACAACAGAAAAAATCAAATTCGGTACGGACGGATGGAGAGCTATTATAGCTCAGGATTTTACCGTTTATAATGTAGCAAGAGTCAGCAAAGGGCAGGCAGACTGGCTACTTCAAAAAAATAACAAACCCACGGTAGTTGTAGGGCATGATTGCAGGTTTGGCGGACAACTCTTTTCTGAAATAGCAACCAAGGTATTGTGCGCTAATGGCGTTAAAGTATTATTGGCAAAAGGGTTTGTGAGTACACCAATGATATCCCTTGGTGTTTTAAAGCTGGGTGCTCAACAGGGTGTTGTTATTACTGCTTCCCACAATCCTCCTTCTTATAATGGATATAAACTAAAAGGCGCTCATGGCGGGCCTTCAAGCCCGATTGATATTGCCGCTGTAGAGGCATTGATACCGGATGAGGTAGATATACCTTCACAGTCTTTGGATTATTGGGAAGAAAAAGGGCTTTTGGAATACATTAACCTTGAAGACCTGTATGTGGATTATCTGAAAGGAAAATTCGACTTTGAGTCACTTTCAAAATCACCTTTCAAAATGGCATATGACGCCATGTTTGGCGCAGGACAAAATGTTATCCGCAGATTACTGCCGGGCGCAGTACTGATACACTGCAATGATAATCCCGGATTTCATGGCCAGGCGCCTGAACCTCTGGATAAAAACCTGCAGGAATTAGCCAATACTGTTGCTACCACTCCCGAAATAAAAATAGGGCTTGCCACAGACGGCGATGCCGACCGCATTGGCTTGTATGATGGTGATGGCAATTTTGTGGACGCACACAATATCATCCTGCTGCTTATTCATTACCTGCATAAGTACAAGGGCATGACTGGCAAGGTAGTCATTGCGTTCTCGGTAACAGACCGCGTAAAGAAATTGTGTGAAAAATATGGCCTGACTGTAGAGGTAACTGCCATTGGATTTAAATATATCAGTGAGATCATGGTGCATGATGATGTGCTGGTGGGTGGTGAAGAAAGCGGCGGTATTGCAGTGAAAGGCCATATACCTGAACGGGATGGTATATACGATGGACTGGCGCTTTACGAATTCATGACTACAACCGGAAAAACATTAAAAGAACTCTGTGAAGAGGTGTATGAAATAGTTGGCCATTTTGTGTATGAGCGGAATGACCTGCATATTGATAATGATAAGAAAAACGCGATTATCAAAAAAGCGGCTGATGGCGGATATACCCAATTTGGCAAATACACTTTCAATCGTATTGAGACAATAGATGGCATCAAGTACCACCTGGATAATGGGGGATGGATAATGCTGCGCGCTTCCGGTACAGAACCATTATTGCGCGTATATGCCGAAGGAAACAGTAAGGAGCAAACACTGGATATACTGGAAGATGTGAAGAAAACGATTTTATAAAATTCTTTTTACAGATTGTAAGGAACATTGACAAGCTGAATTCAAGCAGCAAATGCAACGTTATGTAAATTTAGCAATTTAATTGGTGAGGTAAAATTGTTCTTTTTTCTAGGCCTGTTGTTGAGCTTTTCTTGCACTTTATCTATCCTGTCCTGCGATATTGCGTTGAG
>CAISOH010000001.1 GCA_903887005.1 uncultured Bacteroidota bacterium | reverse complement strand
CTCAACGCAATATCGCAGGACAGGATAGATAAAGTGCAAGAAAAGCTCAACAACAGGCCTAGAAAAAAGAACAATTTTACCTCACCAATTAAATTGCTAAATTTACATAACGTTGCATTTGCTGCTTGAATTCAGCTTGTCTTTTAATAACGGAAGAACATGCAAAACAAAATTTGCACGTCTTTTCATTTGCGATTTATAATAAAAATTGGGGTTAGCTGTAATTAATGCTAATTCTTCCGAAGGATTTTTAAGATTTTTGAACAAGTCAGTTAATCGCTGATAAATTTCATTACGGTGCAATTTTGTTCCTGTTGGAATTGTATCAAAATGCAATAATACCCATAATTCAAATGCATCATTGCTCCATGCTACTTGTATTCCGGTAGCGTTGGCATTATGAATTGCAGTGGTAAAATCAATGTCTTCTTTATGGGCTATTTGAGTGAGGTCTGTATTTTCTAAATCACGGTCATATACCGACCATATATTTTCAGTAACATCTTCTTTGATTCTATACCCTTGTGTTGTAAATTCCATTTTACCATCCTCAACACATTTACTCACTGTATTTAAGAAATTAAACCTGCTTTGCTTTTGATTGGGAATTGCATTTACCTTTAATTTCTTTGGAATTTCAAAACTTCGGAAATAACAAGGTTCATCATTTTCATCTTCGCAAAAAATAATGTAAGTAGCAATGCTATCTTCCTTGCGGCTATCATCTTTCTTTATGTCCCAGGGATTAACAGGCATAGCTTATTTTTCTGGATTTTCAATAGATTGTGTTTCTTCTAAAAAATTACCTAAAACAGGTAAGGCTCCATAATAGCCTGCTAAATATTGTCTTGCGAAATCTGCATTGTTACGAATACCTTTTAAATCAGACAAAGAGTACAATATCGTTTCATCTGTAGCTGATTTTTCAGTAAAATAAAACTGGTCGCGCCGCATTATTTCCGGACTCATCAGGTTAGTATCATGGCTGGTGAATAGTAATTGAGCATTTGCCTTATTCACAAAAGGATTATTAAAGAGGCCAATAATTTTTTGCAATAAAGAGGGATGAAAGTTACTGTCTATTTCATCTGAAATAAAAAGGCCACCATTTTCAAATTTGTCATACAGCTTCCCTATGAACGAATAATATTTTTGCGTACCGTCTGATTCGTCTTCATTAAGATTCATAATGACACTATTAATAATTTCTCCCTTTTTGTTATAAATATTTTTATAGACCTTAACAAGTCCTTCGCTTGTTATCTCATTTGGGGCTTGTCCTTCCCTTGGATAATATGTCTTTCTGAAATCTTTAATAATAATATCGTTGAAAAGGAGCCCTGCTTCGTTAAGCCATTTTAACACTACTTCTTTTTTACCGTCTTTGACCATGGAGTTAGTTTCTAAATAATAATTCTTTGGTCCACCTTCAATTTTAATTTTATTCGCAATGAAATCTCTTATTTTACTGGATATTTCACCATTATAAGATGAGCAAAAACTAAGAAATAAGGCATCAATACGAAGTTTAGTATCATAAGGAATATTTAAGCCTTCAGAAAAACTTGAACCATTAATATCAATATTTTCTCCTTTACGAATAAAGTAATATGTTTCATTTTTTTCAGCAGGTCCAAATAACCATTCAGTAGCGACTTCGTCTTCACTCAATGTAAATCCATATCTATACTTTTTGCCATGTAGTAAGAGTACAATTTGAAAATAACCCCAATCATCGGATTCATTTATTATTGCCTGCTTGTTTGGATTCAAAAATAGAGACAAAAAATCTTCATTTTCCAATGATGAAGCAACCATGTTATTAAAAAAACGAAACCCCTTTACCAGATTCGATTTCCCGCTCGCATTAGGCCCATAAACCCCAATGGTTTTTAACAACCTTTGTCCAGCAACCTCTGCAATATTATTGGCATCAACAGTTTTATCTTCGGAAACCAAACCAGTTGCGCGAAAATTTATAGTTTGAACCGAATTAAAAGACCGGTAATTTCCTATGCTAAATTGAATAACCATTTTTCTATTTTTTGCAGAATTTCTGCAAATTATTTAAAAATTATCTAAAAAAGTGAAATTATTTCTTAAAATGTACTGTTTTATCTGTTTTTATAATTTTGCTGCGTTCTATTCTTAAGTTCAGAATTAGAGATATAGCACTCCCCTTCAGGGGCAGGGGGGTGTTTGGGAGTTCTACCCCTCCTGGCTTTCCAGCCGCTCTATTTTATTAATTCCTTCCAGGGCGCCGAGGCGGTTGCAGAATTTATTGAGCTCTTCCCGGTCGTGTACATAGATCATTATCGTGCCTTCAAAAATGCCGTCTTTGGAGTCTATGCTCATGGAGCGCATATTCAGTTTCAGTTCGCCGGAGATGACATTGGTGATCTTTTGTATTACCCCCACATCATCCAGACCTACTATGCGCACACCGGTAAGGAAGGATATTTCTTTGTTCTTGGCCCACTTGGTTTTTACTATCCGGTGGCCGTAGTTGGCCAGTAACTGTGCTGCATTGGGGCAGTCGGTACGGTGTACCTTCAAACCCTCTCCCGATGTTACGAAACCGAATACATCATCTCCCGGAATAGGCTGGCAGCATTGTGCCAGCTTGTACAATATCTTATCAGAACGCTCCCCGAAGATAATCAGTTCCGCGGCTTTGGCAGGTTTGTGCTTATGCGCTTCATCAACTGGTCCTGCATGTTTGGTCTCTGGTTTTATTTCGCGTGCGGCAGGTTGCAATTTATCTCCATATACACCAAAATTTTTCAGATCTTTAAGGTCAATGTCACCTACTGCAATGGCATAATACAAATCGAGCGCTGATGATTTTTTATAAAAATGCATCAGTTCCGTAAGGTTGTGTTGCGACAGGGGCGCTTTAAGATGTTCCAGTTTACGTTTCAGCGCTTGTTTCCCATCTTCTGCGATCTTGCGTTTGTCTTCTTTCAGGTAATTTTTAACCCTGGATTTTGCTTTGGCGGTAATCAGGAAACGGAGCCAGTCTTCAGAGGGCGTTTGCTTTGAAGAAGTGATCACCTCCACCTGGTCTCCGCTATCTAATTGGTGGCTGAGCGGCACTAATCTGTAATTCACCTTGGCGCCAATACAGTGCATACCTAATTCCGTATGGATATCGAATGCGAAATCAAGGGTGGTAGCGCCTTTCGGGAGTATTCTCATATCTCCTTTCGGAGTGTATATGTATATTTCTTCGGTAAACAGGTCGAGCTTGAAATCCTGGATAAAATCAATAGTATCCGTGTCTGGGTTATTCAAAATATCCCGGAGGTGTTTCAGGAAACTATCGAGTTTGCTTTCCTGAGCAGTGATAGCGCCTTCTTTATATTTCCAGTGGGCAGCAAGGCCTTTCTCGGCAATTTCATTCATTCGCGTACTGCGTATCTGCACCTCTACCCAGCGCCCCCCGGGGCCCATTACGGTAGTATGCAGCGCTTCATAACCATTTCCCTTGGGCACGCTTATCCAGTCGCGGAGGCGCTCCGTGCTTGGGTGGTAAAAATTGGTGATGATGGAATATACTTTCCAGCAATCTTCTTTTTCGCGCTCCGGTGTTGATTCCAGTATTACACGTATGGCGAAGAGGTCGTAAACTTCATCAAATGTTACATGCTTTTTACGCATTTTATTCCATATAGAGTTTATCGCCTTGGGCCTGCCGTATATCTCAAATTTGAAACCGTTATTGGTCAGTTCTTCTTTTATAGGTTTAATAAATTCGTTGATGTAGCGGCTGCGTTCCCGCTTTGTTTCTTTCAGTCCCTGTGATATCTCTGTATAAACCTCCGGCTGTGTATATTTCAGCGCCAGGTCTTCCATTTCTGACTTTATTTCATACAGGCCAAGCCGGTGGGCGAGGGGCGAATAGATGTATGTTGTTTCAGACGATATTTTCAATTGCTTTTCGCGGCTCATGCTATCCAGCGTACGCATATTATGCAGCCGGTCGGCCAGCTTTATGAGTATCACGCGGGGGTCATCGGCAAGGGTCAGTAATATTTTCCTGAAGTTCTCGGCCTGTATGGTAGTGTCCGCTTTAATGTCCACCACATTCGATATTTTGGTGAGGCCGTCAATGATCTTGGCGATATAGGTGTTGAACTCGCGACTTATATCTTCCAGGGTTATTTCCGTATCCTCTACCGTATCATGCAGCAGGGCGCAAATAGCGGAGGTGACGCCCAGTCCTATTTCTTCCACCACTATACGGGCAACTGCCAGCGGGTGCAGTATATAAGGCTCTCCCGATTTGCGCCGCATATCTTTATGCGCCTCAACAGCGATTTCAAAAGCATGGCGCAGCAAAGACTTATCTCCTTTTTTCAGGCTTTCCTTCAATGCGCGAAGCAATGCCCTGTATTCCCTCAGGATAATTTTTTTCTCTTCCTCGTCGTTCTTGTTATAAGGTACCAGTGGTGGTGCCAATTGCTGTGTATGCATATACAATTCTAAACCTTCAATCCTAATCTAAATTTACGAAGAAAAATGCTTTTAAACGTTTTTTAATTGCTAAAATTGTAAAAGAGTATTGTATCCGGGGTGATTGCAGCTGCCAATTCCAAGTTGCAATAAAAAAACTAAAACAAATGATTATTCACCATCACCTTCTCATTTGCCGACCTGGATATGATCAAGGCATCTGCCGGGCGCAGCAATAGTTCGTCCAATACTTTGTAAGAAGGATTGGGTTCATTTACCAAGACGCATTTGATAGCCCTGCACCTTGGGGGCAGATTAAAATAGAGTGACGCCCGGAACCATAGGTTGCGGTTGTCCACACTTGTTCTTTTGCAGGATGCATCTTTTATGGTAATTAATTTGCCGGCGCTATCAAAGAAATGCAAGTACATGTTCGGAGACCTGAAATTTTCATCACCCACGAGGAACCAGCAGGAAAACTCATATTGCGGCGCATCATTCACCGGCGGTAAAGGGATAACAGCAATAATGCTGTCATTGGCCGCAATCCTTGGCAATGCGCCATTACCAAATAATCTGTCGGTTGCATTATTTCCATCAAAATGGTTTACATACCACAGGCCATTTCCGATACAGGTATCCCCGGCAGGCATATAAGGCAACAAATTGCGGATGCTATCCTGCATTCGTTTATCGTTAGCCAGTATCCTTTCGGGGTAACATGCATAAATGTTACATTGGGAATAATGCCCGATATAGTCGGAAGCTGTTAACAGGTATTTCTGGTCGGGGTCTAGGGTATCGCATTCAAAATGAAGCAGCAGAAAGGGTTTGCTGCTTTTCAGTTCATGCAGCATAGGTTTGTCAGCATATGGCCCTGCTGCTATTTTCAACTGTTTAAAAGCCTGCGACCAGGAGGAGCGGGACATCTTAACGTCAATGAGGGGCAAATGCAGTTGCAGGGAAGCCTTAGCCCCAAGCATCATCAGCCAGCCAGGATTATTTATCCATAATTTTTCCGTGCCTTCATGAAAAAACGGCAGCACTAATATAGATTGGAAATCATGGTTACTGTGCCCATGTTCCGAAAGCCAGGATAGCCAGTTTTGTTCTTTTTGTGAAAAAAGAACATCATAATTGCCGGGCGCACTGGCGGCAAGCGCCCTTGAAAATTTCACATAGCCGCTCATGTCATAAATCCATACAGCGAATGAGAGCAGTAATAAACCATAAGCAGTATATAATTTGCGGGCGGCTAAAAGCCGGGAAAACAGTCCGTAGATATATACAACACTATAGATGGTAATGATGTAATAAAATATCCAGCTAAATCGGCCCAGCGACCGGAACTGTTTAAAGACGGAGAGGTAATCGAGCAGCCACTCCATATGCCAGATGAATGGCACGCCCATGCTGAACAATAAGGCTGCAAGCGCTATGAATAACCATATAGGTGAAAACCTTTTTTTGGAAGGATCAACAGTCGGCGCTTTCTTTTTATACCTGTTTCGCAAAGCGATGAACAGGGCTAACAGTAACGTCCCGGTAGCTACGAGGCCAATGTATGCATAGCCTTCCAGCCAGTCGGGGAATGTAAACTTTGTTATGTTCTTTACATGCTGCCAGAACGGGGAATATTCGGATGTAAATACCTGGACAATGGTGGTGTTGGCGTCAATATTATTAACCGGGGTTTTGGGCCTGTCTTTTATCGGGTCAGTAAGGTTCATTACTACAGACATCATTATAAATGCACAAAGAACACTAGTGATTATTGACAATACATGCTTTGTTTTTTGAATGGTCTGGCCTTTGGTAAATATAAAATAACCAATAGCATAGCTGCTTACCCATACCAGCATCATAGCTATAAAATAAGGATGCAGAAAGGCCACTATGCAGCCCAAAATGAAAATGTAGATACAATACCGCCAGTGGTTAAGTTCGTGGTATAAGATGGACCAGTAAAACAACATAGGAATTATGCAGGCATAAGATAAGGCGAAATGCCCCTGAAGGCGAAATAGCTGCGGCGTAAAAATACCTATCAGCCCGCTGAACAAAACAGCTACCAGCGGCCTGACCTCAAAATGAAACAATATCCTGTAAACATAAATGATAGACAATACATAGCTCAGGCCTATCATCAGCCACATTACCCTTAATGCTTCGCCGGGAGTAACATGTTTGAAAAGGGTAAAAGGTACAGACAGAAAGGGCTGCGCATCGGTATAAACTATATGCTCACCATAGGGATAGTTCATTCCTTCAAACCAATAGCCTTCGCCGTACATGCAGTGATAGAGGTAAGTGTAGATATTCTTAATCCCGTCTCCGCCCAATTCTGGAATGGCGTGAGATGGCTGGGTAACTAAGTAAGAAAGAGTAAAGATGGTAAGGCATATAGCGAACAGGCAGGCAGCTAAAAACCATATATTCCGACTATGAGTACTCATCAGGTTTTTATTTAAACAGCAGTTTAAAATTATTTTTAAAAGTAAGGTCTTTTAAAAAAACAATATATATGGTAATTAATTACGCGTTAGTGTTAAATGTTATTTTTGCAAAATAAATATACGGCAATTTTTACGAATATACAACAGGGTTTTGGCTTTAATTATGAAAAACTAAATAAAATCTTTCAATTCAATTT